>DATIMM010000189.1:0-8759 GCA_035475295.1 Bryobacteraceae bacterium
CCACTGGCAATCTGGACAGCGCCAATGGGCATCACGTCATGGAACTCCTGCTTCAACTCAACCGGGAGGAGGGCACAACCCTGATCCTGGTGACGCACGACCGGCAGTTGGCGGAGTATGCGGACCGCGTGATCACGCTGCACGACGGCCGGATTTCGAGCGACGAGCTTGTGGCAAGCGCGCAGGAAGCCTAGATATGTTTGCGAAGCGAGCTTCGAATATTGCGTGGCGGGAGCTACGTGCCTCGCCTGCAAAATTTATCTTTGTCATCGTTGCCGTGGCGATTGGAGTTGCCGCGTTAAGCGGCGTGAAGGGATTTGGTTATGCCTTCAAGGGTATGCTGCTGCACAATGCCAAGCAATTGGTAGCCGCCGACTTGCAGGCCCAGACCTGGCTGTTGCCAACGGCCGAACAGGCTCAAAAACTGGCTGCGCTCGGACGGCAGTATGGGGGAGCCACGCAAGTGACGGAAACGGTTTCCATGGCAGCCTCGGACGATGTAAAGGTGCCCCAAATGGTGTCCGTAAAGGCCGTGGATCCGCGCTTCTATCCCTACTACGGGCACCTTACGTTAGAACCGGCGCTTCCGTTGCATGCCCTGGTGAACGACGATTCCACTGTCGTCGTGACCCCGGAGCTATTGCTGCGCTTGAAAGTAAGGCCCGGCGACAGTGTCAGGATCGGCGGCAAACGATTCCGGATAGCGGGAACCATCGTCACCGAGCCGGATCGCCTGGCTTCGGGGTTCGGTCCGGGCATGCGCATACTCATGACGCGGGCCGGCCTACAACGGACTGGGCTGATTCAATTCGGCAGCCGTGCGGCCCAGAGATTTTTATTCAAACTGAAGCCGGGTGCTGATCTAGAGCGGCTGAAGTCCAGTGTGGCCCAGATCCTGCCGGGAGCTCCGATAACCGATTACCGGCAAGGCGATCCTTCCGTGGCCAAGGCTATCGACAACACAACCAAGTTTCTGAGCCTTGTTACATTGATCGCGTTGATCGTCGGATCGCTGGGTGTGGCGATGGCGATGTATTCGCATCTGCAGCAGAGGATGGACACCATCGCGATTATGAAAGCGATGGGCGCGCGGTCGTGGCAGATCATACAGATCTACTCCATTCAGACGCTTTTGTTGGGCTTGATCGGCGGCTTGTTGGGAGTGGCTCTGGGCGCACTTGTGCAGAGGTCGTTCCCGTTGCTGATGCAAAAAGTATTTTCCTTGTTGCCGGACGTGCCGTGGGATTGGACGTTCAGTCTGCAAGGCATGAGCCTGGGCATACTGGCGACTCTGCTGTTCACGGTGCCGCCGTTGATGAGCATACGCAACGTGCGTCCTGCCTTGGTGTTCCGTCGAAATATGGAAGACGCGGCCCAAGAAAGTCGTAGGCGATGGCGAGAGCGAATTCCCAGCCTTGTGGGAATGGTGCTGATCATACTCGGGTTTACTTCCATAGCGGTTTGGCTCAGCGATTCCTGGAAGATGGGTCTGTACTTTATTGGGGGGCTCGGTGCGAGCCTTGTACTTCTGGCGCTTGCTGCAGTCGCGCTTCTATGGGCCATGCGCCAGGTGATCCGGCTTTCCCGGATGATGTTGCCCCCCATCTTCCGGCACGGATTTGCCAACTTGTACCGGCCCGGTAATCAGGCCGGTTCGGTGCTGGTGGCGCTCGGCGTCGGCGTGATGTTTACTTTGACCACCTATCTTCTGCAACAGACTGTGTTGCGCCAAGTGAGAAGTGAAGGCCCGGGGCGAGCAGGCAACCTGTTCCTGCTGGATGTGCGCAATTCGCCCGGAGTTACTCAATTTATCGAGTCGCAGGACGGTGTGAAAGGTCCCGTACGATTGGTGGGCTACATTATTTCGCGGATGGTAGCGAAGAATGGCGTTCCCGTGGATTCAATGACGCTGACGACCAGGAAAAAGAACCAGCTGCGAACGGTCCGTATAACGACTGCGACTTCCCTGCCTGAAGCTTTAGAAGTAAAAAAAGGGAAGTGGTGGAACGCTCAGACTGCGGTGCCGCAGCTAGCCGTGTCGGAGGATGCCTCGCGTTACTACGGACTGAAGCTGGGCGATCATCTGCGGTTCGAAATGGCCGGCCAAACCGTAGACGCACCCCTGGTTGCGGTGTTCGGACGTTCTTCCCGCGCATTGGTCCGCTACGATCTTGTATTTCCGCAAGCGGCGATCCAACGTCTGCCACTGGTTTACTACGGTGCCGTAAACGTCGATCCCCGAAAGATTCCTTCCGTTGAGGAGGGATTGTTTGAGCGGTTTCCCACCGTGACGGTCATGAACTTGGCCGATGTGCTGCAGCGAATACAGGAAGCGGTGGACCAGGTAGCGGTGGTCATCCGCTTCCTTGCCCTGTTTGCCATCTTGGCCGGAATTATCATTCTGTCCTCCAGTGTGGCCGGGACCCGTTACCGGCGGGTGCGCGAGGTTGCGATCCTCAAAACACTGGGGGCGACTAGACGCCGGATCACCAGCATCTTTTCCATTGAATTCTCGATCATCGGCGCCGTGGCGGGTTTTGTAGGTGGAGTGCTAGCCAACTGGTTTACAAAGATTATTTCGGACAAGTTTATCGACACATCGTTCGATTTCGATTGGCTCTCGTTGCTTCTCGTGGTCATGGGCACTGTTCTGCTGGCAAACGTAGCCGGATGGCTGGCTAGCGTGCGTATCTTAGATCAGCGGCCATTGGAAGTATTGCGGGGCGAGTGAAAATTAGAAAGCGTCAGGAAGCGATTGTGCATAAGCCACCTCTGATCGATGCGCGCTTCACAACTCGGGCCGACGCTCGATTCAGCACTGACCACAGCACATCCCGGCACATTGTTCGACTCCAAATGCTGACTTTTACGTGGATGTTCGTCGAGTGCGGCGTAGCCTTGTTCTCCGCCTACAAATCTCAAAGCCCCGCGCTGTTGGCGTTCGGTTCGGACAGCTTTGTGGAACTGCTTTCAGCTAGCGTTGTGCTCTTTCAATTCTTACCGTCCTTTGCACTCTCGCCAGAACGAGCGGCTCGTACTGCTGGCATTCTGTTGTTCGTGCTTGCCGGCGTGGTTTGCCTGGAGTCGATTGCCACTCTTGTCAGAGGTGTTCAGCCCGACACGAGTTGGACCGGAATTGCTCTTATGGCTGCTGCCCTTGCAATCATGCCTCTATTGGCAAGAGCAAAGCGTAAAGCCGCGCGCAAAATTGGAAACCGTGCTCTAGAGGCAGATGCCGTGCAGTCCGCAACGTGCGCTTATCTTGCGGCACTTACGGCCGGGGGCCTCCTAATAAATGCAATGTTTCACATTCGCTGGGTAGACCCGATCGCGGCGCTTCTAGCGGTTCCGATCCTCTGGATCGAGGGCCGGCGGGCACTGCGGGGCGACGCCTGTGGTTGTTGCTCGTAAGCCAGTAATCCGGCTGGCGGAACGCCGTGACCTGCTGGCAAGCGGCAACGGGATCACGCCGATTTTCGAAGGAGACTGTCTAAGGAACGCGAACTTAGACCGCGTAAGCCGGTACCGGCGTATCGCGGTGCGTGATCTGTGTCACGTCGCGCACGGCTCCGCGCGAAGCACTTGTAGTCAAGGCCGCATACGCTTGTAAAGCCGGTGAGACGTGGCGGTCGCGGTGGAGCGGCTTCCAGGCTTGGGCTCCCTTAGCGAGCATCGCATCCCGTCGTGCAGCGAGCTCCTTCTGGCTAACCTCGGCACGAATGATACGTCCGGGAATATCGATGTGAATCAGATCGCCTTCCTGCAGGAGCGCAATCGCGCCGCCTTCTGCCGCTTCGGGAGAAACGTGCCCGATCGATAGCCCTGACGTGCCACCCGAGAAACGTCCATCCGTGACAAGCGCACAGGCCTTGCCCAGGTGCTTTGACTTCAAGTAGCTGGTCGGGTAAAGCATTTCCTGCATGCCCGGCCCGCCCTTGGGGCCCTCATACCGGATCACAACAACATCACCTGCGACAATCTTGTCCCCGAGAATTGCTTCTACTGCAGCCTCCTGGCTCTCAAAAATGCGGGCAGGCCCGGTAAAGACCAGGTTTTCCGCATCGACGCCGGCGGTCTTCACGATGCATCCTTCCTCGGCGATGTTCCCATGGAGCACCGCGAGCCCTCCATCTTTGCTGAAGGCGTGTTCTACGTCACGAATCGCTCCCTTGGCGCGGTCGGTATCGAGTTCGTTGTAGCGGCGCGATTGGCTGAAGGCCTCAGTGGTCCGCACGCCCCCGGGCGCGGCGCGGTACAAGGTCCTTACCTGCTCGTCGCTAGTGCGCTTGACATCCCATTGATCGAGCGCTGCGGCGAGACTGGGCGAGTGAATCGTCGGGAGGCCACGGTTCAGCAGGCCAGCCCGGTCCAGTTCGCCGAGAATTGCCATGATGCCGCCCGCCCGATGAACATCCTCCATATGAACGTTCGACACCGAAGGCGCAACCTTGCACAAGTTGGGTACACGCCGCGAGAGCGCATCGATATCCTTCATAGTGAAATCGACGCCCGCCTCTTGCGCCGCTGCCAGCAGATGCAAAACCGTGTTGGTGGAGCCGCCCATGGCGATGTCCAGCGTCATCGCGTTCTGAAAAGCCTCAAACGAAGCGATGCTGCGCGGCAGTACCGACGCGTCGTCCTTCTCGTACCATCGTTTGGCGAGATCGACAACGACTCTGCCTGCGCGCAGGAACAACTCCTTGCGGTCCGAGTGCGTGGCTAGAACAGTTCCGTTGCCGGGCAGTGCCAGGCCCAGTGCCTCCGTCAAGCAGTTCATGGAGTTCGCCGTGAACATTCCGGAGCATGAGCCACAGGTGGGACAGGCGGACCGCTCAACCGCGAGCGCTTCTTCATCACTGACCGAGGAGTCGGCGCCAGCAATCATTGCCGTGATCAGATCCACCGTTTTAACCATGTCTCCGCTCGTCACTTTTCCGGCTTCCATCGGCCCTCCGGAAACGAACACGGTAGGAACATTAAGTCGCAACGCCGCCATCAACATGCCCGGCGTAATCTTGTCGCAGTTCGAGATGCAGACCAGGGCATCGGCGCAATGAGCATTCACCATGTACTCCACGGCATCGGCGATGAGCTCTCGTGACGGCAGGCTATACAGCATGCCGCTGTGACCCATGGCGATTCCGTCATCGACGGCAATTGTGTTGAACTCCTTAGCGACGCCTCCTGCGCGCTCAATTTCCCGCGCCACCAGTTGGCCAAGATCTTTCAAATGAACATGGCCCGGCACAAACTGGGTAAAGGAGTTGGCAATGGCGATGATCGGCTTTCCGAAATCGGAATCGGTCATGCCCGTAGCGCGCCAGAGTCCGCGTGCTCCGGCCATATTGCGTCCGTGGGTGCTCGTTCGGGAACGGTAGGTTGGCATAGTGTATTGGAACGGCTCGCCGGAGTAGATTGCGTTCCCAGCGGGCGATTCACCTGTTTCTAACTATAGTAATGCGGGGCAGGCATCCGCGTCCTTAGGGCAATTTTTCTCTGCATGGGCCGCAAGCGTTCACAACGGACCTGAAAAAATCGCTGCCCATGTAAGTCTCTGTCTTTATTAGGCTTGGTGGTGCCACGACCCAAACCGCCGTTCGGAAGACATCCCGTCGCTCCCCACAATGCACTAGTTTGAGGCCAATGGACAAGTTCGATTTGGCAGCGCTCCTCGCGAAGGAGTCCCACTTGTCGCGCGCCAAGGCGGCAGACGATGTGGATAACTTCGTGTATCACCTCATCAAGGATCTAAAGCGATCGCCGGTACCAGTGCAGGAGTCGCCCAAGCCAGAGAAACCTGTCTCCCCACGACCGCCGGCTTCGAAGGACAAGCGGTGAACGGGAAATTGACCAAACGAACCCTGTTCCGACTGATTGAACGTTGCTTGCGCGAAGACTCCTCGATTGACATCGACGGTCTAGGCTCGTTCCATCTGGATGGGGAAAATCGCGTGACCTTCGTGCCCAGTCAACGGATACGAGTGTTCCTGGCCTACGCCGAAGAGGACCGCGCGCAGGCGACAAAACTTTATATGGAATTGCAGAAGGCTGGATTTGAGCCCTGGATGGACCAGGAGAAGTTGGTCCCCGGACAAAACTGGCCGCGTGCAATTGAACGGGCTATTGAGCTGTCGGACTTCTTCGTGGGATGCTTTTCCCGTCGTTCGGCTGTAAAGCGGGGACATTTCCATTGCGAACTTCGCTACGCTCTCGATCTCGCCGGCAGGGTTCCGCTGGAAGATATCTTTCTGGTGCCAATACGCCTCGACGACTGCGAAGTCCCCCGCCAGATAGCGAGGAGAACGCAATACGTGGATTTGTTTCCCGATTGGGACGCCGGCGTAGAACGACTCACGAAGATGATGTTCCGGCAAGTCATTCTCCGGAAGGCAGGAATGAAGCTGGAAAGTTAGCTCTTACTGGAGAGCTTTTTCTTCGCTTCCCGGGCCAGCTTCGAATCCGGCGCTACCTTGACTACCCGCTGAAACGCCGATCTTGCGGCGTCCTTATTTTTCAGCTTTTCTTCCGCTTCGCCCAATTTGAAAAACGCTTCGGGCGACGTCGGGTTGTATTTCGTTGCATCGGAATAGCGGCCGACCGCCGCCCGGTATCCGCGCGGCGTTCCCTGGTGCATGTAGAAGTTGCCGATTTTTAGGTTACGCTCCGATTCCAGAGGGTTGAAGGCATAGCTCTTCGGCGCTTGCGACTGATCCTCTTCTGGCGGCAGGTCCTCCGAGGGAGGCAGTTGCGAGCCGGGAGCCGGGTTAGAAGATTCCTGAGCGGGCTTCCCTTCCTTGTCCGAGTGCCGTGCAGAAGTGCTTTGGGAGAACAACGGAGTGACTGATATTGCTGTCAGCAAGAGGGCGTATCGCCAACTACGTGTCACAATTAAAGTATAGCTGCCATGGAACTTCGGGAGAAAGTAGCGCAGCTTCCCACCAACCCTGGCGTTTACCTTTACAAAGACGGAGAGGGCAAAGTACTCTACGTAGGCAAGGCGAAGAATCTACGAAGTCGTGTAAGAAGCTACTTCAACGAGGACCGCTTAGCAGAGGCAAAGACCGGAAGTTTGATCGCGGAAGCACGCGACCTGGATTTTATTCAGGTCGATAACAACCAGGAGGCGCTTGCGCTTGAGAACAACCTCATCAAGCAATATAAGCCGCGCTTCAATGTCCTCTTACGGGACGATAAGACCTATCCCTACATCAAACTGACGAACGAAAAATATCCCCGCGTGTACGTGACGCGCCGGATTCTGAAGGACGGCGCCACATACTACGGGCCCTTTTTCCCGGGCAATTTGGCCTATCGTTTGGTCCATTTCCTCCATCGCCATTTCAAGGTTCCCTCCTGCAAGATCGACTTTTCGCGCAGGCACACCCATCCTTGCCTGCAATATCACATTTACCGGTGTCTGGGGCCGTGCGTTGGCGGATTGACGACCGATGAGACGTACGCTGCTGCTGTCCATGACACGCGTCTGTTTCTGGAGGGACGGCATCGTGACCTGGCCGACGAGTTAGAAAAGCGTATGCAGGCCGCGGCCGAGGAGATGCGCTTTGAGGAAGCTGCCGGTCTACGCAATCTGATGTCGACGGTTCGCGAAATGGAACAAAAGCAGAAGATGGCCGCCGCCGAAGGCGACAACACCGACATCTTTGCCTACCACGCCGAGCCGCCCTTGGTGGCCGTCAACTTATTCCACCTGCGAAACGGCAAGATCGTGGACCGCCGCGAGTTTTTCTGGGAAGACCAGATGGACTTTCTTCCCGGCGAATTTTTCCAGGCTCTCTTGAAGCAGGTCTATCTGAATGAGCCGTTCATTCCCGGCCATATTCACGTTCCGGCGGATTTCGAGGACCGCGATGAACTGGAGGAATTTCTTTCAGAGCGCCGAGGCAAACGGGTAGAGATCGCAACTCCGCAGCGCGGCAGCAAGAAAGCGCTGCTGGCCCTGGTGGAGACCAACGCGAAGCATAGCTTCCAACAGCGGTTCAGAGTGATGAAGCCGTCCTCCACCGCCATAAAAGAAGCGTTGCAGGAGGCGCTCAACCTGCCGGAAGCGCCACGCCGGATTGAGTGCTTTGATATTTCGCACATCCAGGGAACAGACAAGGTCGCGAGCATGGTGGTCTGGGAAGACGGCAAGATGAAGAAGTCGGACTACCGGAAATTCATCATTCGCACGGTGGTAGGCAACGACGATTTCGCATCGATGCGGGAAGTGGTGACACGCCGGTATGGGCGATTGCAGGAGGAAAAGCAGCCGTTTCCAGGACTGGTCCTTATCGACGGCGGCCTTGGCCAGCTACACGCGGCAGCGGGGGCGCTGGAGGAGATCGGCGTGACCGATCAGCCACTCGCCTCGATCGCGAAGCGGGAGGAGTGGATCTATGTTTATGGGCAGGAAGACGAGCCCATTATTCTCGATAAGTTCTCGCCGATTCTGCACTTGGTTCAGCAAATCCGGGATGAAGCGCACCGCTTCGCCGTTACCTTTCACCGGACGCGGCGGAACGCCAATCGGCTTACTTCCGAGCTGCATGAAGTTCCCGGCATCGGCCAGAAGACAGTGGAGAAGTTATTGCGAACTTTCGGAAGCCTGGAGCGCGTAAAGCAAACCTCGGACGAGGACCTGGCAAAGACCGTGGGTAAAGCGGCGGCCGCTCGACTGCGAACGTTCTTCAACGGAAACCCGAATCGCCCACCTGCCGATTTAGTTCAGATTAACGGAACGACCCCCGCCCGACCCTCAG
>DATIMM010000190.1:0-3365 GCA_035475295.1 Bryobacteraceae bacterium
CAGTCACTGGGAATACTGGGCCATCATCAGGTCGCTGCCAGCCTGGTCGATCACCGAGTAGGTAAGCGAGCGCTGATCGGGCGACAGCGCCATCCCGAAAAACCAACCCTTATCGATGGTGCGAAGCCGGGCTCGGTTACCTTTCTGTAGGTCGTAAAACTCAAGATTGGAGTCATTCGGAGTTTTTCCGATGGACAGGAAGTAAATTCCCTTGTCAGCAACCGCGAAATTGAGGGAATAGCTGAGCCCGTCCAGCACCTTGACCTCGGTACCGCCCCCGATGGGGACCGTCCAGATTGAAGTCGGAGATGTCGCCTGTTTCGCGTAATACAGCCTGAGGCCGTCGGGAGATTCATTCGGGTTTATTCCGCCGTCGTGTGTGAGCTGAACCGGCATGCCACCACCCCGCGCCGGCATCTTATAAATTTCAAACCGTCCACTTTTGTCCGATGAGTAATAAATCCATTTACCATCGCGGGACCATCGAGTCTCCACTTCGTTTTCCGGACTGCTCGTGAGGCGCTCAATGGTGCCGCCGTCAACTCTGATGGTGTACACATCGGACTGCCGTTGATCTGCCGAGTTAAAAAGAATCATCTTGCCGTCTGGCGACCAACGAGGGTTCGCCGTTATTAATGGCCGGCGCAAGTCCGTGAGTTGAGTGGGCTGCGAGCCGTCGAAGTTAGCCGTCCAGAGTTCCTGATATCCAGATCGATTCGAAGCGAAGGCAAATCGTTTGCCGTCAACTGAGTAGTTGGGACATGCGTCATCCAGTGTCGAAGCAACAAACAGAACTGGCTCTAACGCGTGGTTTCCAACTATCTGTACTCTCCATAAGTTGGAATCCCGGAACTCCCGCGCGTACACAATGCGGTTGTTGCGCGAGATGCTGAGCGCAGTGGCACCTTCGCCGAACGAGGCCGGGCGGGAGTTATACCGATCCGATTGCCCGGCAGGATGGAATGGAATCGCGCGGAGGCTGGAAGTTCCGCACGTCCTTCCGACTGAATACAGCAGGGCTTTCCCGTCAGGCGCCCACGCAACACCCGGAAGCACAGCATCATCGGAGGTCAGCCGTCTTGGTTCCCCAGCGGCCGCCAGCTCCGACGTGAGTCTTTGGACGTACACGTCTCCGACAGAGTATCCAACAGCTCGAAGGAAGGCAAGCCATTGCCTATCTGGCGAGAATCTAGGACAGTAGTCGCCGAGTCGTTTCAGGGCCGATGTCACGCGCCGCCGTTCGCCAGTGTCGACCGAGACCAGGCAGATGCCTGAAGGTTGAGAAGTCCCGACAACGCAACCAAGGGCGAGATACTTACCGTCGGGAGTCCAGGTCAGATTCGATATGCCGGCATAGGCGAAGTTAGGCGTGGTCACGGTTGCCAGCTTCCTTTCTGTGCCACCTAGCGCTGGAACGAGGTAAATCGCTGCTTCGTGCTCTGTTGAATACCTGAGGAACGCGATAGAGCGGCCCTCGGGTGACCAAGCGGGATCTTGATCTACTGCGGGATTTTTCGTCAGCCGCACCGGTTCTCCCGGTCCCACCAGTTTGACGTAAATATCGAAATTGTTCCTATCCGGGCCGTCCCAGGAGAATGCGACCTGGCTTCCGTCGGGGGAGAGACTGGGTTGGATCTCGTATCCCGGGTAGGACGTGAGGGGTAGCGGAGCAGTCTCAAGGCCCGCAAATTCGCCTCGGCCATTGCTATAAATGATCCAGGCTGCGACAGCTGCGGTGCCGAAGAGTGCCGCCGTCCAGTACCACTTGAAGGGAAATGTCCCTCGGTTGGATGATTTGCCCAAGACAGAAGACGGCTTTTCTTCCGCGATCACGGGCGGCTGTGGGAGTTCCAACCGAGCAACGCTTCCATTGAAGCGATAGCCATGCCGCGGCAACGTCTCAATATAACCGGCGCCTTTGTCTCCGAGAGCCTTCCGAAGAGCCGAAATCTGGTACGACAGGTTCGCTTCTTCTACAAAAGCGTCAGCCCACAAAGCGCGAATTAATTCATCCCGAGACAGAGCGCGTCCCCGGCTCTCAACCATCAGCTGTAATAAATCGAATCCCTTCGGGGTCAAGGGGACTGCTTCCCCATCACGTGTTAATTGACGGCTTGCGGGGTCAAGCTGGTAGTTTCCGAACTCGTAAACGGCGTGCATAGAATTCGCTAGCCGATCTCTAAGAAAATGCTTCGAGTGTTCTCAGCCGCCCTCCTGATCTGCAAAGGACTTTTCCAGTGTTTCGGCTCTAGCGTGGGCCATGACGCTCCGCCCAGAGTTCTTTAGGCTTGTATCTTACCCCAGTTCCGGCCATCAGGCTTACCAATTTCCAGTCGTCTTATTGGTTTTCGCTTCGTGTGTTTCGGCGGCTGTTGTACCGGAACCCGCACTGCAAATCTTTCTGGGTACGACACCGGACACACTCCTGCGGAATCTCAAAGTGAACAGGCCGCCTGCCTTGAATGAGCAAGCGAAAGCCCAGGTCATTCGGTGCCTGCCGAGAGACGGAGAGGTTACAAAGCTGAGCGATTCGGAACGGAAGAAACTGGCGTCACTCGAGCCAGTGCTCCGTCTCCACGGACGTGATGCAGTTTACGTTGTCAAAGTGGTCGAGGTGCCCGCAGCCGTTATCGCGCTGCATGAAAGGAGCGTGCTGCTGATCTCAGCGTCCGGGTTGGCGCTTTGGAACGCGCAGGAGTTGCAGGCGCTGGCGGCCCATGAAATAGCGCATGAGTACACGTGGGAACAGTATCAACTCGCGCGAAGTCGGAAGGAAAGCCCGGCGATGCAGCAACTCGAATTGTATAGCGATGGAATTGCGATTCTTACGCTGGCACAGATCGGGGTGGATCCATCGGCTTTAACTAGCGCGCTTAAAAAGGGAATTCGCTACAACCGAAGCCATTTGGGATTTGCGCGTAATGAGGACCAGTATCCCGATTTCAAACGACGCCAGAGATTTCACCGGGCGATTATTGAGTGGATGTCTGTGTCCTCGACGAAACGTAACGAATCCGAGCAGGTAGTGAGCAGGTCCGCATGGCAGGCCAGCGCTCATTGAAGCCATCTTCCTTTCGACTCCTGTAGAACAAACGAAGCTGCCAGCCCGACCTGGGCAGGACCGGTGTTCGAATCCGGACGGAGTCGTCCCAAACTCGAACACCGGCGAAGGGTAGTACAGTATCGCTTCTTTGAAATCTAGCTGTTGCGAACATTTCGCAATGGCAGCCGGCGTGCCTTATCTGACGTATGCTTCGCAGCTTGAACTTCGCCTACGCTTTCCGTACGTTGGCCAAGAGTCCCGGTTTTACTGCCGCCGTGGTCCTCTCCCTCGCGTTAGGAATCGGCGCCAATGCGGCCATCTT
>DATIMM010000191.1:0-13334 GCA_035475295.1 Bryobacteraceae bacterium
ATCTCGGGTTGCGTCAATTCACCGGCCTGGCAGGCCTGCACAATCCGGCAGCGAAGATCCAAGGATAGGGCGTGCGGTATGGCGAAATACTACCTCTGTCCTTCAGTGTCGCCCCTGATTCACGACAGAAAATTGCTGTAGACCGTAACGCGCGGCTAAATCCGCCGCTTCCCTCCACAACCGTTCGGGCAAACGTCCTCGCGATGTCTGCGCATTCCGAAACTCCTCGAACCGCAGCCGCAACTGTTCCAGTTCGTCCTGCGCGTTCATCCATTCCTGCGCCATCGTGCGGGCCTCCTCGCCCGTACGCTGACGCTATCAGGAAACGGCATCCCCAGTCATGCACTCCTGCCGAAAACACACGGCTGCATCGTCCATTGCGGATACCGGGCAGCGCGGTCAAGACTGTCGGATGTTAGATCAGATATCCGAACAGCTTCAACCTCAAGAGAAAAGATAAACCAACTCGCGGTCACGATAGCATTTGTCGCGAGCACGTGAACGTTCAACAAGTCAGGTATGCGGGCCTACCCAAATGTAGACCCAATGGAAGTAAACAGCTAGGAAAGGTACAAATATGACGTATTCAACATCAATCTCCGCCGGCCCAACGCAGGAGCTCGCGTCGAGAATGATGACCTTCGGATCTCGAGTGCTTCGCTATGGACTGGCTCTCGTAATTGGCTGGATTGGAATGATGAAGTTCACCGTTTACGAGGCAAAAGGCATTCAGCCGCTCGTGGCGCACAGCCCGCTGTTGGCTGGATGTATCACATTTGGAGTGTGCGGCAGTTCTCCGTCGGACTCGGAGTTGTCGAACTTGCTATCGCAGTCTTGATCGCTCTTCGGCCTTGGTCGCCAAAAGCATCCGCGATCGGCAGTGCCCTCGCGATCCCGATGTTTTTGACTACGCTTTCGTTCTTGCTCTCAACTCCCGGATGGGAACCCAGTCTAGGTGGCTTTCCAGCCTTGTCGGCATTGCCTGGCCAGTTCTTATTGAAAGATGCGGTCCTGCTCGGGGCGGCAATATGGTCCCTAGGCGAAGCGTTGACTTCCAACAACTCACGGTCAGATCGTTAACTTTGCTTGCCCGGGGCTACTATCGGGGCCACATGACCACCCATCCTTCGAACCCAACACATCAAGAACGATCACCCCTGCTGACGGAGCATGCAACTAACGTGCCCAAAACTGCCAGTCATCCTATCGAAGACCACGGCGTTATTGGTGACCTGCACACAGTGGCTCTCGTCAATACTCGCGCGACCATCGACTTTCTGTGCCTGCCCGACTTCGACTCTGCGACAATGTTCGCGGCTCTGCTCGATCCGCTGAAAGGCGGACATTTTTCCATTTCTCCCTTCATAGAAGGTGATCGCCGGAGGCAGATGTATCTGCCAGACACCAACATCCTGGTTACACGCTATCTCTCCGAGAACGCCGTCGCAGAAATCACTGATTTTATGCCCGTCGATCCTGGTCACGATCGACATCGAGTCGTTCGGACTGTACATAGTGTAAAAGGCCAGATGCGTTTTAGAGTCCAGTGTTGTCCGCGTTTCGATTACGGCCGGAAGTCACATGTCGCGCACCAGCTTAACGCTCATGCAATTGAGTTCACATTGCAAGATCACGCATGCCCCACCGTTCGTCTCATTGGCCGCACTCCTTTGGAAATCAACGGCCCCGATGGAGAATCCGCCTTCTCGCTCGATCCAGGGGAAGAGGTGTCGTTCATCTTTGAATGGGGAGTTGGTCACAACCCACCGCTTCGCATTGCGGAAGAAACCGTTCGCCGGGAATTCTCGGATACATCCGCATATTGGCGAAATTGGGCCGCTCAGTCCACGTATCAAGGTCGCTGGCGCGAAATGGTTGCGCGTTCCGCATTGTTGCTGAAGCTTCTGACAAGTGAAAAACACGGGTCCATCATTGCTGCTCCTTCCTTTGGTCTGCCGGAACAACTTGGCGGCGTCCGCAATTGAGACTACCGCTACACCTGGATTCGCGACGCAGTTTTCACTCTCTATGCGTTCATGCGCCTCGGCTACACGGAAGAAGCCCGTCGTTTCATGTCGTGGCTCAGCGACCGAATGGCAGTTGACGCCAAAGAAGGTCCTCTGCAAATTATGTATCGGGCAAATGGAGGTCAGGACCTGGACGAAACGTCGCTCGATCACTTCGTAGGCTATCGAACTTCTCGGTCCGTTCGTATCGGGAACGCGGCTAGCAACCAGTTGCAACTCGACATCTATGGCGAACTCATGGACGCTGTTTATCTCGCCACCAAATATGGCAACGCCCTCTCGTACGACGCATGGAAACAAATCCGTCGGCTCATCGACTGGGTTGCGCAAAACTGGGCCCGGCCTGATGAAGGCATCTGGGAAGTGCGCGGCGGCCGCAAGCATTTTCTGCATTCCCGCGTGATGTGTTGGGTTGCTGTCGACAGAGCTCTGCGCCTGGCTCAGAAGTGTTCTCTGTTTGCACCCTTCCACGACTGGGAAATCCCGCGCACCACAATCTATGAAAGCGTCTTTGAGCAGTTTTGGAGCGATGACTTGCAAGCGTTTGTTGCCCATATCGGCGCAGATTTTGTCGACGCCTCGGCGCTGCTGATGCCGCTCATTCGCTTCATCAGTCCTGTCGATCCGCGCTGGCTTGCAACCTTGAAGAGAATCGAAGCGGACCTTACTGAAGACGCCCTGGTCTATCGCTACAAGAACAACGCCATAGCGGTGGATGGCCTGCAGGGAACGGAAGGCACGTTCACTGCTTGTTCATTTTGGCACATCGAATGCCTTGCTCGCTCACATCAGGTTGAGAAAGCTCTATTGATGTTCGAGAAGATGATCAGCTATGCGAATCACCTCGGTCTCTACTCCGAAGAGCTCGGCGCCAGCGGCGAGCACCTCGGAAACTTTCCCCAGGCCCTCACTCATCTCGCTTTGATAAGCGCAGCCTATTACCTCGATCGGGCTCTCTCCGGCGATGACCCCCGGCAGTGGCCTTGAGGACGTGTCATTGTCTCACTTGGGTGGGCCAGCGGTATTTGTTTGGGCTGCATGATCGCCTTCCTTTTCTCTTGTTCGATCGCGATACCGATTCTCACCATCTGGCGCAAATACATCTACAGTAAGGTTCCTCCCGGCTCCGCGAAAGATGGAGCGCGGGAGTAGTCGAAGCCGCAATCGCCTGTAGGTAGTACCTTCTTCGAAGGTCGTTGTTCTCGCCATTGCTGCCGCGATCTATTCACTTCGGGAATAGATCGTATTACCAGGAGCGGCCTTCTGCCAACGAAATGAAATCATTATGTTGGTTCTATAGGTCAATCGCATAAAGCTGAAGATGAAAGCGACACAACGACTTCACAATTTAGGCCAGAGTCTTTGGCTCGATAACATTGCTCGAGAGCTGCTGGGCAGCGGGACGCTCAAGCGATATATCGAAGAACTATCGGTCACGGGGCTTACATCGAATCCTACGAGTTTCGATCGCGCAATTACGACCGGCACGGGCTACGACGCACCGATCCGCAGGAAACGCAGGAAGGGAAAGTCACATGAGGCGCTCTTCTTCGAGCTGGCGTTGGAAGATATAACACAAGCTGCCGACTTGCTTCGGCCCACTTACGATCGCACCAACGGGGTCGACGATTGGGTATCTCTCGAAGTCTCACCGTTGCTTGTGCACGACACAGTGAACACGTTAGCCGCTGCCAAGGATCTATTTGCGCGCGCAGCGCGACCGAATCGGTTTATCAAGATTCCAGGCACAAGAGAAGGCCTGCCCGCTATAGAGGAAGCGATCTTCGCCGGCGTTTCCGTGAATGTGACCCTGCTGTTTTCACGAGAGCAGTATCTCGCGGCCGCCGAAGCGTTCCTGCCGGGTATTGAGCGGCGTGTCGATGCTGGACTGAACGCGAATGTTGGTTCCGTCGCGTCGGTATTTATCAGCCGCTGGGATGCCGCTGTAATGGGCAAGGTATCTGGTGCCCTCCGTAACCAGCTCGGTATCGCGGTCGCGAAGCGCATCTATTGTTCGTACCGGTTACTGCTCAGCTCGGACCGATGGCAACGCGTCTACAATTTCGGGGCTCGTCCGCAACGCTTGCTCTGGGCCAGTACGGGAACCAAGGACCCGAAGGCGTCCGACATCCTATACATCAAAGAGCTGGCCGCGCCCTTGACTGTGAACACCATGCCGGAGGAGACGTTGAAGGCTTTTGCGGATCACGGGGAACTTGGCGCTGGTCTGCCCGCGGACGGGGGCGACAGTGACTTTGTATTGTCGAACTTCGCCAAGAGCGGCATTGAGATTGACGCCCTAGCTGTTCAGCTGCAGGATGACGGGGCCAAGTCGTTCGTAAAGTCGTGGAACGAACTGATGAGTGTGATCGCGTCGAAGAGCGCGGAGCTTGAAAAGGCCGGCTAAGAAGAAGGAACGCTCTGGATGAAGGTATTAGTTGTTGATATCGGCGGCACACACGTGAAGGTTCTCGCCCAAGGCCACAATGAGCCTCGTTGCTTCGAGTCCGGGCCAGCCCTGCTTCCGAAAACGATGACCAGGGAGACTCAGAAGATCGCCGAAGAGCGGAACTATGATGTTGTCACGATTGGCTATCCAGGACCCGTACTTCGCAATCGGCCAATAGCGGAGCCGTACAATCTGGGACGCGGCTGGGTGGGTTTTGATTTTCAAGCAGCTTTCGCGAGGCCGGTGAAGTTGATTAACGACGCGGCAATGCAGGCTTTAGGAAGCTACAGAGGCGGGAAGAAGCTCTTTCTGGGCCTGGGCACCGGGCTGGGATCCACGATGATTGTGGACGGAATCATCGAGGCGATGGAGCTTGGGCATCTGCCTTACAAGAAGCATACGTACGAAGATTATGTCGGGAAGCGGGGGTTGGAGCGCGTCGGCAAACGCAAGTGGCGGCGTTATGTTGCGGATGTGGTGGCCCGGCTAGCGACGGCCCTTGAGCCGGACGATGTCGTCCTTGGTGGGGGCAACGCGCGGCGCCTTGAGAAGTTGCCAGCAGGCTGCCGGTTGGGCGATAACGCGAACGCGTTTCTGGGAGGATTCAGGCTTTGGGAGAGCGCTGCTGAGCGGCGTGGCAGCGGCAGCACAACGCAACGCAAGAACCAGAAGCAAGGAGAACAGAAATGGAGCCTGTCGTAGAACCAGTTGTCACTCGTCCGTTTCCTGAGCGCCCGGCGTGGAAAGATCTCCAGGTTCACTCTGAGGAAATCCGCAAGCAGTCTCTTCGAAACCTCTTTGCGTCCGACCCGGACCGCGGCACACGCATGACGGCCGAAGCTGCGGGCATTTATCTCGACTACTCTAAGAACCGCATTACTGAACGAACCATTAAGCTGCTCCTGCAGCTAGCGAAAGAGTCCGGTATGCAAGCCCGGATCGAAGCTATGTTCCGCGGAGAGAAGATTAACAGCACCGAAAAGCGGGCAGTGCTTCACGTTGCCTTGCGAGCGCAAGGCGATGCAACCATCTTGGTGAACGGTCATAACGTCGTACCAGATGTTCACGAGGTGCTTGACAGGATGGCGGCCTTCTCTCAGCGCGTGCGGACCGGCGAGTGGAAGGAGTTTACAGGCAAGCGCATACACAACATCGTCAACATCGGAATTGGCGGCTCCGACCTTGGACCAGTGATGGCCTACGAGGCCTTGAAACACTACAGCGATCGCGCGCTAACGTTTCGTTTCGTTTCCAATATCGACGGCACCGACTTCGCGGAAGCGGTCTGCGACCTGGATCCTGCAGAGACGCTGTTCATCGTCTCGTCGAAGACATTCACCACACTCGAAACAATGACGAACGCCCATACGGCACGGGAATGGTCACTCGAAAGTTTGGGAGGTGAGCAGAAATTGGTAGCCCGCCACTTTGTCGCCGTTTCCACCAATGCTAAGGGGGTATCCCAATTCGGTATCGACACCAGCAACATGTTCGGGTTCTGGGACTGGGTTGGCGGACGCTATTCGATGGATTCGGTGATTGGGCTTTCCACCATGCTTGCTATCGGTCCGGATCACTTCCAAGCCCTATTGGCAGGATTTCGCGAGATGGACGAGCATTTCCGTACGGCGCCATTCGAAGACAATCTCCCGACGCTGATGGGCCTTCTGAGTATCTGGAACAACAATGTTCTCGGCGCGGAAACGGTGGCGGTGCTGCCTTATGACCAATACCTGAAACGATTCCCTGCTTATCTCCAGCAGTTGACCATGGAGAGCAACGGTAAGCACGTCACCCTGGACGGAACTGAAGTGTCCTATCAGACCGGCCCGATTTATTGGGGTGAGCCGGGAACAAACGGCCAGCACTCTTTCTATCAATTGATTCATCAAGGCACCAGGCTCATTCGGTGTGACTTTATTGCGTTCTCCCGAACACTGAACCCGTTGGGGCGGCATCACGACATTCTGTTGGCGAACGTCTTCGCGCAAGCCGAGGCACTGGCTTTCGGTAAGACGCGTGAGCAGGTTAAGGCCGAGGGCACTCCCGAATGGCTCATCTCGCATCGCGTTTTCGAAGGGAACCGACCGTCGAACACGATTTTAGCGGAACAACTAACGCCAGCCTCACTTGGCAAGCTGGTCGCCCTTTATGAGCACGCCGTCTTCACCCAAGGCGTCGTCTGGGTATCGATTCATTTGACCAATGGGGTGTCGAGCTGGGCAAGGTGCTGGCACAACGCATCATTCCAGAGCTTGAGAGCGAGAAAGAACCCAAGCTCGAGCGCGACAGTTCGACTAACAACTTGATCGGCCGGTATCGGAAGGACAAGCAGACGACGTAAAAACGATGAAATGATTGCGGCGCCCGCGGATGAGAATTGAGCGGGTGTGCAAGGTACCAGAGAAAGCAACAGGCACTGAGGAGAGGAAGCAAAAAATGCAAATCGGAATGATCGGCTTGGGAAGAATGGGCGCCAACATGGTGCGGAGACTGCTCCGGGCAGGGCACAACTGTGTGGTCTTTGACAGGTCTCCGAAAGCGGTGGAAGAACCAATTGAGGAAAGCGCGACGGGGGCTAGCGATCTGCGGGATTTCCTGAAAAAGCTCGCCAAGCCGCGGGCGATCTGGTTAATGGTGCCAGCGGCGGCTGTCGACGCAACGATCGCTGATATCGCGCCGTACCTGGAGCCTGGGGACATGCTAATTGACGGTGGCAACTCTTACTATGTCGACGACATCCGGCGAGCAAGGGGGCTTGCTTCGAAGGGAATTCACTATGTGGATGTCGGTACGAGCGGGGGCGTATGGGGCCTAGAGCGAGGCTACTGCATGATGATCGGTGGTGAAGCAGAGGTAGTCAAACACCTAGATCCAATCTTCAAAGGGCTAGCCCCCGGAACCGGCGATATTCCGCGCACTCCGGGGCGGGAAAAGGTCGCCGGCACTGCCGAGCTGGGCTATTTGCACTGCGGTCCTAACGGCGCCGGTCACTTCGTCAAAATGGTCCACAACGGTATCGAGTCTGGCGTGATGGCCGCATACGCCGAGGGGTTTAGCGTCTTGCGCGAGGCCAAAGTTGGCAAGCAAAGAGCTGAACTCGATGCCGAGACCACGCCGCTACGTGACCCGGAGCACTACCAATACGAGCTGAATCTGCGGGACATAGCGGAAGTGTGGCGTCGCGGCAGTGTGATCGCCTCCTGGCTACTTGACCTGACGGCAGCGGCGCTGGTTGAAGACTCGGCGCTCTCCAAATTCGCCGGACGGGTCTCGGATTCAGGTGAAGGCCGGTGGACGATCAAAGCCGCCATTGATGAGGGCGTACCGGTGCCTGTTCTCACGACTGCCCTTTATGAGCGCTTCAGCTCGCGCGGAGATGCGGACTTTCAGGACAAGCTGTTGTCAGCGATGCGTTATCAGTTCGGCGGGCATCTGGAAAAGGTGGCCACGCAGACCGTTTGAGAGGACAACAATGAGCGATTCTCATTCCGACGCGTTTGTCTTTTTCGGCGCAACCGGCGATTTGGCATATAAGAAGATCTTCCCGTCGCTTCAGGCCATGGTGAAACGCGGCACTCTCGATGTACCGGTGATCGGGGTCGCCAGCTCCGATTGGACGATCGATCAGTTTCGGGCCCGGGCGTACGAGAGCCTGGAGAAGCACGGCGGGGTCGATCACGACGCCGCACGGAAACTATGCAGCTTACTGCGGTACGTCAGAGGTGACTACAAGAACGCTGCTACCTTCCAAGCCATCCGGCGAGAGATCGGCTCGCGGAAGCGCCCGGCCTACTATCTGGCGATTCCGCCGCTGTTTTTCGGGCTGGTTGTGGAACAACTGGGGAAATCGGGCTGCGCGACAGGCGCCCGCGTAATTGTCGAGAAACCGTTCGGGACTGATCTCATTTCGGCGCGCGCGCTGAATACAATTCTGCTCGGCACCTTCGAGGAGAAGGACATTTTTCGCATTGACCACTATCTTGCGAAGCGGCCAGTCCACAGCATGTTTTACTTCCGTTTTGCAAATTCGTTTCTGGAGCCCTTCTGGAACCGCACGCATGTTGAGAGTTTACAGATCACGATGGCCGAGAATTTTGGCGTGCAGGGCCGAGGCGCCTTTTACGATCAGACCGGCGCGATCCGCGATCTTGTACAGAACCATCTGTTTCAGGTGTTGACGAACCTGACCATGGATCCACCCATCCGGATGGACAGTGAATCGATCCGAGACGAAAAGGTCAAAGTCCTGAAAGGGATTGCGCCACTGACCGAGAGTGACATCATCCGCGGTCAATTTGGCGGTTACAGATCAGAGAAGGGAGTAGCGCCGGACTCGCAGACCGAAACTTTCGCAGCTTTGCGGTTAGAGATTAAATCATGGCGCTGGCAGGGGGTGCCTATTTACATTCGCGCGGGCAAATGTCTACCCGTGACGTGCACGGAATTACTGATCCGGTTGCGGCGGCCGCCGCGTTTGTTCTCCTCGCCGCCATCGGTCGCGAATCATTTTCGGTTTCGAATCAGTCCCGATGTAAGTACCGCTCTAGGCATGATGGTCAAATCGCCGCAGGACGAAATGCTTGGCGATTCGGTCGAGATGCTCGCCGGTCAGAACCCGCAGTCGGACGAAATGGATGCTTATGAGCGGGTCCTTCACGACGCGATGGCGGGAGACCCCACGCTGTTCGCCCGCGGGGACTATGTGGAAGAAGCATGGCGAATTGTCGATCCGGTGATAAAAGCGGGCACTCCGACGCACACATATGAGCCGGGTAGCTGCGGGCCTGCGGAGGTTGACCAAGTCATTGTGCCGCCGGATGGCTGGCACAACCCGATACTGCAGGCGACGCCAAACGCGGGCGTTGAGGTTCAGGCAGCATGACCCGACCACTGAATGCTGAAGTTTTGCCCGTGGCTGATTACTGGCACAAGGGCTGCGGCAATCATCGCTGAAGAAGCCAGAATGGCGGCCGAGCGCGGCCGTTTCGTTACGGCGATAAGAGGGGCCATACACCGTCGTTAAGGTTGCGTTTCCCGACGATTGCCAACGTGCTGTGGCCTTCTGGCAAGGTCGTCCAGATCGACGAGCCTGTTGCTTCACTGGAACATTCAGATAGGAATCTTACTCACCTACACGGACGTTTTCTGCAGTGACATCCGTTGAGCACCGAGCAGATCCACGACATT
The DNA here is from genome assembly GCA_035475295.1 of Bryobacteraceae bacterium. Classification (GTDB taxonomy): domain Bacteria; phylum Acidobacteriota; class Terriglobia; order Bryobacterales; family Bryobacteraceae; genus Bog-105. The sequence goes on from DATIMM010000191.1 coordinate 9,667, forward strand.
CCGATAGAGCCTGCAGCTTAGGAGAGCGTCGCCGCATACTAAGCGGCAACTCTCCACTGGATCGATGGCCCGACGGCGATCCTCGACCTCGCCCAGTTGTGCCTCGATCCTGATGGACTCACGATCGCAAGGAGATGAAAAATGACTGTCAAGCAGTTAGTCGAACCGCGCACTGATTTGGAAATGGACCAGTTGTGCATCAGGACCATTCGAACGCTTTCCATGGACGCGGTGCAACAGGCTAAATCCGGGCATCCAGGCACGCCGATGGCGTTGGCGCCATTGATTTACACCATTTGGAACCGTGTATTGAAATTCGATCCGAGAGATGCAATCTGGCCTAATCGCGATCGATTCGTGCTCTCGAACGGTCACGCTTCCATGCTGCTCTGGTCCGTACTCCATCTGACCAAGACGCAATCGGTGAACGCGGACTATGAGAGTATCGGCCAACCGTCGGTGACCATGGATGACATTCGACGATTTCGCCAACTCGACAGCAAAGCGGCGGGCCACCCCGAGTACCATTGGGATTCGGCGTTGAGACAACGACCGGTCCCCTGGGGCAAGGCGTCGCCACGAGCGTGGGTATGGCCATGGCTCAGAAGTGGTTAGCCAACCGATATAACCGGCCGGGGTTGCAGATCTTCGATTACAACATCTATACAGTTTGCGGAGATGGTTGCCTGATGGAAGGAGTTTCGTCTGAAGCAGCATCGCTGGCCGCTCATCTGGTTCTGGACAATCTCTGCTGGATTTACGATAACAACCACATTACGATCGAGGGGAATACCCAGATCACCTTCACCGAGGATGTCACTGCTCGATTCCTGGCTTATGGCTGGAACGTTCTGAGGGTCGGCGATGCTAGTGACATTGATCGGATAGAGCGCGCAATAAGTATATTCCAGAAAACGCAAAACAGACCCACTCTGATCGTCCTCGACAGCCACATCGGCTATGGTTCTCCGAACAAGCAGGACACGACCGCCGCCCACGGCGAGCCGTTAGGCGATGAAGAAATCCGCCTGGTAAAGCGCAGTTATAGCTGGCCTGAGATCTCCAAGTTCTTGGCACCCGAAAGCGTGTATGAACAGTTCGCAGCGGGCGTGGGCGCACGTGGCGGAACAAGCCACTCTGAATGGGCAGCCGTATTCACCTCTTATCGGAGCCAGTACCCTGAACTCGCGACCGAGATTGACCTCATACAGCGTCGCGAACTCCCTGTTGGCTGGGACCAAAATCTCCCCACATTTGCCGCCGACGCGAAAGGCATTGCTGGGCGAGACGCGTCCGGGAAAGTGCTGAATGTGCTTGCACAGAACATCCCGTGGTTTCTTGGCGGCTCCGCGGATCTCGGACCATCGAACAAGACAACCTTGGCTTTCGAGGGCGCTGGGGATTTCCAAGCTGACCATCCGGGCGGTAAGAATCTTCATTTTGGAGTACGCGAGTATGCGATGGCAGCGATCGTGAATGGCCTTTCGCTCTCAAAGCTGAGACCGTTTGGGGCAACGTTTCTCATCTTCAGCGACTACGCCCGGCCGTCCCTTCGGCTTTCGGCGCTGATGGAGCTACCTACCATATTTGTCTTCACCCACGAAGCAATGGGGGACGGAGAGGACGGGCCAACACACCAGCCAATTGAGCATCTGGCTTCGTTGCGAGCCATCCCGGGACTCGCCGTCTTCCGGCCGGCCGACGCTAATGAAGTCGTCGAGACCTATCTCTACATCATGCAGTTGCACCACCAGCCTGCTGTACTGGCGTTGTCGCGCCGGGCTTTACCTACGTTAGACCGCAAGAGATACGCATCTGCCTCGGGCGTGGCGAAGGGCGCCTATGTATTGGCGGACGCGATCGGCGCAAATCCTGAGATGATTCTGATTGCTTCGGGCAGTGAGGTCAGTCTCACCGTGGAAGCCCACGAAAAGCTGGTTGCCGAAGGCATCCGGTCACGGGTGGTCTCAATGCCATCATGGGAGATCTTCGAAAACCAGCCGGAAGAGTATCGTGAGAGTGTGCTGCCGGCGGCAATCACCGTCAGGGTCTCCGTGGAACAGGCTTCGACTTTCGAATGGGAAAGATATGTTGGAAGCGCCGGGCGTATGATCGGCATGAGGACGTTCGGAGTATCCGCCCCGCTCAAGGAACTGCAGAGGAGATTTGGCTTTGAGCCGAGCCGAGTTGTCGAAGTTGCCAGGCAACTTCTGAGGAGATCGTAAGGGCTACGGACGCTGGCGTGTAGGTGAACCCTATCCAGCATTCTCAAGCGTTTTCCATGCGATGCAGTCGTCGCGTCCCGTTTCATCTCTCGCAAGCGCGCCGGATCTCCCCGGAGCGCTTTGATGTCAGCGCATCTCAAGCCGCTTATTGTGGACGGGTACTTAACGGCGAACCGGCTATCATTTTCTCGAACCATTTCACGAAGCAGCGAGCCTTTGTGCTCGTCAATCGACCAGAGGGATAGATCACCCAGAGATCCATTGCCGGCAGAGCCCAGTCCTCAAGAACGGATACGACTTCGCCAGAAGCGAGTTCAGGTGCAAACATCCAACGCGGCGAAATCGCAAAGTCCTGTCCGGCGATGACAGCCGCGCGAATGCCTTCGGCTGCATTGAGCATCAATCGCCGCTGAGTGCGTACCGATATCTCCGAAGTGTCACTCCGGAAGCGCCATTCCTCGCCCCCAGAGGTTTGGTTATAAACCACAGCGTCATGCTCGGCCAGATCAGATGGACTCTTGGGAACACCTCTTCGGGCCAGATATGCCGGGCTTGCTACAAACACCCGTTCCGTATGCGTTAGTTTGCGCCCTACCAGTGTGGAATCCGTAATAGCGCCCCAACAGAGTGCAACATCTATATTTTCCGAGATAAGATCGATGGTGCAATCTTCCATCACTAGTTCTAGCCGTATCTTGGGATGACTATCGAGGAATGCGCCGAGGGAGGGAACCAAATGCATCCGCGCAAACGTACTAGGTGCGCAAATCCGCAGTCGTCCTTCGAGGCCCGTGCCAGTGCCACGGACTACCGCCTCTGCTTCGTCCGCCTCTGTTAGCGTTCGGAGCGCACGTTCATAGAAGGCCCTGCCTGCTTCGGTTGGCGACAGCCGGCGAGTCGATCGAACCAGAAGACGTACGCTAAGCCTGTCTTCCAATCCTGCGATGGCTTTGGAAATAGCTGGCTGGCCAACTTCGAAATGGCGCGCCGCAGCGGAGAAGGACCCCGTTTCTAGCACTCTGACAAACATCTCCATTTCGCGCAGTCGACACATACGTGAGTTTTTGAGATCTTCTATCATTCGGATTCCTTCGCTCAATAAACTGGATCAGCTATATAGGCCGGAAGAGCTGTTAATTTCAATGCCGTACACTTCTCTAATCGCAACAAACGTCGAACAACATGCCTTTACTTGAGTTACTTTCCCATTCACGTGGCCCGTGTAAGAAGACCAGCAACCCTATCGACAGCAACGTTTCGTGTTTTGTAAACCCATTGCATAGCGTTGCTGTTCCATCGGCTATTGCGGTTTTCCGGCGGTTGTAGGAGATCTAAACTCAGGACAGGAGTGGTAGCGAGCGATGCCGCGTGCTTTGTCCTCGGATCTGCGAAGTCGGGTCGTGCATGCCTGTCAAGGTGGCGAACTCACTCAGGGTGAGATTG
>DATIMM010000192.1:0-3338 GCA_035475295.1 Bryobacteraceae bacterium
GGCGGCCGCGAACTGGCAAAACTAATCTCGACCGGGGAAGCCGCCTGCGGACGCGCCCAGTCGCCTGCCGGGAAAAGTGTATCCCAATCCAGAGGCTCCGCCGCAAAGTATGGCTCCGCTTCGCGCGTCTTCCGGGCCGCAACAAAGCTTCCCCGCCCTACCTGACCTTCAAGGAACCCCGACTCTTCCAAAGCGGCGTACGCAGCCGACACGGTCGTCCGGTTCAGTCCAAGTTGACCAGCCAATTCTCGCGTGGCGGGCAAGCGGTCACCGGTTTGCAGCTCTCCCGTATCCACCAGACGGCGAATCGCTTCAGCGAGCTGACGGTAAAGCGGCAGGCCGGATCCTGAGGAATCCAACTTCAATTGGGACAAGGGCGACAACACTCACACCATACCAAATTGGATGGCGGCTGTCAGCCAATTTGGCCCTACAATCTCTTAAGTCTGTCAGCGTACTGACCGCGAGTCGCGCGACGCCGTTTTCGTTCGCGATAATTGATGTTCAGTTGCTTCGTTTCACCCTACTCGCCATCTGCGCCCTCGCCCTATATGCTGCTGCGACCGTGCCGCCGGTTTTCAAAATTGACCCGGCGCGGGGGCTTAACTTTAAGCACCAGAATTCGCCAACGCCGCTGAAATATCTGATCGAGACGATGGGCGGCGGCGTGGCGCTGCTCGACTACAACAACGACGGCCTCCTGGATATATTTCTGGTGAACGGCGGGCGGCTAGCGGGCAAAATGCAAAGCCCCGAGGACTTCGACCGGGACGATCCGGCCTATTGGAATCGGCTCTACCGCCAGAACCGCGACGGAAGCTTTACGGATGTGACCGAGGCGGCGGGTCTTGCGCATGCTGGCGCTCACAACTACGGCATGGGGGTCACTGTGGCGGACTATGACAACGATGGCTTCCCCGACCTCTACGTCACCAACTACGGCAAGAATAAGCTCTATCACAACAACGGTGATGGCACGTTTACGGATGTCACCCAGAAGGCGGGCGTGGCCGCCGGTGGATGGTCGGCTTCAGCCGGATTTGTAGATTACGATAACGATGGGCGCCTGGACCTGTTCGTCACGCGCTACATGGAGTGGGACACGCAGCACAGCAAGGCGTGCGGGGACGCACAGCCCCGATACTGCCCGCCTGGCGAGTTTCCAGCCACAACCAATATCCTCTACCGGAACCGCGGAGATGGCACGTTCGAGGATGTCAGCCAGAAATCAGGGATCGCGGCGAAGAAGGGGCGCGCCCTGGGTGTTGCGTTTGCAGATTATGACGAGGATGGCTTTGCCGACATCTTCGTCGCGAACGATGGCATGGAGCAATACCTGTTCCATAACAACCGCAATAGCACGTTTACCGAAAAGGGGCTGGAAGCCGGCACAGCGCTCACTGATGATGGCAAGCCGTTCTCCGGGATGGGCGTTGATTTCCGCGACTACGATAACGACCGCAGGCCGGATATCATCATCACCGATCTGGCCCGCCAGAACTACGCTGTGTACCACAATGACGGTGAAGGATCCTTCTCGTATCGCACGCTGCAAAGCGGTCTCGCGGTCCTATCGGGAGGAAGCTCTGGCTGGGGCGTGCGTTTCGAGGATTTTGATAATGACGGATGGAAAGACCTCTTTGTGGCGCAAAGTCACGTCATGGACAATGTAGAAAAGGTGGACCCATCCCTGCACTATCTGGAACCGCCATTACTGGCGCTCAATCGCGAAGGCCGTTTCCAACGGGCCGATTCCGGCGTAAGCACCCCGCTTGCCGGGCGAGGAGCGGCGTTCGGCGATCTTGATAATGATGGCTTTATTGATGTCGTGATGACGGTATTGGGCGGCCGGCCTCTTGTTCTGCGAAATCGTGGAGGCGCAACGCACTGGTTAACGCTGTCGCTGCGTGGGATTCGCAGCAATCGGGATGGACTTGGGGCGCGGGTGATTGCGAACGGGCAGGCGCAGTACGCCACCACGGCAGGCAGTTATCTGTCGGCGAGCGATAAACGCGTCCACTTCGGGCTTGGTGCTGCTACCTCAGCGAACGTTGAGATTCGTTGGCCTTCAGGAACACGCCAGGTGCTGAATAATGTTCCGGCCGATCAGTTCCTGAAGATACAGGAACCGGAGCATCCCTAAGTGCGCTCGCTTATCTTATACCTGGGTTTGGCGTGGCAGAGTGTTTCGCCCGATGTTGTGCAGCACGTGCAGGCCGGCATGGAGGCGCAAAAGCAAGGACGTTTAAAAGAGGCGATCTCCGAATTCAAGAAAGTGACCGAGCTGATGCCCAGCTTGCCCGCTGCGTTCACGAACTTGGGCGCGGCCTACATGCAGGATAAGCAATATGGCCTTGCGATTGCTCCTTTGAAGCGCGCCTTGGAACTGAACCCGGACTTAATTGGCGTTCACCAGATGCTTGGCTACGCGCTGCTGGAGCAAGGCTACACGCGGGAAGCCATTCCTCATCTGGAGAAAGCCCATCTGCAGGATGCGCTCGGCGTCGCACAGCTCAAACTGGGCAACTACTCTGCGGCTATTCCCAATCTCCAGGCCGCCTTGCAGAAGCGCCCTAACGATCCGGAACTGCTCTACTATCTGGGCCGGGCGAGCGGGCTGTTGTCCAGGCAGGTTCTCGACACTCTGGAATCCGCTTATCCCGATTCCGCTCGCGCCCACCAATCCTTGGGAGAAAACTACGCCGTGCTGCGCCGCATCCCGGAGGCCGAAAAGGAATACCGCGAGGCCCTGCGGCTGCAGCCCAATGCTCCCGGAGTTCATCTGGAACTCGGGCAACTCTACGCGGCCGAGAAGGACTGGCCGAAGGCGGAGGCAGAGTTTCGCGCGGAGACCGAGATCGAACCCGGCGATGCGGAAACTGCGTACCGCTACGGGAATGCTTTGCTGGAAGAAGGAAAGCTAAAGGAGGCGCTGGCGGAATTGCAACGCGCCGACCGGCTCCAGCCAGACATGCCTGAGACACTTTATGCGCTAGGAAAAGCAGCGTCCCTGTCCGGCGATGCTGCGGCTGCCGAGAAAGCCTGGCTCCGAGTAGTTGCGCTCGACAAAAACACTTCACTTGCGGGTCAGGCCCATTTTGGGCTGTCCACTCTGTATCGTAAGCAGGGAAAAACTGCGCAAGCGGCACACGAGCTCAGCGAGTTCCACCGCATACAGGCTCCCGAACAAAAATAAACCCCGGCACAGGATTGTACTCCTGCCCGGGGTCTTTTTCGACTGCTGGTAATTAGAAGCCGAACCGTAAGGCGAACTGTATCAGACGCGGGTTGTTGTACTGAGAAGTGACAACACCGAAGTTTGAAGTGCCTTGGGTCTG
>DATIMM010000193.1:0-18690 GCA_035475295.1 Bryobacteraceae bacterium
GCGAGCAAAATGCTCTGCTTGGTTCTGACCCGGACGCCGTCTACGGCAACTATCTCCGCTATTGGAATGCCAGAAAGGGAGGCAGCCTGCTTTCCCGCATGCTCTACGCCGACCAGAAGACATACCTGGTCGAGCTCCTGATGAAGCAGGATCAGATGAGCATGGCCTGTTCCATTGAAAGCCGTGTACCGCTGCTCGACCACACACTCGTCGAGTTTTCCACCACCATTCCGGATTCATTGAAAATCCACGGCAAAACGCAAAAGTATATCTTTAAGCGAGCCGTCGAGGATCTGCTGCCCCGCGACATCATTTATCGGAAGAAGATGGGCTTCCCCACGCCGATCCGCTCGTGGCTTCTGGACAAACGAGCGGAACCGCTCTACGCCGCCCTGCGCGACCGGCGCGGGTTTCTCGCCTCAATCGTCGACAACAACGCTTTGGAAAATCTCATCGGCCGCCATCTCTCGGGGCAGGAGGATGCGACGGACCGTCTCTGGCGCCTGCTCAACCTTCAGCTTTGGGGTGATCTTTTCCTTACGGGACGTCGTGACCGTTGGTGGGATGGCGTGATGTCGTCTCCCCTCGAGCCGGTATCCGCCTCGCTATGAAAATCCTCTGGGTGAAGTCCGATTTCCTCCACCCTACAGATCGAGGCGGCCAGATCCGAACGCTGGAGATGCTCAAGTGCCTCCACCAGCACCACGAGATTCACTATGTGGCCTTCGACGACGGGAAAAATCCGGAAGGGCTGAAGCGGAGCTCCGAGTACTGCTCCCGAGCCTACGCCGTTCCGCACAAGGTTCCGCCGCGCCGTTCGGTTCGTTTCGCAGGACAGCTGCTGGCGGGACTCGTGCTGCCGCTGCCCGTCTCCGTGCAGCGCTACACATCGAAGCGGATGAAGCGCCAAATCGAATCCCTGCTCGAACGAGACGAGTTCGACAGCTTGGTCTGCGACTTTCTGTTCCCGGCGCTGAACATTCCGGACATCAGTCGCGCCGTCCTGTTCCAGCACAACGTGGAATCCATCATCTGGCGCCGCCACGTGGACCAGGCGACCAACCCCGCCAAACGGGCCTACTTCGGCCTCCAGGCCCGCCGCATGGAGGCCTTCGAGCGCGACATGTGCCGCCGTGCCGGTAAGGTGATAGCCGTCTCCGCCGTCGACAGCCGGACCATGGACAGCCTGTTCGGCGTGAAGAACGTCGAAGCGGTTCAGACGGGAGTCGATATCGCTTACTTCGCCCCTCCACCCTCGCCGGCGCCCAAGGCCGATTTGATCTTTGTCGGTTCGATGGACTGGCTGCCGAACATCGACGGGGTCAAGTTCTTTTCGACAGAAATTCTTCCGCTCATTCGCAAGGAGCGTCCTCATTGCCGGGTGGCGCTCGCCGGACGCCGGCCGACGCAGGCGATTCAGGATCTTGCCAGGCACGACAAGGACATCCTCGTCACTGGTACTGTGCCCGATGTTCGCCCTTTCCTCTGGGGCAGCTCCGTTTCCATTGTTCCCCTGCGCATAGGAGGGGGCACGCGGCTGAAAATCTTCGAGGCCATGGCGGCACGGCTTCCTGTCGTCTCCACGGCTGTCGGAGCGGAGGGATTACCCGTAAAGGACGGCAAACACATCGCGATCGCCGATGCTCCGGAGCTGTTTGCCCGGCGCTGTCTCGATCTCCTGGCCAGTGAGGACCGTCGCCGGGCCATGGCCGCCGAGGCCTGGACGCTGGTCTCCGAACAGTTTTCCTGGGAGGCGGTTGCTCGCGAGTTTGAAGCGATGCTGGCAACCGGTCCAAAGCCCAACAGAATTTAATTGGTACCCCCTACAGTTTTGAAGGGAAGCGGCCGATAAGACTGGGTGAAAGACCAGTAGGTTGCTGTTTTGCCTCGAACAATCGGAAAATGGATCTAGCACTGAACATGGCAACGTCTTACGCCAGCCCGGCCGAATTGGGCAACACCGCAGCTGGCGGTAAAGCCAAGGAATTGGGAGGCTTGGCGGTAAAGCTCGTAGCCCTCTACGTATTTTTCCTCAGCTCGCGATCCTTTGAAATCCTGACCCAGATCACCGGGCGCAACCTGTTCATTATGCTGGTGCTTTCGGCTATCGGCCTGTTCCTTGTGTTCGCTAAGGGAACTTTTGCCGAGGCCGCAAAGAGTCCTGCCGGAATGCTCCTGTTGGCCTTTACCGGTTGGGCCATGGTGACCCTCCCGTTCAGTTCCTGGAGAAGCGCCAGCTTGGGGGAGCTGGTAAATACCTGGTCTAAGTCGGTCGCAGCCTACATCATAATCGTTGGTTTGGCGACCAGTTTGGCCGTTGTCCGCAAAGTTTATTTCGCCCTCGGCTGGGGTGCCGTAGTTTCCACGCTGCTGATTTTCAAATTTGGCTGGTACGATGGGGGCCGTTTAACCGGCTTTGGCAGCCTCGCCAATTCGAATGAGGTCGCTTTCCACCTGATCGTCGGGCTGCCGTTCCTGCTGCTGGTCATCGCGCGCTCAAAGGTGGCCTGGAAGATCGGTCTCTCCGCATTCGTACTTTTGGCCCTCCAGTTATCGCTGAAAACGGCTTCGCGCTCCGGACTGATCATGCTCGGGGTGATCTTCGCCGTATCTTTCCTCCGTGTCTCTGTCGCGGCCAAGTTCAAAATGGCCGTGGTCGGCGCCATTGCCCTCATTGTGGGCATCGGGTCTCTCAGTCAGGATCAGATGGACCGGTACGCCACGCTGTTTTCCTCCGATGACACGAGTGCGGCGGCGCAATCGGCCCGGCTGTCCGGCGAAGAACGGCGCCATAAGTTCGATGAAGCTGTCGAACTTACCCTGACCCATCCCATCTTCGGCGTGGGCATGGGGGCATTTATCCCCTCATCCACAGCGCTTGAGGATAGCAAGGGAGAAAGAGAAGTATGGATTGCGCCGCACAACTCGTATGCCCAGGTCTCGAGCGAAACCGGCTTTCTCGGCGTCATCCTCTTCGTAGCCGTGCTCGGCTATTGCTTCCGTGCCCTGTTTAAACTGGACAGGGCTGCAAAACGGCTGGGCCTGACGGAGGTGCGAAGCATGGCTCTCTGTATGCTGCTGGCGTTGTGCGTCATGTCCATACATTTCATGTTCGACGCCATCGCGTATCAGTTCTATTTGCCGATGATTGCGGGTCTGTCGACTATCCTGATTAACCAATCGAAGCCGCTGATTGAAGCCGCCGAAGCGCGGAGTGCGGGAACTTCGCTTCCTGCAGGGTCCGTCAGCCCGGAAGCGGACGCAGAGATGGCGTTAGCTACCGGTGGAACAGACGTCCGGAACCGGAAGATGCTGTCGGGGCCGTTACAGACCGGACGGCCGCCCATCCCCCGGAGCCAGAATCCTTACCGGTTCGGCCGCCGCCGGGCAGATTCCTAGACAACGTTTGTTGCGCCTGAATCCGCGGCGGTCCGATTGGCCGGGGGCACCAGCAAGAGGGGTTCATTGGGAACCACGATCCAGCAGATAACGTAAAAGATTAACCCGACCAGAGGCGGCCAGATCGAGAGGCAAACCACCAGGACCCGGACCAACGTCACGTCCATGCCCAGGTAGCGGGCAAGCCCGGCGCAAACCCCGGCGATCTGCCGGTCCTCTCTCGGCCGGACCAGGGTACGTCCCGTCCGCCCGTTTCTGAATGGATTGCTGCCGCCTTCACCGGCAGGTGCGCCGCACTGAGGGCAGTATTTCCATCCGCTCGAAAGCTCAACTCCGCAATTGCTGCAATACATTGTGGCCGTCCTCTTCCTGGAAGGACGATGAACCGGGGCAAAAAGTTCACTGTTGCGTAGTCACCCTTGCCAGGGCCTGCTGAATCTGATCGTTGGAGATCGTGGCTAGCTGGATCTGTTTACGGTCGTTCTCGCCCACGTCTACGCTGATTCCCTCGCTCTGTATTTCCTTGAGAAAGTCTGTATTTTGCCAAACCGTTCCGTCGAAGTGTTCCACTGCAAACGCCGTGTAGCGTCCGGGACGCACGTTGGGCAGCGTGAATGCTCCGGATGGCTGAGCCGCGCCGACAAGCCATCCGGTTCCGTCCGGCGCCAAGTGATCCGGGACTAGGACCACCATGGGAAATGGGGATGCCGCCTGGCCTCCTGTTGGCGAAGCTAACGGAATCTGGCTTGGTTGGCTACTGGTCTGGACCGTCCCGTCTATCTCGGCCACGCCGGTGTGAAAAGCGACCGCCAGTTCGCCGCCGCTGCCCTGCGATAAGTCCATTTCCTGGGTGAGTAGATCCTGGCCGTTGAACGTCAGCGACTTCAGATAAGTACCGACCGGACCGCCGGTCGCATGGACAACATACTTTGCCGGGCTCAGATTCTCCATGCTAAAAGTGCCGTCCGCCGCCACCTGGGCATTCTGATAGCTTCCGTACGCCACATCATCCGCAGCCGGGGCGATGGCGATGTGTATTTGCGAGAAATTGGGATTGTCTACGCCATCGACGCTTACGCGCCCGGTCAGGACAATAGGAGAAAGAACAGCCAGATCCACGCCTTCCACATCGCTCGCACCTACCTCCACATCCTGGCGCGCCAGCAAGTGCCGCGACCGGAAGCGAGGGCTTTGGCCTGAGGATGCATCATTTCCCACTAAGCGCAGCGTGTAGTCCCCTGGGACGACGTGGTCAAAAATAAACTTGCCGTCAGGGGAAAGCTTTCCTCTGCGTCCGAAACTGGCCGACTGCACTCCGGCTTTTGGCGCCAAAAACAGCTCGTCCCTTTGGACGGCGGCGCCGGTCAGGCCAGATACCGTGCCCTGCACGTGATGTGTCGCCACCCGGCGCAGTTGAATAACCGTTCCGGAAAGGTCCTGGCCAGACTCCACATCTACCGCCTCGGCACTGTTGAAATCCAGCGACTTGGGGTAGTAGGTACGAACTAACTCCATCGGTGGTTGACCTGTTGCCGACCCTTCGGATTTAGGAGTATTTGGCTTTGCCTCACCCGGTGTGCCTGCATCTTTTGCATTCGTCCGCTGCAAAAGTTCGGCGGCGAGATAGTATTTGCCCGGTGATAGACCCGCCAGATTGTATTGTCCGGCCTGGTTCGTCGTCGACTGCGAGACCCGGAAAAGCTGCAGTCTCCCTCGAATCACATGCTCGGTGAAGGCTTCGACGCGCGCGCCAGCCTGGGAATTTCCATCACCATCGACCACCTTGCCGCTGATTGTCGCCTGCGGCATGAGCGCAAGATTCACGTTCGAGACCTGCTGTCCCGAGGACACCGTGACCGGCCGCAGGCCCGCACGCGACCCTCTCGACACAAAACCCTTGTCTTCGACCACCGCGAAATACGTTCCCGGAGCGACACTATCGAAATGGAAGCTGCCGTCTGCCGCCGTGGTCGCGGTCGCGTCTGCCGCTGCTGCTCCTGAGCGCTGCATTCGCATGGGAGCCAGCCGAATCGTTGCTCCTCCCAGGCCGTCGCCAGTCTGACCGTTCGTTACGCGGCCCTCGATCGAGCCGGGCACGGCTCCCGCCTGAGGCTGCGATTGAGCAGCAACGGGACGAAAATCCACCGCAGGAGACTGGGCCAAGAGCCCCAGAGGAGTAATGAGAAAAAGCAGAAAAGGCCTGTGTACAACCATGTTTGTTTTGAAGCGCTGTCTACCGGACGTATACCACGCCGGTGACGTTATCCTTATATGTAAGTGGATCTTCAAAAGTCAATTCTCCGTAAAGTTGGCGAGGCGATCGGACGCTTTCGAATGATTCGTGACGGAGACCGTGTGGCGGTTGGGCTCTCAGGAGGAAAGGATTCCGTAACGCTGCTGGAAGCTCTTCTCCTGTTGCAGAAGCGCGCGCCCATCGATTTTTCTGTCTGTGCCTTCACGATAGAGCAGGGCAAATTCCTGGCTCCCATTCAGCCGTTCGGCGCGTATCTGCGCGAGCGCGGTGTCGATTGGACGTATGTCGAGGATGCACCCTCGCTGAACCTGCTGGTCGAGCAGCCTGGGCATGGCTGCGATCTGTGCAGCCGGTTCCGACGCCGCGCCGTGTACGAGGTTGTCCGCAAATTGAACGCAAACGTCATCGCCTTTGGCCACACGGCTGACGATTTTTGCGAGTCGTTTCTGCGCAATGCCATGTTCACCGGCCGCCTCAGTGCCTTGCCGCCGGTAACCTGGTCGAGCAAGCGCGAGTTCCGGCTGATTCGCCCTCTGGCGTACGTTACGGAAGATCTTACGCGCGCTTTTGCCGCGAGCCTTGGCGCTCCTGTGATCCCCTGCGGCTGCTCGCAAAAAACGGGAACGGTCCGCCGTACGCTCCGCGACATGTTCGGCGAGATGGAACGAGATCATCCCCATTTGAAAGAAACGATGCTTTCCGCCATGAGTAAGATCGACACGGGCCGGCTGCTGGACACGCGTTTTCTTGACCTGGATAGCGCGGATGAAGAAGCGGGATTCTTTCCGGACGAAGAAGCGCGACATCCTCAACTCGTCTCTCTGTAATCCTCCAGAGAACCAGTCTGTCTATTTGGTTCCGATGTGCAGAGCGGCGATGCCGCCGGTCAACAGCTCATACCGGACCGCCGCAAACCCGGTGGCGCTCATCATTCGGCCGAGTTCGTCAGGGCGGGGAAACTTCCGGATGGAGTCTGGCAGATACCGGTAGGCTTCGCCCGAACCCGAAAGCACCGTACCGATTGCTGGGAGCATGACATTCGAATAGAGCCCATAGGCGGCCTTCATAAGCGCGCCAGGCGGGTGAGAAAACTCCAGAATGGCTAGCTGCCCACCCGTTTTCAGGACTCGGTGGAGTTCCCCCAAGCCAGCGCCGTAGTTAGCTAAGTTTCGAAAACCGAAAGAAATAGCAATGGCATCGAGGGTCCCGTCTGCCAGGGGCAACTGAAGGGCATCGGCTTCGAACAGGGGAGCTTTCCAGCCTCGGCGCTGCGCCTTGTGTTGTGCCGTGACGAGCATCGGATGGCAAAAGTCAGCTCCGATGACCGGTGTCGCGCTAACCGCCTGAAAGTCGAGCAGGACGTCGCCGGTGCCACAGCAGAGGTCGAGAATCTTAGCGTCCGGTTTATTTAGAACCGACGCCAATTGCTTCATCAGGCGCTTGCGCCACGCCCGGTCGATGTTGAAGGAAAGTATGTGGTTGATCCGGTCGTACTTCGGCGCAATTCCGGCGAACATGTCTTGCACCCACTGCGAGGCCTGATGCTCGTTCGCGGTGCCGGGAGGTGTAGTTCCCCGTGCCGGAGTGTCATTCCTCATAGAATCGTGTGCAACGATTCGCTCATAGCCTGCCGAATCAGCATTTCTTCCACACCAGGAACAACAGCTACGTTTCCAATCGCGGTTGGAAGGACGAAGTGCACTTTGCCCCCCAGCGTTTTCTTGTCACTTCCTAATTTCTTGACCAGGCGGTCGCGGCTCAAATCATCCGCTGGAGGGATCGGTCCGTACGCGCAGATTGTCTTTTGAATGCGCACTGCTTCCGTGTCATCCAGTAAGCCTACAAGTTCAGCTAATCGCGTTGCCGCCAGCATCCCAAGTGCCACGGCTTCGCCATGAAGGAAGCGCGCGTAGGAGGTTTCCGCTTCGATGGCGTGACCGATCGTGTGTCCAAAGTTCAGGATTCGACGCAGATCGCTTTCCTTTTCGTCTGCGGAGACTACTTCGGCTTTTATCCGTACTGCTGCCGCGATAATTTCGTCCACAACGACTGGCCTCATGCGCAGCACATCGTCGGCTTGGGTCTCTAAAACCTTGAACAAGGCAGGATCCCGTATGATCCCGCACTTGATCACTTCGAATACGCCGGCGCGGTATTCACGTTCCGGAAGGGTGCTGAGCACCTCAGGGTCAATGAGAACCGATAAAGGCTGATGAAAACTGCCGATCAGGTTTTTGCCGCTGGCGAGATTCACTCCGGTCTTGCCGCCGACTGCGGCATCTACCTGCGCCAGAAGGGTCGTCGGGACCTGTATGACAGGAACGCCCCGCATAAAAATGGCAGCAAGGAATCCGCTCACATCCGTGACGATTCCTCCGCCAAAGCCAATCACCAAACTGGTGCGATCCGCTCCGTGGGCGACCATCTGCTCCGATAGTTCTTCCACCTTCGCCAGCCGCTTATTCGGCTCCCCACCTGGAAAGAACAGCACCGTACATTGACCGGGCGCAAATTGCTTTTCCACTGCCGCGCCGTGCAATTCCCAAACGTCGGGCGTGGTAACAAGAAATATTTTGCCGGCTTTGGCGGGCACGAACTGCCGGAGTTGGTGAAGAATGCCTCTCTCGATCACGCTCGTATAGGCGTGCTGCGCCGTTTGAACCTCGAAGGTGGGCATGACATCCCGTTGTACCATGTGTTCATATCCTCTTCCGTTCAACGTATTCGTACTGATTTCATCGTTGTGGGCGCTGGCGTTGCCGGTCTCCGCGCAGCCATCGAGCTTGCCGCGTCCGGACGCGTTCTGGTCATTGCGAAAGGCAGCCTGCGGGAGTCGTCCTCCGAATATGCCCAGGGCGGAATCGCAGCGGCTCTCAGCGACGACGACGAAGTAGCACTGCATGAGCAGGACACGCTGGTGGCCGGTGATGGTCTTTGCGACGTTGCGGCCGTGCGCACTCTGGTGGAGGAAGGCCCGATAGCCGTCGAACAGCTGATCGAGTGGGGCACGGCATTCGACCGCAAGGGCACCTCGCTGCTATTTGCCAGGGAAGGCGCCCATAGCCGTAACCGTGTACTGCATGCCAACGGCGATTCCACAGGGCGCGAAATTGTCCGTTCACTTCACGAACATGCGAAGTCTCTGGAAAACATAGCGTTTCAAAGCTTTGCCGCCGTGACCGATCTGCTGATGCAGGAGGGATGCGTCACGGGTGTTGCCGTCTTCGATGAGGCTTCGGGCAACATTCTTCATGTGGAAGGGCGCGGTGTGCTGCTTGCCACGGGCGGTCTTGGCAGAGTGTTCGAGAATACGACGAATCCCGATGTGGCCACCGGAGACGGTGTAGCGTGCGCCTACAGGGCCGGAGCCGCCATTGCGGATATCGAATTCGTGCAGTTTCATCCGACGGCGCTTTACATTCCCTCCGCGCCCCGCTTCCTTCTGAGCGAGGCGCTTCGCGGAGAAGGCGCTTATCTGCGCAACGCGAGCGGGGAGCGCTTTATGGAGCGTTACCATCCCCTTAAGGAACTCGCCCCGCGTGACGTTGTCTCGCGATCGATCGTGATGGAGACACGGACCAGCGGCGACGATAGTGCGTTTCTCGATCTCACGCATTTGCCTTCGGGCTTTGTAAAGAAACGCTTCCCGCGCATTTACGAGACCTGTCTGCGCTATGGCGTGGATCTGGAGAAGATGCCTGCGCCGGTTCGTCCTGCGGCCCACTATGCAATGGGCGGCGCTCGGACAGATCTTCACGGCAGAACAAATGTACCCCGGCTATTTGCCGCCGGCGAAGTGGCCTGCACCGGAGTCCACGGAGCAAATCGCCTTGCGAGCAACTCCCTGCTGGAGGCGCTTGTCTTCGGCGGCCGGGCAGGGAAGGCGATGTCGTACTTACCGGACCTGAAGCATTCGCCGGACGCGCACGCCGTTTCTTGTCCTTCGATTCCCGCCATCAGCGAACGGGAGCTGCGTGCGATTGCGTGGAACTCTTGCGGTGTTTTACGCAGCGGTCCCGAACTCGCCGCCGCTCATAAGAAACTGCGATCGCGCGATCTAAAGACATCGGATGTACAGAGCAGGGAAGAATTCGAACTACGCAACATGCACCAGGTAGCCTTATTGATTTCAGCCGCAGCGCTCGCGCGCGAAGAAAGCCGGGGTGGACATTACCGAACCGACTTTCCCGCGAAGTCTCCGGCCTTCGAGAAGCACTCTCTGATTGTGCGATCCACCGCGGAGTCCGATGACACCGTCGATTTTGTGTAAGGCCCTGCCTTCTTTCGTTGCGCTGTTGTTGGTGGCCGAGCAGTTGAATGCCTCCAGTCCCTGGGCAGTGCTCTGGACCACGCCTTGCATTCTCATCGCCTCGGTCCTCATCGCCTGGGGCGCCGAATCGGCGCAATTCTTCGTAGCGCAAGGGTTTGCACTCGCGATTCTGGCGTGGATGCAGACGCTTCCGGAGTTTGCGGTGGAGGCCGTGCTTGCCTGGAAGCAGCAGACCGACCTGCTGCTGGCTAATCTGACGGGCGCCCTCCGGCTCTTAACCGGTCTGGCATGGCCGATGATCTATGTCACTGCCGCGGTTGCCCATCGAAAGCGCACGAGGCGGCCGTTGCGTTACATCGAACTCAATACGGAGCAGAGCGTGGAGGTGATCGGCATTCTTCTGCCATTGCTCTATGCCCTATTTATCTGGTTCAAAGGAACGCTGGAGATTTATGACGCCTGTGTGCTGGTCGCCATATATACTGCCTATCTGATTCTGCTGACGCGGTTGCCTCCAGAAGAGCACGAGGCCATCGAGGATTTGGAGCGGGTTCCCCGCACGATCGTGCGTGCCCCGAGGCGTTGGCGCATTCTGGCGATTGCCGTCTGCTTTATCTCCGGAGGCGGGTTGATCTACTTCACGGCCGAGCCGTTCCTGGGAAGTTTAATAGCCGCGGCCACCGCTCTCGGCATTCCCAGCTTCGTCATTATTCAATGGTTCGCGCCAGTCGTTTCCGAGTTTCCGGAGTTCGCCTCGACGTTCTACTTTGCCCGCCAGGAGGAGAAGGCATCCGTGGGGCTGATGAATATCGCCTCCAGCAATATCAATCAGTGGACACTGCTGGTGGCGATGCTTCCAGTTGTTCTCTCGATAAGTCACGGCGCGCCGTGGGCGCTGACGCTGGACGGTGAGCAGCGCCAAGAGCTATTGCTCACGATTGGCCAGAGCGCGCTGGGCCTGATCTTTCTCGCGAACATGGAGTTTGCATGGTGGGAGGCGCTGATGATGTTTGTGCTGTTCACCATGCAGTTTGTATTGCCGGAGTTCTTCGGCAGCATCGCGAAGAGCTGGATTACCGGGCTATTCTTTGCCTGGTTCTCCCTGGACGTATTGTCAATGATTGTTCGCCGGCAGATGCCGATTGCGCTGAAACGGTTTGCGGATACGTGGGGTGCCCACGTGCGGAGGTAGGGCCAGGCGCTCTACTGCTTGCCGAGGTTAATCAGCGCAACACCAACGATAATCATGGCCAGGCCGCCGAGTTTACTGGACGTAAACGGCTCCTTGAAGAAAAGACGTGCCCACAAAATAGTCCAGATGTAGCCGAGAGAAATCATCGGATACAAGATGGTTACTTCGCCTTGCGCAATGCCCATGACGAAGAAAACGGACGAGAGCAGATAGAGGGTGATGCCGATCGCAAGCCAGTAGTTCTTAATAAGTCCGGCCAGGCCGCCCTTCATGTGCTCGGCGCCCAGCTTCAAAAAAACGGCACCAAACGAGCCGATGAAGGACGAAGTAAGAACAAACAGAATGGAACTGGTGGGTGTGGCCGTCATTTCCCTGACTTTCCCTTTAAACCTAGAACTGAAACGCCGCCCACGATAAAAGCGACTCCGATGCCGCGGAAAAAATTCAAATGCTCACCCAGGACAAATACCGAAAGTATCGTGACCCAGACGAAGGTAAGCGCAATGATGGGATACAGCCGTGATAATTCACGTCCCTTCAAGGCGATCGAGATCAGGAAAGTGTTCAGTCCGTACATTGCATATCCGCAGAACAGCTTTGGATTGCCAATCATCTGAAGGGCGAACCGGACGAACAGCGAGGGATGGTGTGCAACATCGACCAGCGTGAGATGAGCTCCGATCTTTGTGGAGCCCAGCTTAATCAGCATCTGCGCAAGCGCACCAGTGATGGTGCAGAGGAGCATGATGAAGACAGCACGGCGGGCGGCGGCGCGTGTATCGGCTGGTGCCTCAAGGACGGTCGGAGCGGTCAAGCGGTCATTTCCAATCGTTATAACTCAACCCATTTTAGAGCATCGTAGAGTATTAACGTGTGGAATTGGCTTCGTCGCCGTACTAAACCTCAGGCAAAACCGAAGCAATCGGATCTGAAGGGCGCGCCCAGTTCTCCTCGTACGAAGACATATTCGGCAAATACAGGGTATGTTTATCAATATGTTTACCGAGGTTACCGGGAGATTTCCCAGGTGGGCTCGGGTACCGAATACGTATTTTCAGTTACTCGCGACCGCAAAAACAATTTTCCCATTCGGATCCAGCTGCTCGACGGCGCAGTGGCAACGTGCGTAGCAGCTGCGGGACGCGAACTGTTGCATGCCGAACACTATGCGCTGGCAAAGATGACGCTCTTTGAAGCGTTGGACTCCATCTCGGACGAGAACGAGTTGCAAATGCCCTTAGCGCCACAGGGGGCGGAACTCGAGCAACACCTGCGCACGCTCGGGCGTATTTAGGAGCGAGAGCGATTGGATAGCTGTGGAGCACGCCGCATTGCTCACTGGCGTTTGTTCTAGTCCCGGAACTGTACGCGGTTCGATGCTGTCATTGCTTCATCGATGATTGCGCAGATCGTCTCCGCTGCTGCTTCTATTTGCCCATTCCGAAGCTGCGAGAGGGCGGAAGAATCCACAATACGGTACCAGAGATCGCGGCGTGCGCTGAAGTCGGGAATGCTCTTCGTAATCACCGGCCTGAAGACTCTCAGCATCGCCAGCAGCGCGGCATACTCCGGGCCGATCTCCCGCTGGAGCTTTTGCCGTAGGCGGACCGCAACCGCAGGGGCCTGCCCGTTGGTGGAGATGGCAATCGTCAGATCGCCTTGTCTATGCACGGAACCAAAGCTAAAGCGGCAGTTTGCCGGATCGTCGACGGCGTTGCAAAGGATGCCCCGCTCTTCAGCCAGTCGGAACAATTCGCTGTTATCGTCGCGGTCTGTGATGACGAGAAAGCAATCGTTCAGGTCATCGGGATGGAATGCCCGGCCTTTCCACAGAATGCGCGTTTGTGCGGCCAATTCACGGATGGAGTCTTCCGCGCTGGGATTTACGTAAGTGACCTGGGCTCCGGCGTCGACCAGCGTACGGACTTTCCCAGCCACTTCATAACCTTCGCCGGTAACCAGACACTTCTTGCCAGAAAGATCGAGAAAGATGGGATAGCGAAAGTTCACAAACGAGGCCGAAAAGGAACGTCTTCAGGATACCCTTCTATGCTGTAGGAAGTGCCAGTCCCGCGTCTGTTCCTTATCGACACATACGGTTTTATCTTTCGCGCTTACCACGCGCGTGCCCGAAGCGGAGCACCGCCGATGCGGACCAGTGCGGGAATGTCTACCGAAGCGGTCTACATCTTCGGGAACATGCTGCGAAAGCTGATCTCGACCTATAAGCCCGAGTACATTGCGGCCATCTTCGAGAGCGGGGTTCCCACCATACGGTCCGAGAGCTATGCCGAGTACAAGGCCAACCGCGCCGAGATGCCCGCCGATCTCGGCCCGCAGATTCCTTATGTGCGCCGCTTGCTGGAGGCGATTCGTGTGCCTGTACTTGAGTTTCCGGGTTATGAGGCCGATGACGTAATTGGCGCAATCTCCTGCCGCCCACAGGAAAAGCCGCTGGAGGTAGCGATTGTTTCGAGCGACAAGGACATGCTGCAGCTGGTAAACGAACGCGTGTTCATGCTGAACCCCATGAAGGACGATGAATGGTACGACGCGGCAAAGGTGGAGCAGTTCATGGGCGTGAAGCCCTCCCAAGTGGCAGACCTTCTGGCCTTGAAGGGAGACTCCATCGACAATATTCCCGGAGCTCCGGGCATCGGAGACAAGGGAGCGCGCGACATTATTGCGGAGTTCGGTTCTGTGGAGGCTGCATTGGAGCGGGCCGACGAAGTCAAACGCAAGATGTATCGCGAGAGCCTGCAAAACAATCGCGAGCAGATTCGTTTGAGCAAGGAGCTGGCGACCATTCATACGGGTGTGCCTATTCAGTGGGAGCTTGCGGCGCTGCGTGCCAGGGAGCCGGACAGCACGGCGTTGAAGGCGCTCTACAAGGAGCTGGAGTTTTTTAGTCTGCTGAAGGACTTGCCACCCGAGGACGACAGTGCCACCCGGGATTACGCGGTTCTGACCGATGAGGCGGCCGTAGCGGACTGGCTCGAGCGACGTCCGCAAGAGGCGCCGCTGGCCGTGACGGTCGATTCCACCAACGCGTTTTTCGGACTGTCCTACAAGGTGGGCGAAGGGCGCGCCGTCCCGTTCTCTCTCCTGGAGAGCATCCGGGGCGTGCTGGAGTCGACGGCGGTTGCCAAGATCGTTCACGATGCGAAGTCGTTCGTGATTGCTTGTTTGAGGCTTGGTATCGATCCCAAGAACGTGGCCGAAGATGCGATGCTCTATGCGTTTCTGTTGTGTGCAGACCCGGGTGGATGCTCGCCGGAAGCGCTGGCCGGGCGGTATCTGGACAGGAAGCTGAATGCGGCCGCTGAACAACAGGCAGAGGCGACGTTCACCGTTGTGCACAGGCTGCGGCCGGAACTGGAGCAGCAGGAACTGCTTCAGGTTTATCAGCAGATCGATCTGCCACTTGGTCCCGTGCTGGCGCAGTTGGAGATGACGGGCATTCGTGTCGATACCGGAGTGCTCGCGGAGTTATCCACGCGGTTGACGGAGCGGATCGAGACGATCGCGCAGCAGGTATATGAACACGCCGGTCGCACATTCAACATCAATTCGCCGCAACAGCTTGGCAAGGTACTGTTCGAGGAGATGAACCTGCCCGCGCCAGTGAAGTATGGCAAGGGCAAATCGGTCTCTACCGCGGCAGATGTACTGGAGGGTCTGGCGCCGAAACATGCCGTCGCGCAGCTTGTTCTCGATTACCGGCAGTTGGCGAAGCTGAAAGGGACTTACATCGACGCGTTGCCCCTTCTGATTCGTCCCGAAACGGGCCGCGTGCATACGACGTTTAACCAGACCGGCGCGGCAACAGGGCGGCTGTCCTCATCGAATCCCAATCTGCAGAACATTCCTATTCGTACGCTGGAGGGCCGGGAAATTCGCGGGGCGTTCATTCCCGAAGAGGGATGGGAGTTGGTGGTGGCCGACTACTCACAGATAGAACTGCGATTGCTGGCGCACATGTCGCAAGATCCCGTGCTGCTGGAGTCCTTCAAAAACCATGAAGATATTCACACGCGCACCGCAGCCGAGGTACTGAATGTTCATCCCAATATGGTGACGCCCGATATGCGCCGCTCCGCGAAGGCTGTCAACTTTGGGATCGTTTATGGGCAGACTCCCTTCGGTTTAGCGCAGTCACTCGGAATCGATCGCAGGGAAGCAGAGCTTTATATACGGCGATACTTTGAGCGCTATGCCGGGGTTCGAGAATTCATTGATCGAACGATTGAGGAGGTACGGCAGACAGGGGTTTCAAAGACGCTGCTCGGGCGCCGCCGGCCGATTCCGGACATGCAGAGCCGCAATCCAGCGGCACGTTCCTTCGCAGAACGCATTGCGGTGAATACGCCTTTGCAGGGCACTGCGGCCGATCTGATCAAGCTGGCGATGATTCGAATCGCGGCTCACCTCGCCAAAGATAAAATGCAATCTCGTATGCTGCTGCAGGTGCATGACGAACTCGTCTTTGAAGCACCGCCCTCCGAGCTGGAGCACCTGAAACAGATCGTCAAGACCGAAATGGAAGGAGTTTATGAGCTGTCGGTTCCATTGCTGGTGGATATCGGCAGCGGACCAAACTGGAGAGATGCCAAGTGAGGTGGAGGACAACAAGAAGAAATGCAATACGAGCTCTGCTGGGGGCCGGGGGCTTCGCGTTCCTCATTTCCTGCGGGAAAAAGGCAACCGGACCGGCAAAGGCGCCTCCTGAATATAAGGTTCGCTTGAAAACCACGAAGGGCGATGTGGTCCTTCTGGTTCATCGGGACTGGTCTCCTCACGGAGCCGACCACTTTTACGAGCTAACGAAAATGGGCTTCTACAACGACACCCGGTTCTTTCGTGTCATTCGGGGCTTTGTGGTGCAGTTCGGCATGAATGGGGATCCGAGCGTGAATCACGACTGGAGCGAAATCTTCATACAAGACGATCCTCCGAAGGTGAGCAATAAGGCCGGAACCATTACGTTCGCTCGTAGTGGGCCTAACTCGCGGGCCACACAGGTCTTCATCAACCTGGCCGATAACAGCCGGCTGGACTCGGAAGGCTTTACTCCGTTCGGCGAAGTAATTGAGGGGATGGAGAACGTGCAGCACATCTATGCAGGCTACGGGGACTGGCCTCCCGCCGGTGAAGGGCCCGACGAATCCGACATCGCGGCGAGCGGGAACGGCTTTTTGGATCATCGTTTTCCGGAGCTCGACCGGCTGATCAGGGCGACGATCATCAGCTCGTGAGCGGGCGTCAGTGAAAGTCGCTCCCAATGCGACACTAATAGAAAATGACCGGAAACGAGATTCGGGCGAAGTTTTTGGATTACTTCGCAGGGCAGGGCCATAGGATTGTACGTAGTTCGTCGCTGGTCCCGGCAAGCGATCCCACACTGCTGTTCACCAATGCTGGAATGAATCAGTTCAAGGAGATCTTCCTTGGGCTGGAGAAGCGCGATTATGTACGAGCTACGTCGTCACAGAAGTGCGTCCGGGCGGGCGGCAAGCATAACGACCTGGAAAACGTGGGGTACACGCGCCGCCATCATACCTTTTTTGAAATGCTCGGCAATTTTTCGTTCGGGGATTATTTCAAGAGGGATGCGATCGCGTTCGCCTGGGAATTGGTGACCAGTCCGGCCTGGTTCGGCATGCCGAAAGACAGGCTGTATGTCACGGTGTTTCGCGAAGATGACGAAGCCGAAGAACTGTGGCAGAAGGTCGCCGGTGTTCCGAAGGATCGTATTTTTCGCCTGGACGAAAAGGACAATTTCTGGCAGATGGGCGAAACCGGGCCATGCGGACCCTGCTCCGAGATTCATTACGATTTAGGTCCGGAGGCAGCGGAGAAGGGGCGCGAGCACGAACAGTTTCCGTCAGACGGCGGCGGGCGTTTCGTGGAAATCTGGAACCTCGTTTTCATGCAGTTCGACCGCGCGGTGGATGGAACGATGACGCCTTTGCCGCGACCGTCGATCGACACGGGAATGGGGCTGGAGCGCGTGGCGGCCATCATGCAAGGCCAACTCTCCAACTACGGCACCGATCTAATCCGGCCCATCATTGATCGCGCCGCTGAACTGATGCATGTCGCCTTCGGGGCGGATGCCAAGGTCGACACGGCTCTGCGGATCAACGCCGACCATGCGCGTGCAACGGCGTTTCTGATTCATGATGGCGTGATTCCTTCCAATGATGGACGCGGATATGTGCTGCGAAAGATTATGCGGCGCGCCATGCGGAATGGCAGGCTGGCGGGCGCGCCGGAGCCTTACCTGCATAAGGTGACCGCATTTGTTGCAGACCTGATGAAGCCTGCCTATCCGGAGCTGCAGGAGAGCGTGGAGCGCGTGACTCGTGTGGTTCGCGACGAGGAGAGCCGTTACGCCACCACCTTCCAGGTGGCCGAACGCTTCTTCCACGACGAGGCAAAGTCTGCCGTGGACAACGTGCTCCCAGGCAGCGCGGCCTTTAAGCTCTACGACACTTTTGGGCTGGCGCTGGACGAGCAGGAGGAGATGGCACGGGAGTTCGGGCTGACTATCGATCGCGCGGGCTTTACCGCGGAAATGGACAAGCAGCGTGCCCGCGCTCGCGCAAGCTGGAAGGGTGGCGACAAAGCCCAGATAGCCGAGGTTTACAAAGAGTTGCCGGCTGTTGAGTTTATCGGCCGTGAAACGCTGGAGGCGCCTGTCGAAGTTGTGAAGCTGATCGTCGAAAAGGCATCGGTGGATCTCACCGAGCAGGGAAGCGCCGAAGTGGTTTTCGAGAAGACGCCCTTCTACGCGGAGTCCGGCGGCCAGGTAGGCGACACCGGGTTGCTGTTGAATCCTGAGACGAGGGAGACCGTAGCCGTTGTTGAGGGCGCGTACAAGCCGACCTCTTCCGCGATGGTGCAAAAGCTTCGTATCTTAAGGCCAATCCGCACTGGAGACAAGCTTCTCGCCGTGGTGGATCGCCCGTCGCGCCAATCCACGATGCGCAACCATACAGCCACACATCTGGTTCACGCAGCGTTGCGACAGGTGCTCGGTACCCATGTGAAGCAAGCGGGCAGCGTTGTTGAGCCTTCGCGGCTGCGCT
Organism: Bryobacteraceae bacterium; assembly: GCA_035475295.1. Lineage (GTDB taxonomy): Bacteria > Acidobacteriota > Terriglobia > Bryobacterales > Bryobacteraceae > Bog-105. Next base: position 18,207 of record DATIMM010000193.1, read on the forward strand.
TCGATTTTACGCATTATTCGGCTATGACGGACGACGAGATCCAGGAAGTGGAGCGCATCGTAAACCAGCAGATTCTCGCCAACACTCCGGTTGCAACGGACATCATGGATCTGGATCAGGCGCTCTCGACGGGCGCGATGGCGCTGTTTGGAGAAAAGTACGGAGAAAGTGTGCGCGTGGTGAGCATACCGGGCTTCAGCCGCGAGCTCTGCGGCGGAACCCATGTGCAACGAACGGGCGATATCGGCCTTTTCAAGATTGCTTACGAGGGCAGCATCTCGGCGGGCGTCCGGCGTATCGAAGCGATCACGGGCGAAGGGGCACTGGAGCGTTTTCAGCAGGCCAGCGCACAACTGGCACGAGTGGGAGAGCTCTTCCATACCACCGAGAGTGGAATTCTTCCGCAGGTAGAAAAGGTTCTGGAGCACCAGAAGATTCTCGAGCGTCAGCTGGAGCAACTTAAAACGCAAGCGGCTCATCAACA
>DATIMM010000194.1:0-10615 GCA_035475295.1 Bryobacteraceae bacterium
TCCTGAAGCCAAGGTACGCGGAGCCTGCTTGTACTTTGTTGAGAGCAGGACCCACTCGCCGCTCTTTTTAAGTTGCAGCACGTAGCCGCTGGGCCACCGCATCGCTCCATCCTGAAACACATCCGCAGAATCGATACGCCCCATGACCGTGGCCTCATCCGCCTTCCCCAATAGTACGTCTACGCTGACCTGGTAGTCCGACCATCCCGCATCGCCCGCCATGGTAAACGGGTCGGGTAGTGGCCCCCAAGCAACAGGTTTGTCCGTGATCACTTGCTGAAGGCATTTCCCTCCCCTTTGAAGGCACGGGTGAACTTCGAACGCTCCATCCTGATCGGCCAGAAACTTCGGCGCGTGATCGACTTCAGTTCGCTCGAAATCCTCGCTGTAAGGCAAGGGAAAGGGTTTATTCTCGGGAGGCTGCGCTTGACCCTTTTCCTGACCCGTTGTAGTGGTTAACGAATACAGGGAATCGGGCTCGAACGAAAACTCGATAGCTCCGTGGTCCGGCTTCAAATCCGTGATGTGTTCAAATGTTTTGCCCGGGTTGGTCTGCCAAACGTGAACCGTCGCGACCGACAGCCCGCCCGAAATGGTAAACCGCATCGCCTGGGGCTGCTTTGCATCGATGGTCTCCAGCACAACACTCCAGTCCCCGTTCTTCGGAGCTTTCAGCGCGACATAGCTGCCGCCTCCGGGAAGGAAGCCGCTGCCGGAATCCAGATACTGCCATCCAGGCTGCGCAAATTGCGTTGTGTGCGCGGTTGCCCAGATAGCACCCTGCACGTTATAGTATCCGGACCAGGGCGTATTTGCATACATGAGGCCGGAATTCGGCGCGGCAAGATTGTCGTAATAAGAAGTAACAGGGCTCCATATCTCGGTTTTTGTGAGCGCCCCCTCTAAATAGTTGCGGTTGTAGAGCTTGGCAAGAATGCGGCCGCCAATCTTCCAATCGCGCGAAACAATCGGGCCGCTGCCGGTGTTAGGCTGATCCTCACTGGACCAGAGAGGCTTGCCGACAGCTTTCGCCTCGTGAGTGGTCGTAATTGCTCCGTCTTCCGTTTGCGGATAATGCACGGAAAGGATGTCGATGGAAGAAGCGAGGGCTGAGTCGTTGCGCATCGCCATCGCCATGTGCCACTGGTGCTCCCCCGGATATTCGTCGCAACAGACAACCTTTGTGTTTAGGCCCCGGCCGGACAGCACATGACGAAGCTGTTCCACATACAACGGGTCGTACTGCTTTTCATTCCAAATGCCGGCATACGAAATCTCAAGACCGTGATACTTCTTGGCGCCCTCGATAAAATCGGCCACGTAGTTCGCCATATCGGGTGAGTAGAAACGGCCGCTCCCGACCCAGCCCGGGGCTCCCCAGGGCAGAATATCCAGAATGATGTTCGGATTGCGCCGGTGGGCCTCTTCCATCAGCCACCATTCATATCCTCGATCGAAGCTGCGGTCGTTTCTCGTACGCTCGTGGCTTGGCTCAGAACCGTCCGTCGAGTTTACATCCGCCCCGATCTCGACCTTCAAATGCTGCAGGGAAGCCCCATAGTTCGGCTTAAAAAGATAATCCAGAATCTGGCTGCGATACGGCTCCTGGTAATCGATCAGGAGCCGGGAAGAAGCACCGGCGCTTACCGCACCAATACCATCGAAGATACGCCCCGACGAACGGCCATCCAGCACGACGGTTAGGTCCGCAGCGTGGCTCAGCGAAGCTGCGGCACATAGCAGGAACGCACAGCCCCAAACGGCTCGCGCATGCCTCACTGCGTTCTTAGCATTGTTCGCCGGCCGGTGGAGTAATGGCTGATTGGTGTGTACTTGAGAGGAAACGAAATTACCCGGGTTCGATTCAGACATATATATCCTTGATGGATCCTTGGTCGCGCATAGGAGCGGCAATATGAAACTGGCAAGCACGGTATTTTTGGTGTCTACATTTTTGGCTACCCCGGCCATGACCTTGGCGCAACGCAGCCCCGACACCCAGCAGCAGGGGACAGGGCAACAAAGTCCCGATCTCGCGCCATCAGTTCCGTCCGGCAAAGCAGGACATCCTGATACATCGACCGTCCCTAAAGAACAGGGCACGCCACAAAGCAACCCCGACACGCAGCAGGGGCAGCAGCCGCACAAAAATCAGTCGGGGAAGAAGCATAAGCTGAAACAGCACGGGGGGTCGCACGATCAAGGCACCCCACAAGCATAGGGACAAGTGGGAATCTAGAACGTAAGATTCATCCGAGCGGCCCGCAGACGGCGGCTCATGGGGATCGTCTGCCGGTCGTTTTCCCCGTGCCACTCTGACCGCTCCAGGTCCCTGTGAACCTGCCGGACTCTAAAGTAAGGTCGATGTCATACGGGTCGCCTTGGTACATCGTTCTGAAATGCACCTTGTTACCGGAGACCTTGAGGTCGCTGGCTGGCATGGACTTGGCATCGGGAGCGCCGACGACGATCGCTTCCCAGTTCCCTTCTCTCTTGGATATCGTCAACGTCCACGGAATTGGTTCCCCGTCGGGAGTTTCCGATTCCATTTTCCACGTACCGACAGGAGATGTACTGGCTCCCGCAGCTTGTGCGGCTCGCGCGAACCCCACGTTCAGCAGGAGGGCTAAAAAGAACAGGTTGATGCCGATTCGGATAGATTTGATGAGACTGGGTGAGAACATAGAATCCGTTGAATTCGTTGCGTGCGTTCTATATATCACAGTTCCGCTAAGCGACCATTTGATTGCCGAGCCACTCGGGATGAAATGCGGTGGCGTCGAAACCTTCGGTGGTTTTAAATGGTTCGAATTCCCCGTTCGAAGCTGCGTCCCTAGTCCGTGCCAAGAGTGCTTGAATATCCGACGAAGTCCAGGATTTGTACTTCTGTACCGCCTCAAAGGCCTGCTCCAGAAACATCATTGAGTCTATGCCGGTGATCACGACCGAAGTTGGCAAGCTGAGCGCATAACACAGGCACTCCAGCGGGGTAACAACCTTTGACTTAAGAATCTGCTTATCCCCCATCGACTTCATTCCCAACACGCCTATCCCTTTTTTCACCAGCAGCGGCAAGACATGCTTCTCAAAACTCCGGAAATGGGCGTCCATAACGTTCAAAGGCATCTGCACGGTATCAAAGCGGAAACCCCGCAGATCGGCAGTTTCCAGCATCCGGACATGTACAACAGGGTCCTTATGGCCCGTGAATCCTACATACCGGATCTTTCCAGACTGCCTGGCCGCTACAACAGCCTCGACAGCCCCGTCTTGCGCAAAGAAGCGGTCCGGGTCTTCCAGCCGATTGTTCTCATGGAATTGCCATAAATCAATGCAGTCGATTTTAAGCCTCCGGAGAGAGTCATCCAGCTGCTGCAGAGCGGAAGCCTTTGTGCGTCCATCGAACTTCGTCATCACGAACACGCGGTCGCGAATGCCCTGAATGGCGTTTCCCATCCGGCGTTCGCTTTCCCCGTCGTTATAGTCCCAGGAGTTATCTAGGAAATTTATCCCTCGCTCCACTGCGGCATGGATAATCCGGGCGGCCTCGGAATCGCTGACATCGGGCTTTCCCAAATGAAAGCCGCCTAATCCGATAGCGGAGACTCGTTCGCCGGTGCGGCCAAGATCCCGGTAGGGCATTTCGAGGCTAAATGGGTTGGTTGGCATGGCTTTTGTAAAGAAGATTGTTCTCGCCCGAGGTTGATTTCGAGCTATTTTTTGAGCAGCGGATGTAAATCTTTCCTGTCTAGAAATTAAAAGCAGTAAATTTTACACTTCTTTCTGAGAATAGGTGTATACCTAGGACACTTCTGATATTGTCTATGGCAGATTTACGCCGAAATAATCCCCTCCAACCCCGTCGCGGCACGAACCAACTCTGCTGGAAAGTTCTGGCACTGCTCGCAAAACGCCGTGGGGCCCTGGCCATGCTTGCGGGCCTTATTACGGTTGCGGCAAGTCTCGACCTCGCCGTCCCCTTCCTGACCCAGGGGATCATCGACAGAATTCTGCGTTCCTTGAAATCACCAGGGACAGGATCGGTATACATGCTCGTGGCTGCCGCCGCCGGAATTTTCGTTGCCACTGCGTCAACCCGGCTGCTGCGGTCCTTCTACAACTACCGGCTATTTTGCACGGTTGCCCGCATTGAGGACGAGGTAAAGAATGCAGCGTTTACCAACTTCCTGTATTTGGATACGGCATATCACGGGAGTGTCAATACCGGCGAGATCGTCGGAGCACTCGACCGGGGCGCAACGGCCATTATGGTGGTGCTCTATGAAATCTTTGGGCAAAACCTGGTCCCGCCACTGCTGGTCGTGATCGGAGGGCTTACCGCGCTCCTCCTCAAGAATCCATGGATTGCGCTGATGGTCTTTCTGCCCCTCCCGGTCTACTTACTCGCCGCCAACCGGTTGAGCGGGCGGATGCAAGAGCGGGAACTCGAGGTTAGCCAAGCCTTTGAGACTGTGAGCAAGGAATCCTACGATATTGCCAGCAATTCCCGGATCGTGAAGAAATTTGCGCGGGAGCGGCACGAAGCGCGCACGCAGATGAGTCTGCTAGGCAAGGCACGCAGCAGCCAGTTTGGTGGCGAACGGCTTTGGGCCGTTATTGAGAACGTGCAGGCTTGCATTTCCACCGCCGGCCGTGTCGGTGTAATTGCTTTTGGCGGTTACCTGGTGCTTACACGAAAATGCACGGTGGGAGATTATGTGCTGTTCATCGCCCTGCAGGACATGGTGTACGGACCCATCTCTCAGCTGGCGATCATCTTGCCGAAGTTGCGAAGAAACCTGTCGCGCGTGGAAAAGCTATTCGAAATACTGGAGGAAGGACGGAATGTTTCTAACGCACATGGAGCCCAGGCGTTACCGGCACGCGACCATTCCGTGGAGTTCCGGAATTTATCTTTCCGATATGGATCCAACGAGCGCTGGACGCTAAAGGACGTCAACTTCACGGTTCCCGCCGGCTCCACAGTCGCATTGATTGGCGCGAGCGGCTCTGGCAAGAGCACGCTCATGAACCTGATGCAGCGACTCTATGATCCGCAAGAGGGCAGCATCCTGATCGATGGGCAGGATATCCGGAACGTCACCCAGGAGAGCCTTCGGGAGCAGATCGCGGTCGTACCGCAGGAAGTGGACCTCTTCTCCCGTACCATCCTGGAAAACATTGGCTACGGCCTGGATGGCATTACCCCCGCAGAAGTGGAGCGGGCCGCCCGCATGGCGCAAGCGCACGAATTTATCCTGCGTTGTGAACAAGGTTACGACACGGAGGTCGGCGAACGCGGCTTTAAGCTCTCCGGCGGCGAGCGCCAGCGTATCGGAATTGCGCGGGCCATTGTGCGCGATCCCAAAATTCTAATCCTCGACGAAGCAACCAGTCACTTGGACAATGAAAGCGAACGGCTGATCCAGGTAGCGATGGAGAAGGTAACGGAGGGCCGGACCTGCTTTATCATTGCCCATCGGCTCTCAACCGTTCGGAAAGCCGACGTGGTGGTTGTTTTCTCTGAGGGTGGCATCGAGGCCGTCGGCACGCACGAAGAGCTTTGGAACACGAGCGAGACCTACCGAAACCTCCACGGGTTGCACGTCGCGGAACGGAAACCCAAAACGAAGCCATTCCTGGTGGAGGCGGAAGAAGAAATCGCACTGCCGGTTGCTGTGGGCGGGTAATCATTTCGGGCTCGCTTGGATACGCTGGGCTAAGCTAGCGCCTGCGCCCTGTCCGTTGCAACTGATGTCGGAACATATCGGCATGGCCCTGCCAAGCGGGAGAGCGCAGATCTTCAATCGCCCCCCTCATCTTGCGCTGCCAGTTGGGATACTGCGCCGTACTGCCAGGCAGATTCTGTTGTTCGCTCTCCATCGTAAGGTCTTCCTGATTGAGGAGCAGCAACATCGACTGCACTTGAGCAAGGAAGCCAATGATGGCATTGTGCAGGTCCCCGTCTACGTCCGGAACGTGTTTTGTCTCTCGGGCGTACCAATCCGGTAATAAATGTTCGGCGTGCAACCGGTCAAGCATGCGTTGTTTCTCGCGGTTGCGGTCTTCCCACTGATTACGGTAGCCGTTCTCATCCACCAGACCAGCCGCTCTTCGCGCTTCAATATCGCGCCCCTTCCAGAAGCCCGCCAGCGTCGGCAAATCGTGGGTAGACGACGACACCAACGCCTGCCTCGGATACTCCCAACTCGGCTTGAAATCGCCGTCCCGGTAACGTTCGAAATAGAAAAGGCGGTAGCTGAGGATGCGAAATCGGGAAAACATCTCGCGCATCTCGTCCGTCACCGTGCCTAGATCCTCGCCGACAATAATGTTCCGGTTACGAACCGACTCCAGCGCCAATATATGAAGCAGATCTTCCGCATTATCACGGACATAAATCCCTTGCGCAGCTTCCACCCCATCCGGTATCCAGAACAGGCGGATCAGGCGCATCACGTGATCGATTCGTAACGCTCCACCGTGAGACACTATTTTGCGGATGCTCTCCCGATACAGTTGGTAAGCATTATCGCGGTGCGTTCGGGTATTTGGTGGAGGAAAAGCCCAATCCTGGCCGTTCGGTGAAAAATCGTCCGGTGGCGCTCCGACACGACATCCATTCACATAAAAATCCCGGTACGCCCATAAGTCGGAACCGCAGCTATCGGTGGCTAATGCAAGATCATGATACAGACCGATGGGCAGACCCTGCTCCTTTGCATAGTTCTGCGCGCTAGAGAGCTGCTCGTCAATAACGAATTGAATGTATTTATAGAACCGTACCAGCCGTGGGTGCTCCTCGGCGAACTTTTTACAAGCCTCCGAGTCCGGCCGCTGGTAGTCTTCAGGCCAATCGCGCCAAGTCCAGCGATTGCGGTCTTGCTTATGAAGCACCTCGTCGAGAGCACAATAAAGAGCAAACCGATGGAGCAGCCCGCCCTCTTTCTTGCGATATTCTGAAAAAGCCTCCACGCGCGCCCCACTCTTTGGGATGCGCTCGAACTCTCGGAACAGCACCTTCAGGAAGCGCTTTTTTAGCGATGCCACCTCTTGGTATGCGACGAACTCTGCTTCGCGCAGCCTACCGATTTTTTCTTGAATTCTTGGCGAAGCGAACAGTCGCTGAGCGCACCGGGACCGTTCCCACTCCGGAATATTCTGCACATCAATATAGATAAAGTTCTTATAGAAAATCGAGAGAGGGAGATAAGGGCTCTGGTTGTAAGGAATCCGATTGTGCAAGGCGTGGAGCGGATTCAAGCCGATGAAGCTAAATCCCACGTCATGGGAAGCCCAATCGATAAGGCCCTTCAGATCGGTGAAATCGCCGCAGCCCCAGTTGCGGCTGGATCGAAGTCCGTAAAGAGTGACGTTGAAACCAGCAGCGCGTCCGCCATGTTCCAGGTATTCGGGAACATAAGCTCGATCGGGACAAACGGTCAGGCGCGTTTCGCCTAACACGCGGCCATCCAGGGTTGCTTTCAGAGCGTGGTAGCCCAGCGGCGTTTCTGCCGGAAGCGGGAGGTCATATGCACGCCAGCGCTGATCGTCCATCACCATCTCCTGGCGAACGCTAAGCTGAGAAACTTCCAGCGTTCCAGAGAGTGCTCCCCCGCTCTCCAGCTGAATTTCGAAGCAAAGATTTCCGACGGTGGACGCAGGCAAGCCAATCGGAACGCTTCTTTCCGATTCGCCGATCACCAGCGTGTTTGGAAACGCGAACGCGGCCTTCTCCTGAAACATCCGTGCACGCTCTTGCTCGAGAGACTCCAGCGAAGACACGTCCAGTCCGACGGCCTGCAGCAGGCGTCGGCGCACATCCGATGACACCTCATGCCTGTGCCCAAAAATATCGTAGTATTCGCGGTCTATACCGCACTCGGCGGCAGCGCGCTCAAGCGCTTCATCGTAGTGGCCGCAGCGTTGAAAGGCGATAGAAGCCAAGGACATCGTATCTTTAGATTCTAGGCGGAACCTTCAATTACCAATCAAATGTTAGGCCGGAGACAATGACTTTCACCCGCTAAATGGGATAATCGGTATGTGGACGTTACTGCCGAAAAATTCGAAATAAGCCAGCCGCCGGAACTTTTCGCGCGAGCTGATGACGACTTTGCCTCCCACGTACAAGAGAGCATCATCACCACTACGCTGGACAGCGCCCTGAACTGGGCTCGTAAGAATTCGTTATGGCCGATGACCTTTGGGCTCGCCTGCTGCGCCATCGAGATGATGTCGATGATGGGCGCGCGTTACGACGCTGCCCGCTTCGGTTCCGAGGTGTTTCGTGGTTCGCCGCGCCAGTCGGATCTGATGATTATCGCCGGACGGGTCTCAAACAAAATGGCTCCTGTCATTCGTGCGCTTTACCGCCAGATGCCCGAACCCAAGTGGGTGATTTCGATGGGCGCTTGCGCCACCTCGACGGGCGTTTTCAACAATTACGCGCTCATCCCCGTGAACCAAGTGATTCCGGTCGATGTCTACGTTCCCGGGTGCCCGCCCAGACCAGAACAGCTTATCTACGCGCTCATGGTGCTTCAGAAGAAAATCGAAGCAGACAAGGGCACCTTCCGTAAAGTGCTGAACCTGGATTAATCCTCACCGGTTTAGCGGATCTTCCACCCAAGGGGGCGTGGCGTCCACGAGCGATCCAAGGATGGGGTCCAAACGTTCCAACGCCCTCTTCATCTCCCACGCAATCTTGCGATAGGAGAAGTGACCTTTCACGCCGCTGCGAAGGCGGGAAATGTACTCCAGTTCCGCGAAATCCATTTTGAACAGAAACCGTGACCTGGCAGCGAAAGGTAGAAGATACTGAGCTGACGGCTGGGGAAGCTTTTCTATGGCCGCCGTCGTCTGGGCCAGGGCTTCCGAATACACACCCTCAGCCCCACACTTGCCCACTAGCTCCGGCGTCTCATACCCTAAACGGTTTGTATAGTGCTGCCGGAACTGCTGACACCGGCGGTGGCGATGCAGGTCCCGGTAAGCGCCAATGTCGGCTACAAACTCGAAAACGTAGGGCGTACATCGAAAATGACGGGGCAGTTCGTCGCGGCGACTACGCGCGCCTAAGGCGACACCGATCAGGTCCTGTCGCCGGGAATCGGGCCACCCACAAGCGATTTCGTACAGCTCGCGGTAGGGCCGGTCAGTAACCGGGAACAGGAGCGTGGCACATATGTCGGCGAGCTGGTCGGTGGGCTGCAGTAGGTCCACCGCACGTACGGCGCTTCCAACCGGCTTGGGCAAATGATGTCTCGCCCACTCAGTCAAATCGGCTCGCAACCGCCCGGCATATTCATCGGCCTCGGCGTGGCGGGCAAGAGTCGGGGCAATGGGCTCAGCCTGCTGATCTTCCCAGATACACTGCGGCGAAGCAGCGCAGGCGGCCGATAACTCTTCCGCAAGTTCGCGTAATTCCTGAAACTCGGAGGCCTTGAGCCGGCGAATCTGCTTTTCTAAGGTCCGGATGCTCGTCACTTGGCCGACCCCGGTGGGAATTCCAAAGGGAAGCAAGTACCTGGCCACATCAAAGGCGCGAGCCGCGATATTGCGCCGGTATGCCTCCGGCTTCATCTCCGGAGGCTGAGGGAGTTCCTTTTGTAAGTAAGCTGACGCCCGCTCCTGCACAACCTGATAGGCTCGTAGAAGATTCTGTGCCGCATCGTAGTAGACGCTGACTTCATCGGCCGTCAACTCCGGAGGAACGATCACCCCACCTTTTGAGAAATCCTGGTAGCGCGAACTCCTTGCCTGCCCGTCCCAAAGTTGTTCATCCTCGATTTCGGTTGCCGCAAGCTCGGAAATGCCTTCAAAGCAAACGGTCACGTGTCCCAGATCCGCAATGGAGGCGTGGCCGTATTGAAAGTAAAAACTTTCCAGAAACTTCGCCGAGTCGTGAGTACGAACCCACTCCACCGAGTCCTTGATGGAGTCAGGCGAACGGCTATAGCGTGCTAGTGCATAAGCCAGCTTCTCGGGCGGCATCGGCGCAACGGCCAACACGCGCTTGGCGGAGTGGCTGGGTTGAGGACTAGATCCTGACATGAAATCGTATCATTGCTAGTTTGCCATGCGAATCAGAATAAAGAAGCTCCATGCGGATGCACACCTGCCCGAGTACGCTCATGGACCATTAGAAGACGCGGGGATGGACATTCGGTGTATCGAAGGCGCGGTGCTTGAGCCAGGCGTGCCGCAAGCCTTGCCTACCGGGCTTGCATTGGAGATTCCGCCGGGTTTCGAAGTGCAGGTTCGGCCTCGCAGCGGCCTTGCGCTGAAGCACGCCATTACCCTTCCCAACTCTCCGGCGACGATCGATCCCGGCTATCGAGGCGAACTCAAAGTCATTTTGCTGAACCTGGGAAGAATGGCCTATGAAGTTCATGCCGGCGACCGCGTTGCGCAAATGGTGGTGGCGCAATACGTGCCTGTGGAATGGGAACAGGGCGAATTAGCAGAGTCTATTCGCGGGGAAGGAGGCTTTGGATCCTCAGGACGCTAGATTTTCTTGTCGACTTCGGCCGTGAGCTTGCTCGCTAGCGGTTGGGTCTGTCCGGCATACTTGTTGCCGGCCTTCTTGTAATAAGGAACCGAGACAGGAGAA
>DATIMM010000195.1:0-2541 GCA_035475295.1 Bryobacteraceae bacterium
AGATAGCTGTCGTTGAAATCCAGGTACCGGACCGTGGCGCCATTGTAGAACACCGCATGTTCGGGACACGCCCGGCCGCCGGCGAACAGGGTACACTTGCCATCAACGTCAAATTCGTCAATGTTCTTGCGAATGAGCTGCATGGGGACGCTTTCGAGTGCGCCGATAGCACAGCCCAGAGCGTCCAGCATTCGTAGCTTCAATTGTTCGCGGGCCGTCTCCGAAAGGTCATCATACGGCGCACTAACGGCAAATTGAGCTAGTCGTTCGACTGCAGTCATCGAAGATCTCCGGGGCCATCAGCTCCAATGTGACGGAAAAGCGGTAGTCGTGAAATAGTTCATTTGTCATGTCCGGCGTTCCGAATGTCATGGTGACGCAAGCTCCACATCGAAGTAGAATTCTGTTGAGTCGCCATGACAGATCCAGGTTCGAGAACGGTTAAGCAAATCGCCTGGAACGGCCAGAGGACAGCCATTCCGGAAGAGACCAGATTGGCTCCTGATGTGCACGTGAGAAGCTACTGATGCCCGATGCCGGTGATAGACGTGTTTCGACAGAACTCCTGCTCACGGATGTGGGAGGAGCATGCTTCAAAGGCGATGCGGAGCAAGCCGACTGGAATACCTCGAGTCTGGATACACTTATGCAACACATCGTTGGCCGCCACCATGGCTTCCTCCGCAACGAGCTGCCCTCAATTGAGCGTGCCATCGCCAAGGTCGTCGACCTCCGGGCCGGAACGAATGCGACTGCGCTGGTGTCGCTGGAGCGGACTTTCCGGTTTTTCAAGCGCGAATTAGAACTCCACTTGAGGAAGGAGGAAGAGGTCCTCTTCCCGCTAATTCGGCGGGTCGAAGTGGCCTTCAGTACGAGAGCCAGGCTGCCGCGGTTTCCGTTCGGCTCAATTGCAAACCCGATCGGCATCATGGAGGAGGACCACGACACCGAAAACCGCCAACTCGAGAAAATGCTCGGGCTGACCGGAAACTACAGCGGTCCACAGGAAGCCGTGAAGATTTGCCGTCTCGTTTTTGAACGGCTTCAAAACCTCAATGCCGATATGAAGCTCCATGTGCACCTCGAAAATAACGTCCTGTTTCCGCGTATCACCACCCTGGAGAACGAGTCGTGGTAGCAGCGCGGCAACGCACTACAGGATTTGTCGGAAACTCATGACTTTCACAGTCTGCCTGCTATTCGGAATGTCGGTAGCCGCACAAACAGGCACGCCCGCGGCGTTGGCGTCCTCGCTGCAGCAAGGGTTGCCGGATGCCGGTCGGCATCTTTTTACGGGTACCGTCCATTTCAAAAATGGCGGTCCCGCGTGCATCGCTTGCCACAACGTCGCGGGTCTAGCTTTTCCTGGAGGGGGCAATATGGGACCGGATCTCACGGGAGCCTATGCCAAACTCGGCCCCGATGGGTTGAACTCGGCTCTGGAAACGCTGTACTTTCCGGCAATGACTCCTTTGTTCGCTTATCGCCCGCTCACACCGGATGAACGGCGCAATTTGGCCGCGTATTTCCAAGGCGTCAATGGGCAACAGTCCGGAACACCAACTCCGGCCATTGGCGGGATCGCGCTGGTTGGCCTCTTTTTGCTGATCGCTGCGACTGGAATCGCGGGACGGCGGCGCGTCCGCTCCGTACGCAAGGCCCTGCTCGAACGAGTACGGCTTCAGGCGGGAATTCCCTCATGAGCTGGATACGGGACCTCGTCAATCCGAACGCGCGCACCTGGGAGGACTTCTACAGGAATCGATGGCAGCACGATCGCGTCGTGCGCAGCACGCACGGCGTCAACTGCACAGGCAGCTGCTCTTGGATGATTTACGTGAAAGATGGAATCGTCACCTGGGAGATGCAGGCGACCGACTACCCGAAACTCGAAGCCGGCCTGCCGCAGTACGAGCCACGCGGTTGCCCCCGTGGGATCGTCTTCTCCTGGTACATCTACAGCCCGCTCCGCATCAAGTACCCATACATCCGGGGGGTGTTGCTCGATACGTGGAGAGAAGCGCGGTCCAGGCATGCCGATCCGGTGGAAGCCTGGGCCGAGATTATGGACAATGCAACGGCCCGCCGGCAATATCAGGCTGCCAGAGGCAGGGGCGGCTTCCGGAGAGCGAGTTGGGATGAGTCGCTGGAAATCGTGGCCGCGTCGCTGCTATACACCGCGAAGAAATACGGTCCGGATCGAGTGGTCGGCTTTTCGCCGATCCCGGCCATGTCGATGCTCAGCTACGCCGCCGGTTCCCGGTTCCTCCAACTGTTTGGGGCTCCCCTGCTGAGTTTTTACGATCTCTACGCAGACTTTCCGCCGGCATCGCCTGAGACCTGGGGCGAAAAGACCGACGTGGCCGAAAGCGCCGACTGGTACAACAGCAAGTACATTGTGACCACTGGCAGCAACCTCAACATGACGCGCACGCCCGATGTGCACTTCGTGGCCGAGGCACGCAATAACGGATCGAAGCTGGTCGTACTGTCACCCGATTTCAGCGAGGTCGCGCGTTATGCCGATTGGTGGATTCCCGT
>DATIMM010000196.1:0-21290 GCA_035475295.1 Bryobacteraceae bacterium
CCGAACCTTCTTCCTAATAGGGGGAAAGGCGGCTTCTGAAATCGTCATTTCCGATGCCGCAAGCAACGTTTTTGGGTGGCTACCTTTTCAACTGGAACTTTGGCTACTTTTCAATTGGTATTGACATGCCGAAGCCGTCACCACTGGTGCGCTTTGAGCGACCCGTCCTTATTGATTTTGAAGAATCTCACACTTCCACCAGCCCTACGGATGGGCCTGCCCACAAATCTGGCTTCACTGAGGGTCGGAACGAACTCAGTCCTTGGAAGTCCGTTTTTACTCCGGATATCCAACCTGTACCGATATCCGTACTCAAAGGCGAGCAGGTTCAGGCGAGCCTCCGATACGATTCTCTTCCGCTCTTGTTCGTCGGGAGAATTCGTTTGGCCCTTATATCTAAGGATCAATCCCATTTGCGATCATTCACCTTTCGGCACGCCGAAAAAGAAGCGTGTCGAAGATTCTTACATCGTCCCCAGCAGGCTTATTGTGCGGCCCTTTCTGAATTCCTGGTCATTATTGTGAATACGGTTAAGTTTAGGAGTAAAATCGGGGGCATAATCCCGATCCTGTCTGCATTGACTTTCACGGTTGGAATTTCAAGAAGAAGATGCTGTTAAACAAGCTTAATATAAAATGAGCTAATAGGGCAATGTTCTTTTCGAAATGGCGAATTCGAAGCCAAATATCACCCCGAAGAAGTGGCCGTCTCAGAAAGATGTATTTTCCCCTTTCGAGTGCGCTCTTAAGTACCTGGGGAGTTGCAGTCCTTAGCTAGACAGTGATCCTTATGATACGTCGCTTGTTGCTGATTGTTCTGCTGATCTCGACAGTGTGGGTGTCCTCGGCTCGAGCTACAACCAGACTAATCGTCCGGGTAAACGGTGGATTGCCGGTTATCCAATCGCTCTGCCTGACTTTGGGCTGCACGGTGCAATACAATCTCGACGGAACACTGGGCCAGGTATTTCTTGTCACATCCTCCGATCTCCTCGGCCCCTCTGTTAACCAGGGCTTGAGTGCTTCAACCGACGTCGCCGATCTCGAGCCGGATCTGCTGGCGCAGTCGGCAGATTCCACTTACACCATTCCTCCTGCCCTGTCCGATACTACGCCTGTAAATTATTTCGGCTCCGCCGTTGCCGACGGTTATGTCAATCAACGTCCATATCAAATCGTACGCGCCGCCAGTGCTCAGACGACGTTTGCGTTGAACGGCACTGGCACGGCCGTTGCGGTCATTGATACGGGCATAGACCCGAATCATCCGGTTCTGCAGAGCGTACTCGTGCCAGGCTATGACTTCACACGCAATCAAGCCGGAGAGGCCGACGAAACTCAAGACTTAAACCTGTCGAGCCAGCCGGATATGAGCAATCCGCAGCTCAGTTGGCTGAGTAGTACCCTCGTGGCAAACCTCAGCCAGTCTACCGTTGCGGTTGTGGACGGCGGTGGCTCTCAGACCAGCGATTTCGGCCACGGGACGATGGTTGCAGGAGTGATTCATCTGGTTGCTCCGGAAGCAAAGATTATGCCTCTGAAGGCGTTTCGAGCAGATGGAACCGGATACACTTCCGACATTCTCCGAGCCTTGTATTGGGCTGTCCGGAACAACGCCAACGTTGTGAACATGAGCTTCAATCTGGCAGCCTATTCGCCCGAGGTGAAAAATGCCGTGGATTACGCCGCGAATAACGGAGTGATCTGTGTCGCGGCTGCTGGTAACAAGGGACAGCAAATTCTGGTGTATCCAGCAGCTCTTTCCAACGTCATTGGCG
Organism: Bryobacteraceae bacterium; assembly: GCA_035475295.1. GTDB lineage: Bacteria > Acidobacteriota > Terriglobia > Bryobacterales > Bryobacteraceae > Bog-105. The sequence goes on from DATIMM010000196.1 coordinate 1,779, forward strand.
TAGCCTCGACGACCAACACCGATCAGCGCTCATCTTTCTCCAATTACGGGCAGGGGCTTGTCTGGGTTGCCGCCCCGGGAGAAGGAGTTGTAACCACCTATCCGTTCGGCACATATGCCGCAGGTTGGGGTACATCCTTCAGCACGCCGTTTGTCTCCGGCACTGCCGCGCTCATGCTCAGTGTCGGCCCACCCTGCCTGCCTTCCCAAGCGCGCCAAGCCATCGCGAACGCTCAGCCGCTCACGTCGGATCTGGGCAACGGACGACTAGATACCTACCTAGCAGTTCAGTCATGGCGCGCCGCGGTCGGCATGCAGTGATTACAGTCAACTCGGGATAATGGAACCTACTTTACGTGCTTCCGAAAACCAGCATTTCGGCCCATTATTGCAGGTCCGGCATCTGACCATCGAGCAACGTGGGCTAGGTAAGCCTGTGCTCGATCACATCAGCTTTGACTTGCATCCTGGTGAGGCGGTCGGGGTGCTCGGCAATTCGGGCGTTGGCAAGACCACGCTCACTCGTGCTATTCTTCGCGTCCTTCCGAGCGCGCTCCGAGTAACCGGGGGCACAGTCCTGTTCCGTGGTAACGATCTGCTTTGTGCAACGGCGCGCCAACTCAGACAGATCCGTGGGGCACAGATCTCGCTGATCCATCAGGAACCAGAACTTGTCCTGAATCCTGTAATTCGGGTTGGCGAACAGGTTGTCGAAGTTCTCCGGGCACATGTGAAACTCGATCGGCGAAAACTTCGGACCGAAGCGCAGGCAATGCTGGACGCAATCGGGTTGCCAGGAAGTGATTTTTACTTTGCCTACCCACATCAGTTAAGCGGCGGTCAGCGTCAGCGGGTTGTGATCGCTCAGGCGCTCGTCTCGAAACCCGCCTTGCTCATTGCAGACGAACCGACCAGTGCGCTTGACAATGTAGCGCAGGCAGCAATTCTGGGTCTGCTTAAGGATTCTAAACGGCGGTACGGCCTCGCAGTCATGTTTGTCACCCACAATCCCGTGCTGTTGAGCGGACTGGTAGATCGTGTGGTGGTCATAAACGAGGGCCGAATAGTTGAGAACCGTACATTCGACCAGATCTGCTGGGAGCCCAGCCATCCCTACACAAAGGAATTGTGGAGAGCAATTCCTCCGGTGGCCCAGCTATCCGACAGGCGCAGTCAGCCGCCTCCTGTCTCAGGTGCCAAACCGTGTCCTCCCGCCGGCGACACCTCGGAAGGACTGCTCCTTGACATCCGCGCTCTGAAAAAATCGTACAATCGGCGGGATTCGAGCGTAATCGCTCTAGATGGGGTTGAGTTCAGCCTTCGATCATCATCCAAAACCGCGCTGGTGGGAAGATCCGGTTGCGGAAAGTCCACTTTGGCGAGATGTATGATTCGGCTAGTGGAGCCCGACTCAGGCGAAATTTGGTTCAGTGGCCGAGATGTGCTGGCGCTGGGTCGTCGCGAACTGGCGAACGTAAGGCCCAAAATTCAGCTCATCTTCCAGCAGTCTTCGGTTTCACTGAATCCGCGCTTCAACTCTTTGCAGGTAGTAGAAGAACCCCTTCGAGTCCACCGGGTTTCCAAAACTGAGCGACGAGCTCGCGCTCTCGGCATCATGGCCCGGCTGGGTATCCCCCCTGAATGGGCTGACCGTCATCCACTGGAGCTCAGTGGTGGGCAGAGGCAACGACTGGCTCTCGCACGAGCCCTGATTCTGGAGCCGTCACTCCTGATCCTCGACGAAGCAGTGTGCGGCCTAGATGCGTCCGTTCAAAAGCAGATTGCCGACTTGCTTATTGAACTGCAACGCTCTTTCTCCTTGTCGTACTTGTACATCTCTCACGACCTCCGGATGGCTGCGTATCTGGCCGACGATATTGCGGTAATGCACCAGGGCAGAATCGTTGAGCGCGCCAGCGTAGACAAGCTATTCTCTGATCCGCAGCACCCAGAGACGCACGAGTTGATTCGCTCGATACCCCGTGTGAGCGAATGCTCGACGGTGAGCATCTGAAATGCAGCTGCTCCTTCGTCGTGCTCTGCACAGTCTCGTTCTATTGGTGAGTGCTTCCGTGCTCTCGTTCGTCCTGGTGGATTTAGCTCCGGGTGATTTCTTCGATGCGATGAGAATGAATCCCCAGATAACACCAAAGACCATCGCGAGTATGCGCTCTCAGTATGGATTGAACCGGCCGTTGCCAATCCGATATCTGCGGTGGGTTGCCTCTGCCGCGACGGGCGACTGGGGTGTTTCTTTCGCCTACAACAGCCCTGCGGGCCCGATCGTATGGGCTCGCGCTCAAAACACCTTACTCCTGGCGGGAAGCGCAACCCTGATGGCGTGGCTGATTGCCATTCCAGCTGGCATTTGCGCAGCCGCCCGCCCCGGCTCCTGGATAGATTTGTTCATCAGCGGAACAACGGCGAGCCTTATGGCTATTCCCGAGTTGGTTCTGGCCATCGTCCTACTCTTGTTTGCTGTTCGCACTCGCTGTTTGCCTTCAGCCGGCATGACGTCGGTTAACTTTAGCCTCATAGACCCAGCGGCCAAAATTAGGGATGTACTTGCGCATTTGGTCCTGCCAGGCTTCTGCTTGACGGCTGGGCTGCTGCCCTTACTCCTGGCCCACGTGAGGACGGCCGTGGCGGAGGTTCTGCAATCATCGTTTGTAGCTGCAGCGGGTGGGTACGGAATATCGTTCTGGCGCATACTCGTCTGCCAAGCTTTACCTGCCGCTGCCAATCCCCTGATTTCGCTGTTCGGGGTCTCGATCGGTCTGCTGACGAGTTCGTCATTGATAGTGGAAGTGATCTTTAGCTGGCCGGGGCTCGGTCAGTTAATGTTGGAGGCAATCCTGCAGCGTGACTTTTTCGTGATCGTAGATGTCAGCCTGCTGGCTACAGCCTTTGTGATCCTCGGCAATGCAATTGGCGACCTTCTCCTGTATGCAATTGACCCGCGCGTTCGCCAAGCCTAGGCACGAATCCTCCGGGCCCGTTTTTGCGATCGGGGTACTAGCTGTTGCGTATACAGTCGTACTACTGGCAGGCTTTTTTGCGCCTTACGAATTCGACGAACAAAATCGCAGCCTCGCTCTCGCCCCGCCTACTCCGATTCATTTCCGGGATTTAAACGGTCGGTTTCACGTTCGCCCGTTCACTTATGGATGGGTACTGCGCGCCGGAACCTTCAATCAGTACGAAGAGAATCGATCCAAGCGTCACTTCATTCGTTTTTTTGTTCTTGGCGCACAGTACACGATCCTGGGAAACATTACCTCTCGCCGGCATCTATTCGGCACGGGTCAGGAGACGCCGATATTTGTGATCGGCTCTGATGAGTACGGGCGCGACCAGTTCTCCCGGCTGCTCTACGGGGGTAGGATTTCACTCTTCGCTGGTTTCCTCGGAGCAGGGATTGCAGTAAGTTTCGGACTGCTCCTGGGAGGACTGGCGGGTTACTACGGCCATATCATGGACGAATTCGTCATGCGCGCTACGGAAGTTTTCCTTACCGTGCCGTGGCTTTACCTACTCCTTGCCGTTCGTGTCGCCTTGCCCTTAAATATCGGCCCGGAAGAAACATTCTTCCTGCTTATCACGCTTCTTGGAATGATTGGCTGGGCGCGGCCAGCGCGCCTCATTCGTGGTGTTGTCTTGGCGGCAAAGCATCAGGACTATGTTCTGGCGGCCCGCAGCTTCGGAGCTTCGGATGGTTATCTGTTACGAACTCACGTCCTGCCCCAGATCTCCAGCGTGGCGATGACTCAGGGACTTCTGTTCGTCCCGCAATACATTCTGGCGGAAGTGACTCTCTCGTTCTTTGGCCTTGGTATCAGTGAACCCGTACCCAGCTGGGGCAACATGTTGGCACACCTGCAATCCTATTTCATGCTGCGATCGTGCTGGTGGATGTGTGCGCCGATGGTCGCGCTGATCATCGTACTTTTTGCCTATCACCGAATCCTTCAGTACCCCCAACGGGAATTGCAATGGAGATCAATCCGACCTCCAAAATTAGAAATGTAAGGCAGAATTAGCCTGAATTAAAACCTGGCCGATTCTGGCCCGGGGCTCAGCGTGTCCGGTCATACTAGGAAGAACACCACGGCGGAAAAGGTGAAATTCTAAGATCTGGTAGGCATGAAAGGAATTTACGTTGTATTCCGATTCGAGTTCTTACGTGGAAAGAATTAAAGTTCTTACGGTTTTGCTCACCGGAATCCTAATATTCTTATCTGATTTTTGCCTGAGGCCATCCCAAGCGGGCCGGAATTTCAGTCCTGCACTCGCTTCCAGCGAAGAAGGCCTTCTAACCGTCCGGAGTCCCGCCGGTCGATTTGGGGGGACTCTGATCATTTCACAACGATCAGAACCCAAAACGCTCAATCCACTCACTGCAATTGACGGCAATTCGAGAGATATAATCGGTTTGATTTCAGCTGATTTGATTCATATCAATCGCTACACTCAGCGGACCGAGGCCGCATTGGCAGCATCCTGGACGGTGTCTTCCGATGGTCGGCAGTATACGCTACATTTACGGCGTGGCGTGCGTTTTTCGGACGGGCATCCGTTTGACGCAAATGATGTGATATTCAGCTTTGACGCCTACCTGGATGAGAGGAATCATGCTCCACAGCGAGATCTGCTGATAATCACAGGCAAGCCGATTTCGGTGCAAAAAATCGATCCCTACACGGTCCTCTTTACGCTCGCGCAGCCGTATGCCGCCGCTGAGCGCTTGTTCGACAGTATTGCGATCTTGCCGAAGCACCTTCTGATAAAACGCTTCGATGAGGGAAAACTCGCTAGTGCCTGGGGATTGAATACCCGACCGGAAGAAATCGCCGGCTTAGGGCCATTCCGAATCAAAGATTATGTGCCTGGCCAGCGCCTTCGACTGGAACGCAATCCTTATTACTGGAAAAAAAATTACCGCGGCAACCGCTTGCCCTATTTGAGCGGGATTACTTCGCTGTTTATCCCGAGCGCCGACGCAGAGGCGATGCGCTTTGATGCTGGCGAAATCGACATAGTTGGTCGTTTAAACGCGCCGGATTTCGATGCCCTTGAAATAGATCAGCAAAGCCGGGGCTTTCGGCTTTATGATCTTGGGCCGGGGCTCGAGTACAGTTTTCTGGTTTTTAACCTCAACGATTTTTCTGATGGACTCACGACAGCTCAGCGTTGGTTTCAACACCTCCTATTTCGCCGGGCCATCTCGGCAGCCGTGGATCGTGACAGCATCGTTCACTTGGCATACCACGGACGAGCCTATCCGCTCTCCAGCCAAATCTCACCAGGGAACAAGTTGTGGGCCGAAAGCAACGTTCCGAACCCGGTTCACTCATTACGGCTTGCTCGCAAATTGCTGTACAGCGCCGGGTTTTCGTGGAAAGAGAACGGGAGCCTGAGCGATCCAAAAGGCAACCCGGTTGAATTTTCAATCATGCACAACGCCGCCAAACCCGAACAGGGGCAGGTGGCGGAGATTATTCAGCAGGACCTGAGGCAATTAGGGATAAAGGTAACTCTGATACCCCTGGAGTTCCGGAGCCTCGTGGATCGAGTCTTTACTTCGTTCCAGTATGAGGCAGCCATCCTGACCCTTGCCGATGGTGATTCCGATCCCAACTCAGAAATGAGTGTCCTCACCTCAAAAGGCACTGCCCATATCTGGAGGTTGAAGCAGAGAGGGCCTCCGCCGCAGTGGCAGCAGGAAGTCGATAAGCTCATGGACCAGCAGTTGACGGCGCCGAATTATCTGACGCGGAAACGGATCTACGATCACGTGCAGGATCTTATACGCGAGAACGTACCAATGGTGTTCCTGACCAGTCCGCATATTCTGGTTGGTGCGAAGGACCGGGTTGGAAATTTTCATCCGGCCGTTCTCCCGAGCTACACCCTTTGGAATGCAGAAGAACTCTTCATTCGGCAGGCGCACGGGGGAGGCTCATGAACACACAAGCAATGTTTTCGGACCGGTTGAACCATGGCGACGATGAAGCTCTGATTCAGCGATGTCTAAACGGTGACGAGCAAGCCTGGTCCGCGCTGATAGAGAGGTACAAGAAACTTATCTTTTCGATTCCCGTTAAGCTAGGCTTCAGTCGTGAACACGCCGCCGATGTTTTTCAAGTGGTCTGCCTCACTCTGCTTCGTGAATTGCCGCACCTGAGAGAGCCGCGAGCTCTGCCGGCCTGGCTCATCCAAATGACAGGACGCAAGTGTTTTCGCTGGGCACAGGACCAGCGCAGATACACCGGTATCGATTCGGAATTGGATACCGCGGACAAGGCACAGACGCTTCCTGAAAAGATGATGGAGGAACTCGAGCATGAACAGATTATCCGTGAGGCGGTGAATGAACTTTCTGGCGAATGCAGACGGCTGATAGAACTGCTCTTTTACTCTAGCCCGCCTATCTCATACGAAGAGACTGCAAAGAGAATGGGCCTAGCGAAGGGCTCAATTGGAGCAACGCGGATGCGATGCCTCGATAAACTCCAACGCTCTCTGGAACGAAGGCATATTCGATGACCGCAGCATCCGACCTCGAACACCTTTGCCTCCAGGACGGTGGACTGAATGATGCATCAGCCAGCAGGGTTTTTCTTTCGGTCCACCCTGAACTCCTGCAACCTAGCGTGGTGAGGAGACTTGCCGAAGCAGTACGCGCTGCGGTAAGAGTCGATGTGCAGAAGGCAATGGCGTTAGCCGAAGCTGCTGTTGTTATCGCAGCAGAACTGGACGATGAGGAAGCTCTGGCTTGGGCCTTACGAGCGAAAGCTAATGCGCTGTGGCTCACGGGAGACTGCAGATCTGCCGTTGAGCTGTTCCGTAGAGCCGCGGACCTATTCGAGCATTCAGGAAACATGAATGAGGTGGGGCGTACATTGAGCAGTTCACTTCAATCACTCGGACTGCTGGGTGAATACGACATGGCGATAGCCGCCGCTGAGCGGGCGCGGGAAATTTTTGACCGAACAGGGGATAAGTGGCGTATTGCTCGCCTCGACATCAATGTCGCGAATTTGTATCACCGCCAGAATCGATTCTGGGCCGCTCTCGCCGCCTACGAGCGTGCGTACTGCGAACTAGTGCCGCATAAAGACATGGAGGGAATTGGAGCGGTACTCCATAACATGGCCGTATGCCTAATAGCTCTCGATGACTTTCCTCGGGCACTCGAGACATACCAACGGGTACGCGAATTCTGCGAGCAGCACGAAATGCCCCTGGTGGCGGCGCAAGCCGATTACAATATCGCCTATTTATATCAACTCCGGGGTGATTACACGAAAGCACTCGCGTTGTTACACTCCACTCGTGGGACATTCCACAACAACGGCGATAACTATCACCTGGCGCTGTGTGATCTGGATCAGTCTGATATTTATCTCGAACTCCGCTTGATAAAAGAGGCCAGCGTCATGGCACAGAGCAGCTTCGAACGTTTTGAGCGTCGGGGAATGGGATTCGAATTGGCGCGATCGCTCACAAACCTTGCTATTGCAAAGAGTCTCGTTGGCCGCTCCATCGATGCGCTCGAGCTCTTCTCACGGGCGAAGGTCACAATGTGCCGGGAGCGGAATCAGGCCTGGCCGTTTCTTATTGATATTTACAGCGCACTTGTCTTATTGAATCAGGGCAGTCTGGCCGAAGCCCAGGAACTCGCTGTTCGATCGGCGGAATTCTTTCGTAATATACCGCTTCCCAGCAAATATGTGTTTTGTCTCCTGGTACTCACTCGCATTTCCCTTTACAACGGGAACACCAGCGATTCGGCCCGCTACTGCTCAGAAGCGCTCGAGACGCTTGAAGGGTTGGACTGGCCCGCTTTGTCGTATGAAGCGCAATTCCTACGAGGGCAGATTCACGAAGCTGAGCATCAGCCTGAACAAGCATACGACGCATACCAGGCAGCGCGGTCCCTACTGGAAACAGTTAGATTCAGCTTGCAGAAGCCAGAATTAAAAATCGGATTCCTGCGAAATAGGTTGGAAGTTTATGAGCGTCTCATCCAACTCTGCCTGGATCGAATCCCCAATGCCTCCTCAGAGGAGGCTCTGTGTTACATCGAGGCTGCAAAGTCACGCACACTGCAGGACCTGATTATCGGAGGTGGGCAGCCAGTCCCCGAGACGCCCGAAGATACGGAAAACGATCGACAAATTCGTGATTTGAGAAAGCAGCTGAACTGGTATTACCATCGGATCGAAAATGAGCAACTCTCAGAGGAATCGATTTCGGAGAAGCGGGTCAGTGACCTGAAGGAGCAGGCTGTCGCATGCGAGCGGCGGCTCGAGCAGTCGCTCCTCGAAGCCCCGAATTCCAGTGTCGTCGCCAGAGCACTTCATCATTCTAGTGCCACAACGCTCGAAAGAATTCGCGGGGCACTAGGCCCCGACGCAACTCTGATTGAATATTTTTCCATTCGGCAATGCATCTTCGCCTCGGTTGTGACGTCTGAGCGGGTCGAGATTGTTCGCCTTGCACCGGCTTCCTCCGTTATGCAGCGCTTGCGCATGCTACAGTTTCAGCTTTCTAAATTTCGCCTGAGCCAAGACTATGTGACGCGTTTCGAATCGGTCCTGATCAAAACCGCCCAGTTTCATCTGAACGCACTGTTCGAGGCCGTATTTGCTCCGCTGCAACGGTTCCTCACCACTCGAGACCTCGTTGTCGTCCCTCATGGCCCGCTACACTCGATCCCCTTTGATGCGCTATTCGACGGACGGAATTATGTACTGGATAGGTTCACGCTCTGCTATGCCCCGAGTGCGAGCATTTTCGTTCATTGCTGCGAGCAGTCAGACCGGAGATCGGGACCCTCGCTGATTTTGGGCGTGGAGGATCAGAACACGCCCTTTATCGGCGAAGAAGTCCGCGCCGTAGCGTCGGCCGTTCCAGAACCACAGGTGCTCGTTGGTCCTCAGGCTACTGAGGAGGCATTGAGAAAACAAGGCCGGGATAGCCGACTCATTCACATTGCCACACACGGTTACTTTCGGCAGGACAGTCCGATGTTCTCGGCCATCCGGCTATCAGATTCTTATGTGAACCTTTATGACCTCTACCGGATGAACCTGCCCGTTGACCTACTGGCGATGAGCGGCTGCGTCACCGGACTGAATGTTATCGATGAAGGCGACGAGTTGCTTGGATTGACGCGGGGACTGCTCTATGCGGGAGCTCGATCACTGCTGCTGTCTCTCTGGGACGTGGGTGATCGGAGCACCGCCGACTTGATGAGAAACTTTTACGCTCGGTTACAAACCGAACCTAGAAAGGCGGTCGCGCTCCGCGCAGCCATGCTCAACCAACGTGAGCAGAATCCGCATCCGTATTACTGGGCTCCGTTTAAGTTAATAGGTAAAGGCCTGACATTTTGAACTCTGTTGTATTTTTGCGACCCGTTTCTATCCTTAATAGGTAGAAGAAAGCCTGGACGACTGATGAGCCATTTTCCATCCCGAGACTGGGTAGATCTCGCCCACGGATTGGGAGTCCTTGAACAACAAGATCAAATGCAGCGCCACCTCGAGGATGGCTGCGAAACATGCCACAAAGACTCGGAATTTTGGGGCGGCATTGCCGACTGCCTCTCCCGCGAACCGGGCCTGGAAGTACCAGAACCCGCTATCCGTTTGGTGGAAGCGGCCTTTACTTCCGAGAAGATCCCCGGCTGGTTTGCGCTTGCGGAAGTACCACGCGTTCTGTTCGACAGCTGGATGCATCCGCCAGCGGTTGCGGCTCGCGCTGCTGGCCCACGAAGTGCTCGACAGGTAATTTATGAAGCCGAACCATTTGTAATCGACATACGAATGGAATCCGACCCTTCCCGTCAGCATGTGCTGGTCACGGGCCAAGTTCTGAACTCAAATAGCCCGGACACAGGCGCCGAACAGGTCGAGGTGGTTCTGCTGCGAGGTGAAGATGTAGTGGCCAGAACCTCCGCAAATGCTGCTGGAGAATTCGATTTTGGGTGTGAGACCCGTCAAGAGCTGCGTCTATTTATAAATATTCGCGGTCAGCGGGCATTCGGAATAGTGCTGCCCGAAGTCGAGGGACAAGCCTGAAAATCGGGAGTAGCTGTATGAGTTTCGAATTAAACCATTAGCCCTGAATGCAGAAAAGCTGAGGCCTCCAAATTCAGCTTCCGGAGGTACGTAGGCGCCGCCGGCACTGTCGCGGCAGGTGTAATCCGGATCAGGAGCCAGTCAGACCGTATTCCGCCCAGCTGAGCCGTGGAAGGCCGAAGAGATAATCTTTCCGTTACAAATGTTTCTGAACATCAACGGAGTACAGAATTATCAGTGCGTCCTGTGGATCAGCAGGATGGGCATGTTTTCGATCTAGTGTCAGCGATGCTTTCTCATTGCTATTATCGCCAGCGCGAAGCATTAGCGAGGCTTCCTGCATGTCACAATGTGGGCCGCTGTTGAGCTGCTTCGCTCCAGTCACCCCAGAAGAGCATAGGAGAAGATGTCATTTGAGCATGAAATTAGACTTTCTCATTCACTCAAACCTTCGACTGGGGTTCCCGTTCCACTGGTACTAAGCACCCTGGTCTAGACCCTAGTGCATCTGGTAGCATGATTGGCGCCGTACATCGATTACCCCGAGAGGAAATTCCATTCATGAAGCAGAATCATTTCCGCGCGAGATGGCGCCACGCCTTGTGCACCCTAGCCGGAGCATGGGCTTTTGCGTTTGTTCCCAATTGGGTGCAGGCAGCGCCTTTTGAGCTGATCTATAACGGCTCTTTCAATAACCAAGACGCGCTCAACCTTGCCTCACAATCAAATCTCACGTATTTCACCGAAGACACGCCGTTCACAATACGCGCGTGGTTCGATACCAGCAGCCCCAATCTCGCTCCGCCTGCACCGCCTGCACCGCCTCCTTTTGCTGGCTTTCGCGCATACTCACCCTCGCTGGTGACGATTGATGTTGGCAGTCAAACGTACTTAATGGATAGCTTCACCACGAATCCCACGGCAGGGGCAACCGTTGCGATCTTTGACCAGAACAGTTTCACGCCCGGGCGTTATGCGATTGGCATATTGCAGCAGCCTCCACAAGACGGCGCTGGTATCATAGGCGATTTTTCAGGGGCATCACCGAACTTTACAGTGAATGCTCTAACGTCAGCCTCGTTTACCGGATACAACGGAGTCGGCTACGGCTCAGGCGTATGTCTGCAGGGAACCGGCGGGGACTGCCAATTAAACGCGGTCACTCCGTTCGTGCTGCATGACAGCGCGAACCATACTTGGGCGCTTACACTAGGAAATTACGACGAAGTTTATCCAGGAGGTTCCGATCCGGCATCGCAGGGTATTCCGGGACCGTTAAATGAAGCACAGCTAGTAGCAACACCCGAGCCCGGTACGCTTGGGGTGGTGGGCGCAGCATTGATGGTTGGGTTCGGCTTAGTGCGCCGCCGGTGTAGCTAACCAGAGAGTTTGTGCGGCTCGGGGCGGAAATGTGGTTGAGCCTCACCCGCCCTTCTGGCGCTCTCCGTCAGTAGTGGGAGACAGTAGATCGACCTCCACAGTGCTGCAGTGTCACCTTATAAGATTGAACTCGAGAGCTATATTGTTGATGCATTCACTTTGTAGTTTGCACGCTCGCTCTGTACTTTACACTTTTTATTCCGGGCGCAGCGACACTCCCGGAGGCTTGATCGCAGCCCAGCACCCCAACGAAAAATATGGTGGGCCGAAAAATGGGGATTGACGGCGCTACCGCTGATGCCAGTCCGATACCGGGCGCGACGTCGCAAACAGCCAGCCAGGCAATTGTAGCCTTTCTGGCTGCGTTGGGCGTGCGCTATGCTTTCGGCGTCTCCGGGGGCGCCATCGCGGCAATCTGGGGTGCTCTGTCCGCCAGCGATATCGAAATTGTGCACTTCAGGCACGAAGCAGGAGCGGCGTTCGCGGCCATCGAGGCACATTTCGTTACTAACACCCCAGTGGTTGTGTTCACCACAACAGGTCCCGGACTAACGAACGCGCTCACGGGCATGCTCGCGGCCCGAGGTGAAGGCGCGAAGATCATCCTGCTCTCGGCGTGCACGACGGCTTCGAATCGAGGCCGGTGGGCAATCCAGGAAACCGACAACGATTTTCTTCCGGCGGGTTTGATCGCACCCGGCGCTTTGTTTCACATGGCGACGGCGATCGAATCCGTCGAGGCCCTTCCGCAGATTGCGCGCCGGATGGCCAATGGTTTAGCGCGTCCAGGTGGCTTTGTGTGCCACCTATCCATTCCAACGGGCGTGCAAGCAGCGCCCCTCACCCATCCGATGCCGAGCATCTTGCCCGCCGCTCCACCCGACAGGCCGCCGGGCTCGGTCATTGACGAATGCGCTGCGCTGTTGACGCAAGGTCCCGTGGCTCTGTGGGTGGGGCACGGTGCACGGGCGGCTGGCGATGAGATTAGGGACTTGGCAGAGCGACTCGGAGCTCCAGTGATGTGTTCGCCGCGCGCCAAAGGAATCTTTCCGGAAAGTCATCCCCTGTTCGTGGGCGTGACCGGCATGGGAGGACACGATACAGTCCAGTCGTACATGAGCGAGAACCCGCCGCGGCGAATCCTGGTATTGGGAACCCGTCTCGGGGAGCCAACGTCGTTCTGGAACCCAGCCATGGTGCCTGCTGAAGGCTTCATCCACGTCGATATCGATCCCGACGTTCCGGGGGTTGCCTATCCGGGAGCTATCACGCTGCCGGTCCGGGCCGACATCAGGACGTTTGTCGCTACTCTACTGACGAAGCTCTCGAGCGTGACGAACACACCCGCCCCACGATGCGACCTGCCGCGTCCGGAGCCGCTGCATTGGGAACGCTCTGCTGGCGCGAAGATTCGGCCGGAAGTCCTTATGGAGGCAATCCAGCGCGTGGCGATCGAACGTCATGATTGCCTGGTGATGGCTGAATCCGGGAACTCCTTTACTTGGGCAACGCATTACCTCCGGTTCCCGAAGGCCGGGAGATACCGTGTCAGTACCGGTGTTGGCTCGATGGGGCACTTCGCTACCGGGGTCGTTGGCGCCGCACTTGCCGGCAATCGCCCGGCCGTTGCCATTGTGGGGGACGGGGCCATGCTCATGAGTAACGAAGTCAGCACCGCCGTCAAGCTTGATGTATCGGCTGTGTGGATCATATTAAATGACTCCCGCTACAACATGTGCGAACAGGGTATGGCGGTGCTGGGGCTTGAGGCAGATGCCCGTATTCCAGCCGTAGATTTTGCGATGTTCGCCCAGGCGCTGGGCGCCGCGGGTGAGGTTGTCAAGTCGGAAACGGATCTGGACAGGGTGTTAGAAGCTGCCATCGTGGCCCGGCGCCCCTTCGTACTCGATATTCGGATCGACCCGGCTTGTCTTGCCCCATCCATGGCACGCAATCGCGGCTTGCGCGCCCAAGGCATTGGAAGCCCTAGCGGCCGGGATATTTCGTTCCCAAGCAGGCCCTAGTTTTTCTTACCCGAACACTTCTTATTATGGAAGCCAATACTTTTGCCACCTCGGCCTTCATCTCGGTGCCGCTTGAAACCGCCTTCGAATATCTCTGTAGTCTTCAAAACCTGGATGAGTGGACTCTCGGCAGCCGGATGAAGGAACAGGTCGACCCAGACACCTGGATCGGTACAGCCTCGGGATATCAGCAGCGACTTTATTACCATGTGCGTCGACTGGAAAACTCCCGGTTCTGCGGCATCGAGTGGCAGTGCGGCTACGAGTACAAGAAGTACTTCAAGTCCTACCCTGTGCTGCTCTTTCCACCTGACTATATGGAGCCCGGAAGCACAGAATCCGGTGTCTATTTCCATTGGGTCAGTGTTATCGATCCAGTTCAGCGGACGCCGATGATTATGCAGGGAATCCAGACGGTGCATAACTCGGAGGCGCGTTCTCTCAAGGCAGCTCTGGAGCGTCGGGCCGGGTTGACCGAGGCCGCTCAGGGCCTCTACCGTATCGAGACCGATACCATTTACATCAATGCCCCGATTGAAATGGCAGCAGAATTCCTGGGTGACCTACGCACCATGGAACGGTGGTCCCATCTCCTGAAACCCGCGGAGGCGATTCAGCCCGAACACGGCACTTTCCTTGATGAATATGGGCAAGTGGTCGAGATCAATTTGAGAACAACCAGGCTGGAGGAATATTATTTAGTGGAGCAGGATTACGTTCATCCCCAGCACGGCTCCATGCAGCGATCACCGACGTTTCTCATCCCGCTCTCATACGCCTTCGGCGATCCTGGAGCACCCGGCCTGCTGCTGCATAGAATTACTTTTTGGAAAAACGGAGTCATGCCGCGACACGGCAAACTCACCATTGACGATTTCGGCGCTGAGAACATGAATATCAAGCGTCTGCTCGAGGCCCAAGCAGGCAATCTTGCGACGTTCGCCCTTGGCAAAAGCTATCTTCCACCCACGGATGCGGCCGCCACGACAAAGCCGAGCGCATGATGCTGCCGCCTGATATCTTTTCGCCAGAGTTCACGCAGGACCCATATCCGCTTTACCGGATCATGCGCAGCGAATTCCCGCTGTATTTTCACCCGGGAGCGAACGCCTACATCCTGAGTCGCTATGAAGATGTACGCCTGGCTTTAACGAACCCGGAGTTTACGACCAAGAGCTATGCCACGCAGATCGAGCCACTGCTTGGCGTTACGGTGGTCCAGCTTGATGGCCGCGATCATGCGAGACAGCGCCGCCTACTAGCCGCGCCCTTCCGTGCCGACCGGTTTCTTGCTGTATTCGCGCCCGCGATCGGCGAGATAGCGGGCCGGCTGGTGGAGGGCTTCCAGGAGCGTAATGTGATCGAACTGATCACAGAATTCATTACGCCGTTCTCGGTGGGCGCTCTCGCTACTGTTGTCGGGCTGCCGCATTCGGACTTCGCCCTGTTCCGATCCTGGTACACCGCCCTATTACGTTTCGGCGTCAATCTGATTGGCGATCCCGAAGTGACACGTGCTGGCTTCGCGGCAAGAGACGAGTTGTCCGCTTATTTGCGACCGCTACTAAACCAGCGCAGAACGTCGGTCAAGCCGGGATTGCTGTCCATGCTTGCGAATGCCCAGATCGAGGGCCAGCAACTGACCAGTGATGAGATTGTGCATTTCGCGATGCTGATGATTTTCGCGGGCGGCGAAACCGTCGAAAAAACGTTGGCAACTTTTGTGAGAAACTTGGTTGCGCATCCAGACCAATTGGCAGCGCTACAGACCGACTGGGCATTGTTCGATCAGGCGTTAGCAGAGTCTCTACGCTTCACCGCACCTACGCACATGGTTCCCCGTAGGACTCGAAGCGAAGTAGCCGTAAGTGGAGGAACGATTCCTGCCGAGGCCGAAGTAATCTGTTTTTTGGGATCTGCCAATCGCGATGAGCGGCGCTTCGCCCATCCCGACACGTTCGACATCTTTCGGAGTGACCTTGGCGCTGAGAGCGCCTTCAACAGTGCGGCATACCATGCTGCCTTCGGCATGGGCCGGCACTTCTGTTTGGGAGCGATGATGGCGAGGATCGAGGTCGAAATCGCGGTGAAACGGCTGCTAGGGGCAGCCCGCAACCTTTGTTTCCCGGACGGCGTGCCGCCGCCCGACCAGGGACTGTTCCTGCGCGGGCCCGCTACGTTGTCCCTGCGCTTTGCGCCGACAACTTTGTCACAAAGCGCCTCGCCGGATTGGACGAACTGATGCTGCTTCGCTGTAAAACTCCGGTGAATGCTGCCGCCGAAACCGTATTTGCATGTGTCGACCGGCCCGAACACATCATTCAGTGGGTAGAGGGCGCGGTCGAGCACACCTATGTTAGCGATCGAGATCCGGCAGATCCGGTAGGTCAAAGGTTCCGCCAAAGGCTCCGTATGGGCAAGTCAATCAAGGAGTTCTACGGCGAGATCATTGCGTGGAAGGCTCCGACGCATTTCGGCCTGCGCATTCCCTCTCCTGCCTACTCGAGCGAAGCGCATTTCCGTATCTTGCCGGTCGGCTCAACCCGCTCCACGGTCGACTATTCCATTGACGTCACCCTGCACAAGTCGTTCATTCGCATGCTGAGTCCGCTGATGCGAGTACCTCTGACGTTTTTCGTTCGAAAACAGATCGGCAGACTGAAAACTTACGCGGAAAAAGTACAGTCTGACAAGGAGGCTCTCTGAACATGGAGAATTCGAAGCTATCGCCCGCAACTTCATTGCGGCTGCTTCGCCTAGGTGATAGCTGGGCCTATCAGGCCGCTGGAACTCTGACATCGCCAAACAGTAAGCCGCTCGAATTGACGGGACAGATTACAGTTTCGATTGTTCCGGACCGTCTCTTAGGCCGCTCCGATTCCATGACCATCCTGTTCTCGCAGCAATTCGAGATGACGCAAACAGACGGCTCCAAGCAACCCATGCCTGCGCCCGAGTGGATGTTCTCGTTTGTGCAGGACGCAACAAGCCGGGACTTGTCCATTGCTGCCGACAATATGACGCGCGATGGAACTCCTCGAATCGCGAAGGTGCCTCAAGTCTTCTATCCAGGAAGCTGGTCATTGCAGACCGCGTACAGCAACCGACTGGAGTTTGATAATCGCGATCGCGTAGACAACACTTTAGCGGTGTTTGGCCAGGAGCGGGTCGAAACGGAAGTAGGCTCGTTTCCCTCCTGGGTGGCGAGGATCAGTAGCGAGAGTGTAGCCACGGGACGGATCGAGGGCATCGATTGGTGGACGCCGGAACTCGGCGCGCCAGCTAAGTTCTCGACTGTGTCGAAGATGCCGGATGGATCGAAGATGCAGTTCGTCGCAACGCTCAAGCACAGCAGTGTGGAGTAGCCGTGCCAACCGGACCATCTGTCGAAGGGCCGAAGACAAGCCGTCCGCACAATCGACGACTGCTGACGGTTGCTCTGCTGCTGTGCGGTTTCTTCGGAGTATTTTACTGGCGTATCAGCCAGTCGCCCCGCAACCGACTGTATCGTCCACCTGAAGACAAGATTGCGATCCCGACGGACCAGAAATCTATCGTCCGTGGTAAGCACCTGGTAGAGGCCGTAGCAGTTTGCACCATTTGTCATGGCGTGAATCTGGGCGGTAAACTTGCCTTCCAGGACTCGTTTCTGGGCCGGGGCTATACCTCGAATCTCACCCGCGGACGTGGCGGTGTGGCCAGGACCTACACGGACGCAGACTGGATCCGTAGCATCCGCTACGGTGTGCGACCCGACGGGCATGGAATTCCGTTTATGCCGTCGGATTATTTCAATAAAATTTCGGACGCCGATACAGGTGCGATCATTGCCTACCTAAAGAGCCTTCCTCCGGTCGATAACGAAAGAACCAGGGTCGAAATTAACTTGCCGGCTCGCCTTCTTATCGATCTTGGAGTGTTCGGCGATCTGGTGCGAGCCGCCAAAATTGATTTTCGGGCGGCGCGGGCACATCCATCGGGCAGTGAAGGAGAATACCTGGTCGAGGTCGGCGGCTGCACATTCTGCCATGGAGCGGGTCTAACCGGTGGCCAAGGACCGGAGCCTGGTGCGCCCTGCGGCACTGACCTCACAGCGAGCGGCCCACTGTCGCACTGGTCATTGTCAGACTTCAAGAACACAATGCGAAAGGGCGCGGACCCTCGAGGACACGCCATTGATCCGAAATACATGCCTTGGCTGGCCTACCGAAACATGACGGGCTCCGAACTTGAAGCGATATGGCTTTATCTGCGATCCTTTTCCGCCCGGGCAGACGCGACAAGGAAATATGAACACTGAGGACGTGAATGCAGGCTCACCCGCGCCAAGTCGCCGTGCACGTGAGATGCCTCCTCATGTGATCTCAGGCCTTTCAACCAAGCCAGCCGTCAACCCGATACAGCTGTCGCACAACGAAAGTGCAATCCGGCTTCAACCTAATTGGCTGGAACCCGCCGCTCGAGCAGCGAGCGCTGCCACTAGGTACCCGGACCCAGAGTGCAAGCTCCTCCGGCAAGCCATTGCAGAGACCTTCTGCCTCGATGACGAGAGAATTATTTGCAGCGCTGGCCTGATGGAGTGCCTACAGACCCTCGCTCTCGCCTATCTTGATCCAGGTGATGAAGTCGTCATTCCGGAGCATGCATTTGCGTTCTTTCGCCAAGTCGCTCAATTGGCTGGAGCGGAAGTGACGCTCGTTCCGGAACGGAACCTGCGGGTGGATGTCGGCAGCATCTTAGAAGCGGTGGACGAGTCGACTAAGATGGTCATCTTCGCCAATCCTGGGAACCCGACAGGCACCTACTTGTGCAAACAATGCATCGCTGAGCTTCGCTTACGATTACCACCTACCACTCTCCTAGTAATCGATGAAGCTTACGCCGAGTTTGTTCGTGAGGATCGATACGAGCCGCTGTTTGACCTTACCGATTTAGGTAACGCGATTGTTCTTCGCAGTTTCTCGAAAATGTATGGCTTGGCAGGGTTTCGGGTTGCATGGGCCTATGGTCCGCACGAGGTGGTGGATTATGCGCGCCGGATTCAAACCCCAGCGATCGTCAGCTCAGTCGCTCAGGCCATCGCGGCAGCAGCCGTCAGGGATCAATTATTTGTTCATTCCTTCAAGCACGAAATGCTTGCAATCAGGCGCCGTTTTATTGACAGGCTAGCGGGACTCTACCGGATCTCGCCGGTGGAGAGCGAGACCAATTTTGTCTTGTTACGAACGAAATCAGAAGCGGAAGCCTGGAATCTCGATGAATTCCTAAGTCAGCGCGGAATCGTCTTACGCCTTCAGCCGGCAGTTGGTCTCAATCATTGCCTTCGAGCCTCGATTGGCACCGAGGAACAAATGGAGCTCGTAGGCTCCGCCATACTCGAGTGGTGCAGCGCAGCGAAGGCTGATGATCTGAGGGTCAGTAGCATATCGGGGCAAATCGGCGTCTAATCGTCGGAACTCTACTCTTATCCAGAGCCCGAGTTCCCCACAGCTGTCAGGACCGATTGCTGGGTGTATTGGCATTGAGTTTGGCCTTTACGAATTGTCCGCATTGGTCGTACGACGGCACGTAAACTTGACGGGTAGCCCAAAGTCCCGGGCTGGTCTGGCTTTCGTTGTCACTGTTGCGGGCGGCGGATTAGTGAAACGCACGGCACGCCTTTCGGGCACCGATACTGTGTCCCAAGTCGTCTTCAGTTTGCTGTTCGAGTTGACCCCGCCATGTGGTGGGGTTCGCCCTAGCCGTATCTGCGGTTAAGATCACGCTGCAATGCGCCTATAGCAATGATGTAGACCCACCAGACAAGCAATGCGGGCGATTTTGGCACGGCCTGAGACCGCGCGTGAGATCGGGTAATCCTTTCTTGATACCAGCTGGGTCCTATTGCAATTTTCTGCCGTTTATAGGGCATAGCGGCAATGACGAAACCAGCCCCTGGCGTCCTGGGCAGTAATGGTGCGTAAGCCATCGCCGACCGCTTGCTCCAGGACCGGCCCGAGCCGTGCTTTTGCTGATCGGAGA
>DATIMM010000197.1:0-38395 GCA_035475295.1 Bryobacteraceae bacterium
GCTGGCTTGGTGGGGGTTTCCGGGCGATGGCCGGTATACACAGCCACAAGGCAAGGCTTTCCTTTCAAACAAAAGCCGCTGGTGTTGTGTTCGTCAACTACAGCGCTTCCGGTAAAGATCATAATGCCGTTTTCTTCGGGAATTGCAACGGGCAACTGGGTCCAATGTGTAAGATCCCGGCTCACTGCGTGGCCCCAACTCATGTGTCCCCACTCATCGCCGTACGGGTTGTACTGAAAGAAAAGGTGATATTCGCCTTCGAAGTAGACCAGGCCATTGGGATCATTTGTCCAGTGCTCGCGCGGCGAAAAGTGGAATTGCGGGCGGTAAGGCTGGTTGTAATCGGCGGCCGGATTATCACGTGCGCTCAGCGAGGGAAACAGCATCAGGAACGGCGCGAGAGCGGCGGCAAGGTTGCGCATCTTAAGAGGAAGCGTATCGTAATGCCGGTGAGGACGCGGACGAGATCACAAGATCAGGCACTAAATTAGACACGTTCTCTAATAAAAGCGCGCTATTTTCACCCTAATCCGTTTGGGATAACGACGGCCCGCACGGCAGATTTTATATGTCTCCGTCCTCCGAAGTACTACGTGCAAATCGGTACCCTATGTCCTTGGCACCGCATGACTAAGCTGCCATACTCGTTTTCACAGAGCAAGTACGAAAGAAACAAAAATCAACAAGGAGGATAAGTCATGAAAGTGAAAACAAACGTGAAGGCCGGCTACACAGTTCTGCGCGAACTCTAATCGGTTGCAATAATTCGTTAGTAAATAAGGGCCGTTTCGATTTAATTCGAGACGGCCCTTATTTTTTTCCCACTTCATTGGAAGGTTTATGGAACGGAATTTTCACCGGGTCACCCAGTCGCTCCGCTCCGATCATGGGCTGCGGTCCACAACCGGGGTTCTGGTCGGCTTTCTCCTTTTAGGTACCTGGATCGCGTGGTCACTGGAAGCAAGGGTCAGCCGGTATGAGATTTCCGACAACGCACGTTTGGAAGTGAACGGAGCCGTGTATCCCATACAAGCCGATTTGAGCGGCCAAGTTGCCTCGACCGCCCTCGTGATCGGCAAAGAGATTCATGCGGGCGATGTCCTGGTGACACTCGACGCCACCAAAGAACGCCTCAGCTTGCAGGAAGAGCAGGCGCGGTTGGCATCGTTGAGACCGCAGCTCGCCGTTTTGCGATCCCAGCTCTCCACGCAAGCCGAAGGAAGAGTGGATGAACGCGAAGTTCTGCACTGGTCCGAAGAAGAAGCACAAGCCAAGTTCCAGGAGGCGGACGCACAGGCCCGGTTGGCGGAGCAGGAGGCGCGGCGGGCGGAGTTACTGCGCAAATCCGGAATCATCGCCGAAGCCGAAGCACAGCGCGCCGAAGCCTCGGCGCAGCGCTATCGAGCCGCAGCCGAGAGCTTGAAGGTCTCGTTGGGCAGTCTCCGGCCTCAGCTACAGGTGCGGGAGGCGGACCGGGAAGCGCATGTAAAGGAAGTATATGGGGAAATGGCGAAGCTGGAGGCCGACGAGACAACATCGTCCGCCACCATTCAGCGCCTCGAATATGAAACTCAGCGGCGCACGATAAGAGCCTCCAAGGACGGAAAGTTGATCGAGTGCGCGGAGCTTCATCCGGGACAGCACGTCGGCGAAGGCGACAAACTTGGCGTGATTACTTCGAAGGGACGCGTTCAGATGGTCGCCCAGTTCCTCCCGGCGGCAGCTTTCGGCAAGCTTCATCCGGGACAGACGGCAGTAGTCAAATTGAATGGATTTCCCTGGGCGCAGTATGGAACCGTTCCGGCCGTCGTTTCGCGAGTGGCAGGCGAGGTCCGCGATGGAACAGTGCGCGTGGAACTGGCCGTGAATCCGAGCCACCTGTCCCGGGTACCCCTGCAGCACGGCGCTCCGGGATCAGTGGAGGTCCAGGTGGAACGCGTCTCGCCAGCCGCTCTCCTGCTCAGCTCCGCCGGACGCCTCATAGGTGCTCATTGAAGAAATTCTTCGTACCGGAGACGGTTCAGACCTCGGGCATGGACTGTGGTCCCGCCGCCCTGAAGTCACTTTTCGAAGGTTTCGGAATGCCCGTCAGCTATGGGCGGCTGCGCGAGGCCTGCCAGACCGGCATAGACGGCACATCCATCGACACTATGGAAACGGTGGCGAGCCAGCTAGGGCTACAGGCGGAGCAGGTGATGCTGCCGGCCGACCATGTTTTGCTTCAGCCGTCAAAATCGTTGCCCGCGATTGCGGTGGTCCGATTGGCGAATGGGCTCACCCACTTTGTAGTGGTTTGGAGCGTGCACGCCGGATGGGTCCAGGTGATGGACCCGGCTATAGGACGGAGATGGATTCGGGCTAAACAGTTTCTTTCGGAGCTTTATCAACATTCAGTAGCGGTGCCGGCCGGGATGTGGCGCGAGTTTGCCGCGTCAGATGAGTTTCAGGCCACGTTGAAGCGACGGCTGCGAAATCTGGGAATCGGTGCGACACAATCGCAGGTTTTACCGAAGGGAGCCGCCGCGGACGGGGACTGGCGCGCGCTGGCCACCCTGGATGCCGGATGCCGTTTGACTGCTGAGCTGATTCAGTCGGGTACATTTCGGCGTTCCCGCAACTGCGAACGTTTTCTGCGGCGGGTTCTTCAGAATCCGACGCTGATTCCCCACCGCTACTGGTCGGCTTCTTCCGCAGGCGAGGACTCAGCGGAAGAAGAGCAGGTCTCGGTGCGTGGTGCGGTCCTGGTTCGTGTTTCCGGCCGGAAAGGAATCGCAAGCAAAGAGGGACTGAGCGAGGAACTGGCCGCTGCAATCGAAGAAAAGCCGGCGAGGCCTTGGCGAGAGCTGCAGGCCATACTGCGGCAAAGCGGACGGTCTGTCCCGGCACTCCTGATTCTCGCTCTCTTCGCGGCAGCCGGCGGGGTGCTGATCGAAGCTCTTCTTTTTCGCGGATTGTTCGACGTGGCGAGCGAGCTCGGCCTAGCCGGGCAGCGCCTGGGGGCAATGGCTGCGGTGATTGGGTTTGGCGCCATTTTGCTCATGATCGACCTGTCGGTTTTTTCGGGAACCGCGCGCCTGGGACGGCAATTGGAGCTACGCTTTCAGGTCGCATTCCTTTCGAAGATTCCAAAGCTGGGAGACCGCTATTTTCGCAGCCGTCTTCTGTCCGACATGGCCGAGAGGAGTCATACCACTTACCGGCTGCGGCAGTTGCCCAGCTTATGCCGCCAGTTCTTCCGTTCCACCTTTGAGCTCTGCTTTACTGCCGGGGGGATCATTTGGCTGGAGCCCTCGGCAGCGACGCTCGTGTGTCTCACCGCAGCGGCGGCCTTGATTCCCTCGTTCATTACCCAGCGTCTACTTACCGAGCGCGACCTTCGTGCACGTAGCCATGCGGCGGCACTCACCCGGTATTATTTGGACGCCTTGCTCGGGTTAATCGTGGTGCGCGCTCACGGCGCGGAGACTGGAATCCGGCGGGGACACGAACGGCTGCTCGGAGAATGGGCCAGCACCATGCTGCGCAGGCAAAAAGCGGTCGTAAGCGCGGAAGCGCTGCAGCTTGTTCTTATGTTCGGGCTGGTCGCCATACTCCTGATGCGTGGTTCGTCTGGCGGTAGCGATATGGGACGCGTCTTGCTACTCGTGTACTGGGCCTTGAATCTGCCGGTGCTGGGTCAGGAGATCGGGATTATTCTGCGGCAGTATCCTTTTTACCGGAACCACACGTTACGACTGCTTGACCCGCTTGGAGCTCCAGAAGAATCGGAGACTCGCTTAGGCCAACTCCCGGCGGCATCCGTGGGAGCACCTTCCATCCAGTTCTCGTCGGTAACTGTCCAAGCCGCTGGACAGGAGATACTTAGGAACGTCGATGTTGGGATCGAGAGTGGCAGTCACGTGGCGATCGTCGGCCAATCCGGGGCCGGCAAATCGAGCCTGACCGGCATACTGCTGGGATGGCTGAAGCCAGCGGCAGGTGAAGTGCTGGTGGATGGAGCACCACTCGATTGCCACGCCCTGCGCGCCTCCACTGCGTGGGTAGATCCCACGGTGCAGATCTGGAACCAATCACTCCTGTCGAACCTCTCGTACGGCTCGCAGCCGGATGGCCCGAATGTTGGCCGTGTCGTGGATGCGGCACTGTTGCGCGGCGTCCTGGAGAGGCTGCCCGAAGGAATGCAAACTCCGCTGGGGGAAGGCGGCACGCTGCTCTCCGGAGGCGAGGCTCAGCGCGTACGGTTGGCCCGCTCGATGCTGCGGGAGAATGTACGGCTAGTGATTCTGGACGAGCCGTTTCGTGGCCTGGATCGCGACACCAGGCGGGAACTGCTGCGGCGCGCGCGACAGTATTGGTCTCATTGCACACTGCTCTGCATCACGCACGACCTGGAGGAAACGCAGAGTTTCGACCGCGTTTTAGTCGTGGAAAATGGATCGGTCATCGAGCACGGACCACCCGGGGAGCTACTCTGCACGGAGGAGTCCCGGTATGCCGGCCTGATGCGGGCAGAGGCGAGCACACGAGCGCTGCTCTGGTCGAACAGGCTTTGGCGACGCATTCACATCGCTCGCGGAAGAGCGGTCGAGGAGATCTCCGACCACAAGCACGAGCGGAGAACAGGGATCCGAGTTGCATGACGAAGCCGGTTGAGAGTTGTGCGTGGCCTGCTTCCCGCCTGCCCGACCTGTTGAGTCTGTTGTTGGACGGGGCCGGGCTTTTACCTTCGGCGCCAAAGACCGGAGCAGATAGATACGCGGAACTGAAGGGCACGGCGCCTGATCCAGGCGAGTGGATTCCCTGGGCAGCGAAAGCATTTGACTGCGAGGCGGCAAGGAGCGAGACAACACTCGCCGGCTTTCGCGACGAACTTGCGTTTGCGTATCCGGCGATCTTGCGAATTTCCGGCAATCATTATGTAGGGATCTTACGGGCCGATAAACGCCGGTTGCGGATATTGGCACCGGATTCCTCCAAACAATGGGTAGGGACCGCGGACGTTTACGAGACGCTTTGCCGTTCGGCTGCACTGCCGCAGCAGGCCGAAATAGAACGTTTGCTTGCGGAAGCGGGAATTCCGGACTCGCGCCGTGCAAAAACGGTGCACTTTTTCGTGCAAGAAGAGTTGAACGGGATACGATTCCGCGATTGCTGGATGTTTCGGTCCGCGCCAGGCACAAGTACCAACCGCTGGCTGAAGCAGACCAACATTGTCGGCCATGGAGCGGGGCTGGCGGGGGCGTACACATGCCAGTATCTGCTCTGGATCGCATCGTGGGCCATCATGGGCCAGCTTTCCTTCGAAGGTCATTTCGACAGCGGATGGCGTCTCGCGTGGGCACTGCTGCTGGTGACCTCCATTCCCTTGCGGCTTTTGGCTACGTGGAAGCAAGGCTTGTTGGTGGCTGGATTCGGCGGTCTCTTGAAGCGGCGCCTTCTTCATGGCGCTATGCAGTTGAATGCGGAGGAGATGAGGCAGAACGGAATCGGCAAGTACATGAGCCAGGCGCTG
The DNA here is from genome assembly GCA_035475295.1 of Bryobacteraceae bacterium. Classification (GTDB taxonomy): domain Bacteria; phylum Acidobacteriota; class Terriglobia; order Bryobacterales; family Bryobacteraceae; genus Bog-105. Next base: position 5,513 of record DATIMM010000197.1, read on the forward strand.
GAGGCCGAGGCAGTGGAGTCCCTAGCCCTCAACGGCGGAGTGGGCGGGGCGTTGTCGCTCATCGAACTTGCGATTGCCGCCTTGGTACTCCAGTCGATGTCGCTCGTGCTCCTGGCGTGGTTTATTGTGGCCTGCCTGGCCGGATGGAGATACTTCGGAAGGTATAAGAGGTGGACCGGTGCGCGCCTCGGCTTTACGGACAGCCTGGTCGAGTCCATGATTGGACAAAGAACGCGTTTAGTTCAACAGCAGCCCGAACAATGGCACGAAGGAGAAGACCGGGCGCTGTTAAACTACGCGGCGGACTCCCGCTCTCTCGACCGGCTCGCCGGCTGGCTGACCACGGCCATACCGCGTGGATGGCTTGTGATCGCGCTCGCGTGTTTTTCGCCATCGGTGATCTCGGCAGGGAAAGAACCAGGCCAGCTCGCCGTGACTTTCGGCGGCATTTTGCTTGCTTACGCCGGATTTAAGCGCTTGACCGGCGCGTCTGCGGATATCGCCGTATTTCTGGAATCTTTCAAACAGATCAGGACGCTGTTCCAGGCAGCGGCGCGCGCGGAGCCAAGCGGCGAAGCCTTCGCCCTGGGCAAGCAGGCCGGGAATACCGGAGACAAGATCATGGAGGCGGATGGGATCGGTTACCGTTACCGTCCACAAGGCGAGCCCGTTCTGGAGGCGTGCAGTTTGACGATCGCCAGAGGCGACCGGATCCTGCTGGAGGGTCCGTCTGGCGGCGGCAAAACAACTTTGGCCTCGATCCTTTCTGGCCTGCGCGAACCGAATACGGGCCTGCTTTTGGCGAACGGGTTGGACCGCCATGCGCGCGGTCCGGCTCGCTGGAGGCGGCAGATTGCCACTGCTCCCCAGTTTCACGAAAATCACATCTTCACCGAGACCCTGGCGTTTAATCTTCTGATGGGGCGCGGCGAGTTGCCCACCGAGGGAGACTTGAAAGAAGCAGAAACGGTGTGCCGCGAATTGGGGCTGGGCGATCTGCTGGACCGTATGCCCGCTGGAATCCTCCAGATGGTAGGCGAAGGCGGCTGGCAGCTGTCGCACGGCGAGCGAAGCCGGGTCTTTATTGCCCGCGCGTTATTGCAGCCCTCGGAGCTTGTCATTCTGGATGAGAGTTTCGGAGCGCTGGACCCGGAGAGTTTGCAGATCGCAATGGAATGCACATTGAACCGTGCGGAAACGTTGATGGTGATCGCGCATCCGTGAGGAAGCAATCTTTCCAGTTCCCTGCACTTTCTGTCAACCTAGTTCATCCAATGGAGAGAAAAGTAAATCTGCTAGTGTGAAGCCGATGGCTCTGGATTTAGAAACTTTGAGGTTGGAGTTACAGGCGCACCTTGAAGAACTTGGAATCGCGGTATTTCACGGCTATGGTCAAATGGCCGACACTCTCGGACATGTTTACTGGGATGTCCATGGCCACCCTGATTTTCGTGAGTTTCTGCAGGTGGGACAAAGGGCGGGAGCAAAGCTCTTCGTGTTCCATTACCAGTCGCTTTCACAAGCCGAACTCGATGAAGCTAGCGAATACCTTGAAGACGCTGAACTGACAAGGGAAGAAAAGCGCCAGTACGAAAACCGCATACGCGAACTACAGGTGTACGAGGGCTTCACCTGCTCGCTGGAGCTATCGTTTGAGATCGACGGCCGTGTCTATATGTATGAACTCAGTACGGAGTGGTATCAGACGCTGACGGAACTGCTAAGCGAGCTTGAGGCTGTATCGAGCGAAACCGACGAAGAAGACGACGGACCAATTACCGGATACTTTTCGAACAATTAATGGCGGAATTACTCGTCCCTCCGATCCCGTGGATACGTCCTGCTGCTCGGTGGGTTCTACCCAGCACCGACGGAGAACAAGTTGCCACGCTGCAGCGCGATCTTGAACTGCAGCGCCTTCCGGCTGCGATATTGGTCCAACGCGGCTTGGCTGCTGCGGCTGCGGCGCGCGAGTTCCTGTGGCCGGAGTTGCGCTCGTTTCACGATCCATTTCTGATGCGCGGCATGGAAGAAGCGGTGACGCGCATCTCCACCGCGATTGAGCGCCGCGAACCAATTCTTCTCTATGGCGATTACGACGTGGATGGCACGTCCTCAATCGTTGTGCTGAAAAAGGCCATTACGCTGCTCGGCGGTGAAGCCGATTTTCACGTGCCGCATCGTCTTCATGAGGGCTATGGCATGCGCACAGACGTGATTGAACGCGCTGCGGCGAATGGCGTGCGCCTGGTCATAAGCGTCGATACCGGTATCCGGGCCAACGAAGTAGTGCGGCAGGCGAATGCGCTTGGTATCGACGTGATCGTTACGGATCACCACTTGCCGGAAGCAGAGTTGCCGCCGGCGTTGGCGGTTTTGAACCCGAACCGTCCGGATTGCGCTTACCCCAACAAGCATCTATGCGGCGCGGGAGTGACGTTCAAACTGGTGCAGGCACTTTTGAAGCAAGGTGAATTGCCCGAAGCGCGTCAGGCGGCTCTGCTGGATTCGTTCCTGAAGCCGGTGGCGATTGCCACGGTAGCCGACATTGTGCCGCTGGTGGGAGAAAACCGCGCCATCGTTCAACGCGGCCTATCAGGGCTGCGGCGGGTCCGTAACGCCGGACTACGCGCACTGCTGAAAGTCGCTGGCCTCGAATCGGGTGAGAGCCCCACCGCGCATGAAGTGGCTTTTCGACTTGCTCCACGGATCAACGCGGCAGGCCGTATGGCGACAGCACGCGACGTGATCGAACTATTCCTCACGGAAGATCAGGAGCGGGCGCGGGAGTTGGCCGAGCAGTTGGACGTACTGAATCGGGAGCGGCAACAGGCTGAGAGCGAGATCGTGGAAGCGATTCTCCAGCAATGCGAGGACATCGCTTTCGACCCCACTGCTCCGGCTATGGTCTTCGCTTCTTCTGGTTGGCACCTGGGCGTTCTGGGGATCGTCGCGAGCCGGCTCGTAGAGCGGTTTAGCCGCCCTGTATTTGTGCTAAGCAACGCGACAGGGGCCAATGCGGCGAGTGAAGGTTCGTTGTCCGGCTCGGGGCGCAGCATCCCTGCGTTCCACCTTTTGGAGGCGCTGGAAAGCATGCCGGATCTGTTCACCAGATTTGGTGGTCACCGCCAGGCGGCTGGATTGACCATGGAGGCTGGACAGTTGGAGAGTTTCCGTGCACGTCTAGCCGAGTTCGCCGGGGGCAAGTTGGGCGCCGATGACTTGCGACCGCAATATACGGCCGACGCCGAAGCGTCGTTCACGGAGCTGAACGAACTCTGCATACAACAGATCCTTGCTTTGGGACCGTTTGGGTTCGGCAATCCTGCACCCATACTGCATGCGAAGAGCGTGGAAGTAGCGGGGCCGCCGAAAGTACTGAAAGAAGGAAAACATTTCAGTGTGCCGCTTCGGCACGACGGCCGTCTGTTGTACCTGAAGGCATGGAACTTCGGAGACCGGACCGCGCTGTTTGTTCCAGGCAAGAAGCTCGACGTCTTGTTCCAGGTTGAGGATGATGCCTATTCGCGGAGCCGTGGCTATGGATCGTGGTGCGCCGTTTTGAAGGATGCCCGGGAAAGCGGGTCATGAACATCGATACGTTGGTCGAGGCTGCATCACAGGCCCGAGAGCGGGCACATGCTCCCTTTTCAAAGTTCAAGGTAGGAGCGGCGGTCGCTGATCAAAACGGTCGGATATTTACCGGCTGCAACATTGAAAACGCGAGCTACGGTTTGACCATGTGTGCCGAGCGGGTTGCAGTGTTCAAGGCCGTCTCGGAAGGCGCCGCAAAGCTAACGCACGTGGCGGTTGTTGCCGATACCGATAAGCTCACTCCTCCTTGTGGCGCATGCAGGCAAATCCTGTGGGAGTTCTGCGGAGACGCCGAGCTCGTTTTGGGAAACCTCGCGGGTCAACGGATCACGCTGTCGTTAAGTGACATTTTTCCCAAGCCGTTCGATGCGTCATTTCTATAAGGTCGCCTTACGGGTAGCTCTGCTTTGCAGCGCGGCAGTTGCGCGCGGAAAGCAACAAGCTGACTGGATCGTGCGGGCAAAGTACGTCGTTACGATGGATGCTCAGCGCCGGGTGATTAATGGCGGCGCCGTAGTGATTCGTGGTAACCAGATTGTCGGCGTAGGCACACAGGGAGAAATCGCCCAGCAGTTTACGGCGCCGCATACACTCGACAGGCCGCGGGACCTAATCGCGCCGGGCATGATCGATACCCACACGCACGCACCCATGTCTCTTCTCCGGGCGTTCGCTGACGACCAGCGCCTGGAGGATTGGCTGCACAATTTCATATTCATTGCCGAATCGAAGAACGTCTCTCCAGACTTTGTGCGCTGGGGGACCCGGCTTGCCTGCCTGGAAATGGTGCTTGCCGGAATCACTACGTACACGGACATGTACTACTTCGAAGAGGCCGAAGCTGAAGTCACCAAAGAAGCAGGCGTGCGCGGTGTGCTCGGCCAGTCCGTAATCGGCTTCCCTGCCCCGGACCACAAGAGCTGGCAGCAAGCGATCGCAGCATCGGAACACTTCATTCAGCGCTTTCACAACGATGAATTGATAGTCCCAGCGGTTGCGCCTCATGCGATCTATACGACGCCGGACGACGCCCTGGTCGCCGCGCATCGGCTATCGGTGAAATACCAGGTTCCGCTTTTGATCCACCTTGCAGAAACGAAGACGGAGCGCGATGAGGCGCTTTCCAAGCGGAACATGACGCCCACGCAAACGCTTGAGAAGCTAGGTCTCTTGGACGGCCGGGTGGTGGCCGCCCACTCCATCTGGGACGACGACAATGATTTGCAGATTCTGAGGAAGCATGGCACCGGAGTGGCGCACTGCCCATCCAGCAATATGAAGCTGGCCGACGGCATTGCTCGCGTGGCGGACATGTTGAGACTGGGCATCCACGTGGGGCTCGGCACAGATGGATTTGCCGGCAGCAACGACACCGCGGATCTCATACTCGAGATGAATATCGCCTCCAAACTGCAGAAGGTGACGCAAATGGACCCGCATGCCGTTCCCGCGGAGCAGGCATTTGCCATGGCCACCATAGGCGGCGCGCAGGTCTTAGGCATGGAAAAGAAGATCGGCTCCCTGGAGTCGGGAAAGCGGGCCGATCTGATCACAATCTCTCTTGCGCACCCGAACGCCGTGCCTCTCTACAACGTTTATTCGCAGCTCGCTTACGCAGCGAAGGCGGCGGACGTGGACGACGTATTCATCAACGGCCGGATGATCGTGAACAGGCGACACGTTTTGACGTTAAATCAAGCAATCATCTACGAAAAAGCCGAAGGTTACCGCCGGCGCATTTCGGCCAGCCTGGCGCATCATTAAAGCACCCTATTCCGATAATATTCGTACCTTTTTGGAACCACCTTACGGGAAATTCTGAAATGCGCCCGCCCTTGTTTCCGTTCTATTCTACAAAGGACGGAAATAATTACAGGAGAACAGATGGGGAAAAGCACATTCAGCGTTCTAGGTGTACTTGCTCTCGGGGCCTTTGTAGCAATTGGACAAGGTTCGGCTACGACGATCACGACCACCGACTACACCACCTGGAAGGGCGGGCTTACTGGCCCGGCCAGCGAGATCGGCTTCGACCTGCTACCTCTCGGTTCCACCTACAATACGGCCGCCGGAATAACTCAGGGTGGATTTAATTTCACCGGTCCGGATAACAGCGCGTATAAATTATCCGTTCAGCAATATAATTTCGGTTCTTTTAGTCAGCGCAGCCTCGTTGGCTCGACGGATAGTGGCGCGGGCATCAACGTCACCATGCCGTCCGGAGGCGAAAACGCGCTGTTTCTGTTTGTGAACGGAACCGTAAATACACCACTCACGCTACTTCTTTCCGATGGACAAAGGTTCTCGTTGAACAGCGGAAGCTTCGGCATACAGCTGTCCCACACAATTAGCTCATTCTCCTTAAGCACCACGGCCGGTTCTGCAGTGGCCATTCGGGATCTGGATTGGGGCGCCAGCGCCTTGCCTCAAGATAGCGCCGGAACCGCAAGCTTGACAGCTTCTCCCGAAGCCGGAACGCTCACCTTCTTCGGATTAGGCCTGTTTCTCCTCTCCACCTGCATACGATTCTTCAATAAGAGAGCCTCTCGACTCCCCGTCGTACGCTAAGAACGTTTCGGCAGCGAAGCCGGCCGCATGTTACTTTAGTGGCTGACTTTGCATGGCTTGGTTCACGCGACAAAAACCATCGGTTGAGGCCGAGACGGCAAACGACGGCGAGAAGAGTGTCCGCACCGAAGGACTATGGCAGAAATGCGAGGCTTGCGGGCAAATCATCTGGCGGAAGTCGGTAGAAGACAATCTTGAGGTTTGCATCAAGTGCGGTCACCACTTTCGCATCAGTGCGGCGGAGCGTTTGCGGTTGTTATTCGATGATGGCCAGTATGAAACATACGACACGGCTCTGAAATCCACCGATCCCCTCAATTTCGTCGATTCGAAGTCTTACAAACAACGATTGGAAGAGACGCAGGCCGCGACAGAATTGCCCGACGCAATTATTTCCGCCAGCGGAAATCTAAGCGGTCGCCGCGTTCACATCTGTGCGCTGGAATTGAGATTCATCGCGGGCAGCATGGGCGCGGTCGTGGGCGAAAAAATCACGCGTGCCATTGAGCGCTGCCTTCAGCAAAGAACGCCATTAATCATCGTCTCCGCATCCGGCGGCGCGCGCATGCAGGAAGGCGCAATCAGCTTAATGCAACTGGCGAAGCTATCCTCTGCCCTGATGAGACTGGACGAGGCAAAGGTGCCTTACATCAGCGTCATGACGGATCCAACCACTGGCGGCGTGACGGCGAGCTTTGCCATGCTCGGGGATCTCAATATCGCCGAACCAGGCGCGCTGATCGGCTTTGCCGGCCCCCGCGTGATCGAACAAACCATCAAGCAGAAGCTGCCCGAGGGCTTCCAGCGCAGCGAGTTTCTGCTGCAGCATGGCTTCCTGGATGCCGTTGTTAAACGCAGCGATCTGAAGGCCTACATCGCCGACGCGCTCAACTTTTTTGCCGGATAGTTCGGTTTTGCTCTCTTCATTAGTGAAAATGAAGAGAGATGTTGCAACTGACTGACGCCGGGAAACGGTTCGGGCATAAATTACTCTTCGACGGACTGAACTGGCTGATCACGCCAAAGGAACGCGCCGGTCTGGTAGGCGGAAACGGCACCGGTAAATCCACATTACTGAAGGTGATTGCCGGAATCGAGCCGCTCGATTACGGCTCCATCACGGCGATGAAGGGCATCCGGATCGGCTATCTTCCGCAGGACGGGTTGCGTGTCTCAGGCCGGACCGTATTCGCCGAGTGCATGAGCGTCTTTGCTGATGTGAAGGAACTGGAGCTGGAGTTGGAAGCGCTCACGTCAAAGATGAGCGAGTTCGATCCGGACAGTGAGAGTTACCTGCAAGTGGCGAACCGGTTTGAGCAGGCCGACGCCGAATTTCGTGCGCGGGACGGCTACGCCATCGAGGCGCAAGTGGGGTCGGTTCTCACTGGCCTTGGTTTCCGCAAGGAAGACTGGACACGCCAGACCGAGGAGTTCTCCGGTGGCTGGCAGATGCGCATCGCGCTCGCAAAGCTGCTGCTCGAAAAGCCCAATCTGTTACTGCTGGACGAGCCGACCAATCACCTGGACATTGAAGCCCGCGACTGGCTGGAAGCCTATCTCAACAACTACGAATTTGCCTACATCCTGATCTCGCACGATCGCTATTTTCTGGACGTGACAACGACGGAAATTGTCGAAGTCTGGAACAAGAAGGTTCACTTCTACAGCGGCAATTACGAGAAGTATAAACAGCAAAAAGCAGAACGGCTCGCCCAGCTGGAAGCGGCTTATAAGAATCAGCAGGACAAGATACAACAGTTGGAAGCGTTCATTACCCGGTTCCGCGCCCAGGCAACCAAAGCAAAACAGGTGCAAAGCCGGATCAAGGAACTCGAGAAGATCGAGCGCATCGAATTGCCGCCTGAAGAAAAGACCATCCATTTTTCTTTCCCTCAACCGAAGCCGAGCGGCCGTGTCGTAGCGGAGTTCAAAAACGTTGCGAAGAGCTATGGTGCTAAACAAGTTCTCAACGGAGTCAACTTCACCATTGAGCGTGGAGATCGGATCGCGCTGGTCGGGGTGAACGGCGCCGGAAAATCCACGCTTATCAAGCTCTTGGCGGGAACCGAGCCGCTAACGGCTGGCGAATACACGCTGGGCCATAACGTCGGACCGGATTACTTCGCGCAGGATCAGTACAAGGAACTCGATCCAAACGCGCGCATCCTGGACGATTTAGCGGAAGCCTCCCCCAGAACCACGCAGACAGAACTGCGGAACCTGCTCGGTTGTTTTCTGTTCAGCGAGGACGACGTGTTCAAACGCATCGGCGTGCTGTCCGGCGGCGAGCGCAACCGGTACGCGCTGGCTCGAATGCTGCTTCATCCGTCGAATTTCCTTATGCTGGACGAGCCGACCAATCACCTGGATATGCGCGCGAAAGACGTTTTGTTGGAAGCGCTGCAGAAGTTCACCGGGACCCTCGTGTTCGTGTCGCACGACCGCTACTTCTTGGAAAATCTCGCCACGCGTGTGTTTGAAGTTGCCGACGGCGAGGTGCGAGTCTTCCCCGGCAACTACGCCGATTATCAATGGCGCAAAGAGGGCAAGCATGAAGAGGTTCCGACTCTGAATGACGTCCTTATCGGCGTACCGCCAGCCGAGCCGATTCCTATGCCGAAGCGTGATGCTCCGGCGAAACGAATCAACCCGATGAAGCGGAAGCAGATGGAAGATCAGGCAAAGCAGTTGGAGGACCGCATTGCTGAACTGGAGGGACAGATCCAGCAATCCGAACTGGCGTTTTCTGACTTCCCCGGCCCGGAACAAGCGGCACGGCTCGCCAGCATGCTCGAAACGCAGCGGGCGGAACTGGACCGGGCGATGGCGGAATGGGAAGCGGTCACCGAAGAGATGGAAGTTACAGCGTGAGTTAGGCCGCTAATGGCATGGCGTTCTCGGTCGGCAGCTTGCTCAGCAGCGCGTCGGTCGCAATGCGTAGAAGCGCTTCGGTGCGGTCGCTGAAATCGAACTCGTCGGAGAAGCGGCGCAGTTGCGTGCTGAAGGATTTCTGCAGAACCGCTACTGCTTCGTCGAGCCCCATTTTGGGAATGTCGATGATGGCGAACTTCAGAATGGCATCCATCAGCAGAGTTTCTGTGTTCAGCATTTTGTAGATCGCTCTGCGATTTTTCGAAACATACTTCACCACTTCTTTGCTCCGGTAAGCGAAGTAGTGTTCGCGGGTCAGCCAGGGAAAATTCTTGGTGTCAAGCGTCTTCAATTGGCGGCCCAGTTTGCTGGCGGCCGAAGCGAATGCCCGGTTCAGCGCTTCGGTCTGCTGGATGTCGTAAGTGAAGATATTGGTGGGCTTGCCCGAGAACGGATGCGTGGCTTGATAGACAAGCACCGGGTATGCTGTGTGGGGCCGCATCAGAATCTCAGGATGCGCAGAGAACCATTCGCTGACCCATTGGCGCATTGCCGTCTGCATCGCCTTCGAAATGGTGGAGTAGGTGGGAAAGTAGCTCGCGGTCCGTTCTTTCGGGGCTGATTTCCAGACGGAAAAGTCAATTGTGGACTTTTCGGCGGGCACAGTGACTGGCGCGTTATTCTCCACGGCGACTGGAGCGGCTTCTTTGTTTCTCAACGGCATCTCGATCAGGATTCCCATGTTGTCTCTCCCTAAAATGAAAAAGCCGGGAACGTATCCCGGCGGGCTTTTTTTCTCACTTGTTCGCGAACTAATTTTCGAACGACCCAAACGTAACACGGTCCCTGAAATTTTGAGCCACCCGGTCGGCGGCTTAGCCGCCGAGAGCGGCCGTAAGTGGCAGAAAGTAGAGGCGAAATCTTTTTTGAGAAAAAAATAGAACTGCTGTGACTACCCTTTTGCAAGTGAGCAAAAACGCCCGATTCTGGCGTCCCGACCGCTTGCGCCGCCACTGCTTCCCGTCGGAAATTTCTTACCCTCTACGTAGCGTCTGTTTAGGCGCGCTGATCAGTCCCCACCCCGTCTGAATATCTCGTGCTCTTCACGAGGGGGCAGAGTGTCAGTCGGGCAAACCTTACGCCGATGCGTTGAGGAAGGTATTGGCTCTGCGGATTGCGTTCGTCAGATAAGAGTGCGCTCATAATGCCTAGTCCCGATTGAGGAGGAAGACGCGAGAGAAGCTCTTCGCAATTAGGCGTTCCGACGTATGATAAATTCCCGAAGATCCCAAAAAGGTAGTCCTAAATAAGATTGGCGGAGTTATGTCGTGACTCTTCTACGTGTCATCTTTGCACTAGTGGTGAATCTCGGGCTCGCGTTTTCTGCGGAAAATTCTGAGTACCCGGACTGCGGCCTCCGAACGCTCCAAACTTACGATCTTCTAGGCCCTGTGAAATCGGTGCGCGTGGAAGAATCTCATGCAGAAGGCCGGCGAGAACTCACCGCGATCTATGCCTTCGACCGGGCCGGCCGATTGCTGGAGGATAGGGGGAAAACGAGGGCAGGTGAGTCTCTCGATCAAGCCGGATACCAGGTTTTCGCTTCATCTATGAACCGCGAGGGCGCAATTACGAGGTCGACATGTTTGGTATCGATTCCGCGCACGGAGAAACGCCTATCGACCCGCAGCGTCACATTGTCAAATTCGACTCGCGGGGGCGATGTATTGAAGAGCGCGATATTGACAGCGATGGCAAATTCAACGGTAAGAACATTTATAAATTCGACAGCCGCGGCGATCTCATCAGAGAGACCGAGTATGATTCGGATGGGAAAATTTTCTCCCGACAAGTTCGCACCTACAGACCGGATCACAAACTGCTGTCTGAAAGGGCAATGGGCAACCCTGGCAAGGCCATGGCGCACCAGTGGTCGCGAGAGTATCAATACGATGCCCGGGGCAACCAGACGGATATGTTGTTGTATCAGCAAGGCGTTCTCGAAGCACACTGGAAGTCCACGTACGACGAGCGTAATCGCCGGATCGCTGTGCAAACCATAGTTGCGGACACCAAAAAGGATCAGCAAGTTTACGGGAAATGCTCCAATTGTGGCCTGTCTTCAGGCGTGACGACTTACAAATACGACGACGCCGGGCAGGTTATAGAACAGCGGAAGTTCCAGCTCGGTGACAAGCTCGTAAGCGTTGAAAGGTATCTTTATGACGCCCATAGGAACCGCTTACCTTCGGCAGAGAGCCCTTATTTGTACGACTCTCACGGTAACTGGATTCAAGAAGCGTCGCCGAGCCCTGCAGCTACTTACATCCGTTACCGGGTGATTGACTACTACTGAAATTGCACAATCGCTATCGCAGCGTCACTATATCAACATCAATGTTCTTTTAGCATATGATCCCCTTCCAGACCCCCAAACTGTGCTATTCTAGTAAGCGATGATCCCTAGGCGCTTGCGCCAGTTGGTTCACGGCGTTATCGGCGAAGCAAATTCGTCCCATCTCTTGCCCACCAAACTTCTTCATCTCAGCCCTAAATTTAGTCAAGAAGCTTTAAGCTTACGTATCCTTTGTCCGCATTTCCATTAATGAAGTCCTCCGTTCAGATTTCTCGCGGTATCGAATCTCTGTTTGGAACCCGCGACGAAAATATACGCCTTTTTGAATCCGAACTCGGCCTGAAAACCCGTCTGATGGACGGCGACTCGCTCGAAATCGAGGGCGACGAACCCCAGGTTCGCCGCGCCGAGCAGATCCTGGAAGACTACGCCAACCTAGTAAAAGAGGGGCACGTCTTCAACAATGGCGACCTGAATAGCTATATGCGGGTTGTCACCAGCGACCCGAACGTTACATTACGCCGTTTGGTCGAAAGCGGTAAATCCCGCGCTTTCGGCAAGAAGGTGCTTGCTCCGAAAACGGTGAACCAGCGCCGCTACGTGGACGCGATCGAGGGTAACGACCTGACCTTCGGCATCGGACCGGCCGGTACCGGTAAAACCTATCTGGCCGTCGCGATGGCCGTTTCAGCGTATCTGAACAAGCGCGTCAGCCGCATTGTTCTCACCCGGCCCGCCGTCGAAGCGGGAGAACACCTGGGCTTTCTGCCTGGCACGCTACAGGAAAAGGTCGACCCGTATCTCCGTCCGCTCTACGACGCATTGTTTGACATGATCGACGCTGACAAAGTCGAGAAACTGCTCGAAAAGAACGTCATCGAAGTCGCTCCGTTGGCCTTTATGCGCGGACGCACCCTGAACGATTGCTTCATCATCCTGGACGAAGCGCAAAATACCAGCGTCGAACAGATGAAGATGGTGCTCACCCGCCAAGGCTTCAATTCCAAAATGGTGATTACGGGCGACGACACCCAGATCGACCTGCCCGCCGGCAAAAAAAGCGGCATCTTGAACGCGATGGAAGTTCTGCGCGGCGTGGAAGGCATCGCATTTGTGCATTTCGACGAGCGCGACGTTGTTCGTCATCCGCTGGTCCAACGCATCGTCAAAGCCTATGACCGGTACAACGAAATGATCGGAGCGGGCCGTCAACTCGCGCTGAAATTGGGAGGCGAAGCGCCTCCAGAGACTTACGTGGAACCCACTGTCGACGCCGCCGTGGAGATTCCCGAGTTTCCGTCCCTGGCATAGCGCCGCCGTATGACTCCCGGTGATAGTACGGTGCTCTTTCGAGCCATTCCCAGAAAGTTCAAGTTAGATGCCAAAGAGAAACGCGCCTTGGGAGCTTTCGCGCAGACCCTGGCGGAACGCGTGGGCGACGGCCGCCCCTGGATGTGCCTGCTCACCAACGATCGTGAACTCCACAAGTTGAACCGCGACTTTCTCGCGCACGATTACCCCACCGACGTGCTCTCATTTCCCTGGCCCGCCAGCGGTGCTCTCCTGGGCGAAATCGCTATCTCGGTAGAACGCGCCCATGAGCAGGCGGCCCAATTCGGCCACTTGCCCCTCAGCGAAATTCGCGTTCTCATGCTGCATGGCTTTCTCCACCTCACCGGCATGGACCATGAGCGCGACCGCGGCGAGATGGCCCGCGCTGAACGAAAATGGAGAAAGGTATTTGATCTCCCGTCCACCCTCATCGCGAGGTCGAAGCAATGAATCTGCCCTGCTTAGCTGTGGCCCTGGCCCTCACTGCGCTGCTCGCCTTTGTTTCGTACATCCAGCTGCTGTATCACGAGTCCCTTCGCCTGATTAAGCGCGAAGTACCCTCCCTGGAGTACTTCCGCGAGACCCTGTCGCAAAAGATGGGCCTCGATGCCGAACAAGGCTCGCTTCGCTTTTCGTTGGTGAAACACATATCGCTCCCGCTGGCGGGGCTCTTTTATCTGTGCGCTCTGGTTCGTCCGGGAATCCCTGTGTGGCAGAGCGTGCTCGAAGCCATCGCCATCTCCATCGTGGCCATGCTCGTTTCGGCGTACTTCATTCCGCACTTTCTCTACCATCGCCTGACCGGCGCCTGGATGCTGCGGCTGCTGCGGCTGGCGAGAGGGCTCGCTCTTCTCGTCTCGCCTTTGGCCGGGCTTTTGCGGGTGTTCGAATCGATTCTCGACTTCGGCAATGGCGACACCGATGAAGAGTCGTCCAACGATTCCGTCGAACACATCGAAGCCCTGATTACCGCCGGTGCCGAGGAAGGCATCATCGAAGAACAAGATCGCAAACTGATTCACTCTGTCGTCGCCTTCAATGGCAAGAGCGTTCGCGAAGTAATGACCGCGCGCCCCAACATTGTTGCCATTTCATCGGACCGTTCCCTGGAAGACCTGCGCCAGCTTGTCATCCACGAGCAGTTCTCGCGCATACCCGTTTACTCCGGAACAATCGATAACGTCATCGGGTTCGTCCACGTGCGCGACATCTTTGAACTCAATGAAGAAGAGCGGCAAACCAAGCCGCTCACCGATCTCATCCGTCCCATTCAGTTGGTGCCCGAAACCAAACCGGTCAGCGATCTTTTGCGCGACATGCAGCGCGACGGCTCGCACATCGTAGTCGTCGTCGATGAGTACGGCAACACCGCCGGTGTCGCCACCATGGAGGATCTGGTGGAAGAGATTCTTGGCGAGATCCGCGACGAGCACGAACCCGGCCGAGACGTGCGCCAGGAATCGGAAACCGTATATATCGCTCCCGGCAGTCTCGATCTCGACCGCTTGCACGACCTGCTCGAATTTCGTCCCGAGGGAAGTACTGAATCGACAACCGTCGGTGGCCTCGTGACCGAGTGGCTGGGCCATGTTCCGCAAGTGGGTGAATCCATCGAGCGCGACGGCATCCGCATCGACGTTCTCGCCAGTGACGAGCGCCGCGTCCAGGAGGTTCGCGTCTCCCGCGTCGCTACGCCCACCGCCCTGGCCGTTCACACATAAAGCATTCATGTCAGAAGATTCCAGCACTACAGCCACTCACCGCACCGGCTTCATCTCGATCGCAGGCCGGCCCAACGCCGGTAAATCCACGCTCCTCAACGCCCTTGTGGGCGAGAAGGTAGCGATCACGGCGCATCAGGCGCAAACCACCCGCACCTCCATTCAAGGCGTCCTCACAACGCCCGATTGCCAGATGATCTTCATCGACACTCCCGGCATCCACAAATCGGATACGATGTTCAATAAGCGGATGATGGACACGGTACGCGGCGCTCTGCAGGACCGCGATCTTGTTCTTTATCTTGCCGACGCAACCAAACCTATTAAAGAAGAAGACGAGCATGCGCTCAGCGCGCTGGGCAAGGATACGAAGGCTCTGCTGGTCGTGACGAAAATTGATCGGGTGGACGACAAGCGGCTTCTGCTGCCCGTCATTCAGCGCTACACCGAACTGTTTCCCTTTGCCGATGCCGTGCCTGTCTCGGCGCGCAAAGGCGACGGTCTCGACCGGTTGAAGACAGTCATCAAGCAGTACTTGCCCGAAGGCCCGCCGCTATTTCCGGAAGACTACCTGACCGATCAGCCCATGCGCTATCTGGCCGCCGAAATCATTCGCGAGCGCATTCTGCACTCCACCCGGGAAGAGGTGCCACACGCCACCGCCATTCTGATCGACACATGGGAAGGAACTCCGCGCTTAACCAAGATCGCAGCGACGATACACGTCGAACGTCCGGGGCAAAAAACCATTCTCATCGGCAACAAAGGATCGATGTTGAAGAAGATCGGCTCTGAGGCTCGCGCGGAACTCGAAAAACTGGTGGGCACGAAAGTCTTCCTGTCGCTGTTCATCAAGGTCAAAGAAAACTGGCGCGAGGACCCAACCTTTCTTAACTCAGTGGACTGGCGCTCAATGGTAGGCTCAGAAGATAAATGAAACGCTTCGCCGCAGTTGCCGCCTTGTGCTGGAGCTTGTTTGCTCAAGCCAACTTTGCCTTCGCCCAGAAGGCAAGCAGTCAGGACGATCAGATCGACTTCAAGGTTCGCACCCGCTTGGCCGGCGATCCTGACGTGAAAGGCGGCGCACTGGAGGTCTCCGTGAAAGATGGCGTGGTCGTATTAAAGGGCCGTGTCGATACGGCGAAGGGCAAGAACAAGGCGACAAAGCTAGCGAAAAAGGTCAAAGGCGTGAAGAGCGTCGATAACGAATTGACCGTCGGGCCGCCCACCAGCTAAAAGGCTGTGCGTTAGCTCCATCAAGCTGATCTGATCAGTGAAATTTTTCAACGAGCATCAGGTCACTGTCTTCTTTATCAATCGTCGAGTATAAGAGCGATTTCTCATCCGGAGAAACACTCAACGTAGAGTAAAGCTGCTGATTCAGCCGTAATACGTCGGACACAACGTTGGTCCTAAAACTCAGGAGCCGCAGCATGAAGGGCGGCTCGGCAGTGCGGGGAACGAAGTAGATCCCGCTGCTCGATACATCGAAGTTGCGTTTGTAGATTGACTTAACCATCATGCGCTCGGGACCACTGCGCACGGACACTCGCCAGATACTTGTCTGATCGCCCGGCATCTGTTTGGAATAGTAGAGCGTTTGGCCGTCGGACGATTCGAACGCACTGTAGCCTCCATGTTGGGTTACTTGCACCCGTTGTCCCCCCGTCGCAGGCACCTTCCAGACCTGGAATTGGCCCGTGCGGTCGGACGCGAAGTAAATGTATTTTCCATCTTCGGACCACTGGGGAACTTGTTCATTGGAAGGATCGCTCGTGATGCTTCTCAATTGCCCCCCATGAACAGCGACCGCATAGACATCCCACTGCCCCTGAATCGCGGAGTCGAATACGAGTGTCTGGCCATCGGGCGACCAGCGGGGACTGCCTAGTCCCGCGCCCCCCAACGAGGTTAGCTCAGCCGCATTGGAACCTGTGGAATCGCAGACCCAGATCTCGGAACTGCCGGACCGGTCGGATGCAAATGCAATCTTTTTACCGTCTGGTGAGAAACGTGCATCCCACTCCATCCATGTCGACGGGGCAACAGTTTTTGCCGAGAACGCTTCATCCCGTTCACTCGATATCTCTGTGTGCCAGATGTTGGTGTCAAACGTGCGCCGCGAAAATGCGAACCGGTTGCCGCGCATAGAGACGGCAGGTGTCTGGCCCACCTCGGCTCCCGATACAAGCCGCTCGACCTTGCCCCCCAATGCCGGAACCCTCCACAGTGATCCAACATTCTTGTCGATTCCAAATATGATGGACGAGCCATCGGCTGTCCACGCCGGTTTTACGATCGGGCTGTTCGCAAACGTGACCTGATTCGGCCTTCCTTTTGTGCCCAGTTGCGGGGATATTCGAACTACGTAAAGGTCGCCCAAACCGTGCCCGGCGGAGCGGATGAACGCGAGTGATTGGCCATCTGGAGACAATGCAGGACTGCTATCCCCGATCACTCCTGCCGGTGGACGTGTGAGCAGGCGCCTTTCGCCCGTCTCGCGAGAAATAAGATAAATGCCGTACGTATCCGTGCCACCTATCGATCTGCCCACCAGATCGGATGCGGCCAGCCACTGGCTATCTGAATACCAGCTCGAAAACGGCCCGAAAGGCGACGAAGGAGGAATCGAGATTTCGGCCAGAAGCCGTTCTGGACCGCCCAGGGCCGGAATTTCGATAATGGCGGCGCGATTGTCTGGAAGCAGTCGGTGGAAAGCGATCGAGCGGCCGTCAGGAGACCACGCGGGGTTTACGTCGGCCGCAGGATCTGCGGTCAGACGGAGCGGGGGTCCACTGCCGACTGGCTTGACGTAAATATCGAAGTTGTTGCGGGTTTCACCGTCCCAGGAGAAAGCCACTTGATTTCCGTCGGGCGAAAATGACGGGCTGGACTCGATTCCAGGATACGTCGTGAGCGGAACTGCAGCCAGCGGAGGTTCAGTGCCCGGCAGCGGCGATTCTCGGTCCCAGAACGCGACCGCAGCAACGAGGACGCCTGTCAGCACAATTACAACCGCAGCCACTATCCAAGAACTTCGAGAACGGACGTTGGCTATTGTCGGCGGTGACGGCAGTGGATCTGGGGGGCCCGGATCCGACGGCCTCTCGACGTGTGCGATGAAACGATAACCACGTTTTGGAAGCGTTTCAATGTAATGAGGCCTCTCTGCGTCATCCCCGAGAGCGTGCCGAAGTTTCTTAATGGCTGTGCCAAGGCCCTGCTCAAAATCGATATACGTGTCCGGCGGCCATAGCTTTCTGCGGATTTCATCCCGGGTGACCAACTCGCCGGACCGCTCCAGGAACATTACAAGGATTTGAAAGGGTTGTCCCTGTAGCCTGATCAGGACTCCCTGCTTCCGTAATTCCCCGCACGCAATATCCACCTCAAAAACTCCGAAGCGGAAAACCGGCACCCGAACCGGCACCTGTTGCATTGCTATTACCCTTCGTTTGCCCGGAGTATAGCACCGCATTGATCTAAATCAAGGCTCGATCCGCATTATTAATCTAGATATTTTCTTGATTTTTCTTAGATTGCGTCCAAATTGGGCGTGGCCGGTGCTCCGCGATTCTCCTGTTGTGGTTCAACCCTGTCTATAACTTCTTTCTGCTCACGGTCCTGCAAGTTCAAACGCAAATCACGTACAATCCAACTCCGGTCCATCGACGATTTCGAGCGCCTCCCGCACAGTGGGTAGCGGGTGAATGCCTAACCCCAGTCACCCGGATCGGAGAGACAAAATGAATTGGAATCGAAAAAGCCTTCTACTGTTGGGAGCCGCCGCCGTGTGCTTCACAACTGGCTCACTCAGGGCTGCCGACGTTGCCGGCAGTTTTACTTTGCCGTCCCAAACGAACTGGGGACTAGCCGCACTGTCGCCTGGCCAATATACGTTCACGCTGAATCGATCCGCCATTGATGGACGGATCATTGTCTATAAGGGCACCAAGCCCGTACTGATGGTCCTCAGCCAGGGGGTTGCTGAATCCGGGACCTCCGGCGAAAGCTCCATGAAGATTGTGAATGGCAGGGTTCGTTATTTGCGCCTGGCGCCCGCTGGACTGACCTTCAGTTATGCGCCGCATAAGAAAGAAGCGCAGCTTATGGCCGGGCGTCCTGCACAGCGCGAGACATCCCTCCTGGTCGCAACCAAATAATCAGAGGGATGTGAATTACGTTCTGTGGCCGGCGCGACAACGCCAGGCGTGCCCCTAGTCAAATGCGCCGGCCCAAAACCCGTAGGTTGTACAGGTACTGTCCTGGATTGGCGTATGAGCCTACGGCCTTAACCCGTTAGGGACCTGACGGATCGAATACGGAATCCAGGATGTTCCTTGACACCGCTGCAGGCTTGCTCGCTTGCACCCCCCCACCTCATCTGCTAACCTAGGACTTAAATCGCTCGGCTCCTGCTGGGCAGGAGTGTGTTTTATGGCAAAAACTTGTGAAATCTGCGGCCGTGGCCCCCAGTTCGGGAATCGCATCAGCCACGCCCATAACGTGACGAAGCGTCGTTGGAATCTGAACCTGCAAAGCGTTCATGCATTGGTCAAGGGTGCGGGCAAGCGTATCAAAGTTTGCACGTCCTGCATCCGTGACGGCAAAGTGCAAAAAGTCTCCGCCGCTTAAGCAAATACCCGGTTTCTGTAAAAGGCGATCTCTCACGAGATCGCCTTTTCTGCGTCTGCGCTCGTCCTGTTTGCTTGCTTTACCCTGTTCAAAACAGGCAAGATGACAATCATGCGTCTTGTTACCTTTGCCCCCGGCGGGGAAGCTCCCCGCCCCGGTGCCGTCCTGGGCAGCGATACCGTCCTCGACCTCTCCTCGCTCGGCTTCCCTTCCGTCCTGGCACTCATCGAAGCCGGGCCTGAAGCGCTCGCCAAAGCGGAAAATCTCTCCTTCGAGTCGTCCAGCACGGCCAAGCATCCTCTCAGCAGCGTCAAGCTCCTCGCGCCCATTCCGAAGCCGCCCAAGCTGATCTGCGTCGGCCTCAACTACCGCGATCATGCCATTGAAACGGGGGCGCAGATTCCGGACGTTCCCACTATCTTTAACAAGTTTTCTACTGCCGTGATCGGCCCCGGTGACACGATCGTCCTACCCAAAGTCTCCAGCGCGCCGGACTACGAAGCCGAACTGGCCTTTGTCATCGGACGCGGTGGCCGGCGCATTGCCGCCGAAAACTGGAAGGATCACGTCTTCGGCTATACGATCATGAACGACGTCAGCGCCCGCGATTACCAACGTGCGACTACGCAATGGTTGATGGGTAAGACATTCGACACTTTCGCGCCGATCGGGCCCTGGATAGTGACCGCTGGCGACATCGCCGACCCTCACAATCTCGATATTCAACTGGAAATTGCGGGCGAGGTGCTGCAGCGATCTAACACCCGCGAGCTGATCTTCAAAATTCCGGATCTGATTGCTTTCCTTTCCAGCGTCTTCACTCTGGAACCCGGCGATATCATCTCCACCGGCACTCCCGCCGGGGTCGGATTTACGCGGCAGCCACCGCGCTTCCTGCGTCATGGAGAAGAGGTAGTTGTGAAGATCCCAGCCATCGGCGAACTCCGCAACCCCGTCGTAGCGGAAGACTAACCGGCCAAGCGGCCTCGCCGCTTGCCCTCAGCTTGCCTGAGTGCCATCAATAATCGACGTCAGGCGGTCAGCCGTAACGGCCAGATGCGACGCAGATCCAACAACTTTCCCGCTGCGGAAAACCACGACCTGCGGCGATTCGTGCTGCACGCCGCTGACCGTCTCGATGTGCCGCGCTACTGGCCGGCTATCGAGCACGGAAACCATGTACAAAGGCACATCGGGCTGAGTACGGCGAAACTCCGTGATCTCGTCGTGAGCCGCCCAACTGCGATCGCACGCATTACTGTGCTTGAAAATTACGACCAGATCCTGGCTCAGTAACGCATCGAAGTCCCTCGTCGTGCTCAACTGGGGAATAATCCGCGCGGATTCGGTAGACTGCAACTGCATATTCAACTAAAGTAAAACACTCACTCCTGTTTTTATGTGATGCGGTAAACAGTTCTTCCGACTCTCCTATCATGAAGTGAAGGACGAAAAATCATGGAACGTAGAAAGCTTGGAACTCAAGGTCTGGAAGTGTCCGCGCAAGGACTCGGGTGCATGGGGATGTCGGATTTCTACGGCGTCCGCGATAACGACAGTGAATCGATCGCCACCATCCACCGCGCGGTTGACCTCGGCATCAATTTCTTCGACACAGCCGACATGTACGGTCCATTCACGAACGAAATCCTGGTGGGAAAGGCGCTGAAACCACATCGCCACCGCGTCACTATTGCCACGAAGTTCGGCTTCGTCCGCGATCCCAACAACCCCATGTCCCGCGAGATCTGCGGCCGTCCCGACTACATACGCCAGGCCTGCGACGCCAGCCTCCAGCGTTTGGGAACCGACACGATCGACCTTTACTACCAGCACCGGGTCGATCCCAACATTCCCATCGAGGAGTCCGTGGGCACCATGTCCCGGCTGGTCGAAGCAGGGAAAGTTCGTTTTCTCGGCCTGTCCGAAGCTGGTCCGCTGACGCTACAAAAGGCCATGCAGGTTCACCCGATCACGGCGCTACAGACGGAATTCTCGCTCTGGAGCCGGGACGTGGAAAACGACGTGCTCCCCGCGTGCCGCGAACTCGGCGTGGGCTTCGTTGCTTATAGCCCATTGGGACGCGGCTTCCTCAGCGGCCAGATCAAGTCCATAGACGATCTTCCGGCCGATGATACCCGCCGCCATCAACCCCGCTTTCAAGGGGAAAACTTCAAAAAGAATCTTCAGCTCGTGGAAAAGGTGGGCCAACTCGCCCGCGAACACAACTGCACGCCGTCGCAGCTTGCTCTTGCATGGGTACACGCTCAGGGCCGCGATATTATTCCTATTCCCGGCACCAAGCGCCGCCAGTATCTGGATGAGAACGTTGCCGCGCTGAACATACGACTCACGCCTTCGGATCTGGAGCAGATCGACGATATTTTCAAGCCAGGCGTTGTGGCTGGCGATCGATACGCGCCCGCCATGATGGCTGCCATCGCAAAATAGCCCACTACGCCCTGATCAACATGCCTTCCTTCACGCTCGGCGAGCTCGGTAAATCGCTCGACTGCCAGGTTGCGGGCGATCCGTCGACTGTAATCACCGGCGTCTCCACCGTGGAGAAAGCCGGTCCCGGCGAGATCACCTTTCTCGCCAACATGAAGTACGCATCGAAGGCCAAAGCAACTCGGGCGGCAGCCATTATTGCGGCCGAACCGCTTACCGGAATCGCCGCGGCGACGCTGGTTTCGCCGAACCCCTATCACGACTTCGCCCGCGCACTCGGTCTCTTCTATCAAGCCCCGAAGCCACCTTCCGGCATTCATCCCACAGCCGTCATAGACCTCACAGTGATGATTGGCAAGGATCCGTCCATAGGCGCTTACGTGGTGATCGGGCCGAACACAACCATCGGCGACAACGCAGTTCTGCATCCGCACGCCGTGATCTATGGGGGCTGCTCCATCGGAAACAACTTCACTGCGCACTCGCATGTGTCGGTTCGCGAATACACCCGCATCGGACATCGCGTGACGCTGCATAACGGCGTGGTAGTGGGGGGTGACGGCTTCGGCTTCGCGAAGGCGAACGACGGAACGCACCATAAAATTCCTCAGTCGGGCATTACCGTCATTGAGGACGACGTCGAGGTGCAAACCCTCACTTCCATTGACCGGGCTTCGCTCGGAGAAACACGCATCAAGCGCGGAGCGAAGATCGACAGCCTCGTTCAGATCGGCCACTCCTGCACGGTGGGAGAAGACAATATCTTGTGTGGCCAAACTGGGCTTGCCGGCAGCACGACGCTCGAAGAGAACGTGATTATGGCGGGCCAGACCGGCTCTTCCGGCCATCTCACGATTCACAAGAACGCGACGATTTGGGCTCAGGCCGGGCTGGTAGGCGATGTTTCCGCCGGAGCCGTCGTGGCCGGATCACCGGCCTTCGATCATCGTGAGTGGTTGCGAGCTTCTGCCGCCTACCCCAAGCTTCCCGATCTGCTTAAAACACTCCGTACATTGGAGCGGCGTATCGCGGAACTGGAACGCGAAAAATAAGACGAAGGAATCCTCAACTAGGGCTCGGTACGACCTGGAGCTCCGCCATCGCTTGCTGCTCGTCGACTACGGGTTGCTTCTTGATTACGGCTGGCCTGCCATTCACGGCGCCATTTTTCGTTGAAACAGTAGCTGCCGGCTGCTCCTGTCCTTTGCCTTGTTGCTCATCTGGCGGAGTGATCTTCTTCACCACTTCGCGGAACAGTACGGCGGAGTGCTCCATCAGGTCGTAAGACTCCCCGCCCTCCACTTGGATGTGATCGGGCTGGACAGGATAACGGGTATCCAGCACCAGTTCCCAAGTCGAGTTGGGTAAACATTTGGGCGTGAAGAATTCAATGTGGTCGTGGTGGGGATTCAGGCAGAAGAGGAAGCTGTCGTCCTGGATGTGTTCACCATAACGGTCAACGTCGTCCAAGGTTTGGCCGCTCAGATACAAGCCCAGGCAGCGGACCCATCCTGCATTCCACTCCTCCTCGGTCATCTCCTTGCCGTCGGGACGATACCAGGTGATGTCTTGCACCTGAATGCCATCAACGCTTTGCGAACGTACCGTTGAGGGACTAATCTTACGGTCCTGAAAGAACTTGCGACGGTGAAAGTTCGCATGCTCCTTCCGCAAGGCAATTAGGGTCGTCGCAAACGCCAGCAGACTCCTTTTCCTATCATCCAGGTTCCAGTTCAACCAGCTAATCTCGTTGTCCTGGCAATATGCGTTGTTATTGCCGAACTGCGTCCGGCCAATCTCATCTCCGGCGCAGATCATCGGTACGCCCTGTGACAAAAGCAGAGTGGCCAGCATGTTCCGTTTCTGCCGTTCTCGAAGCTCGATTACTTTTCCGTCGTCAGTCGGGCCTTCCACGCCACAGTTCCACGAGTAGTTCTCGTTGGTGCCATCGCGGTTGCCTTCTCCATTCGCCTCGTTGTGCTTTTGGTTGTAGCTCACCAGGTCCGTCAGCGTAAAGCCATCATGGGCAATCACGAAATTGATGCTGGCCGACGGACGGCGACCGTCTCCCTGATACAGATCGCTGCTGCCCGTCAGGCGGTATCCAAGCTCCGCTAACTGCCCGTCGTCACCCTTCCAGTAACGCCGGACAACGTCGCGATACTTCCCGTTCCACTCCGCCCATAAGGATGGGAAGCGGCCCACCTGGTAGCCGCCTTCTCCAACGTCCCATGGTTCGGCAATGAGCTTCACCTTCGAAAGAACCGGGTCCTGATTGATCACGTCGAAAAACGCAGACAGTCGGTCGACATCGTGAAGTTCGCGAGCCAGCGCGGCCGCCAGATCAAAGCGGAAGCCATCCACGTGCATATCCAGCACCCAGTACCGCAAGCTGTCCATGACCAGCTTCAGCACCTGTGGATTGCGCATGTTCAGGGTGTTTCCGGTCCCGGTGTAATCCATGTAATAGCGCGGATTGTCCGCGACCAGACGGTAGTAGGTAGGATTGTCGATGCCCCGGAAGCTCAGCATGGGGCCCATCCGGTTGCCTTCGGAAGTGTGATTGTAGACGACGTCCAAAATCACTTCGATGTTCGCGCGGTGCAGCTCGCGGACCATCGTCTTAAATTCCCCGATCTGTTGCCCCATATCGCCAGCGCTGGAATATCGCGCATCGGGAGCAAAGAAATTCGTCGTGTTGTAGCCCCAGTAATTACGCAATCCGAGATCCAGCAGGTGCTTGTCGTCCAGGAACTCATGGGTTGGCATCAACTCTACTGCCGTAACCCCTAGCTTCTTGAGATAGTCAATCGATGCTGGACTGGCCAATCCGGCGTAGGTTCCCCGGATCGCCTCGGGAACGTCGGGGTTTTGTATTGTAAAGCCCTTCACATGAACTTCGTAAATAACGGAGTCGTGAAGCTGGATGTCAGGTGAGCGGTCGTTCTGCCAATCAAAGTGAGAACTGGTCACGACCCCCTTAGGCATTCCCGGGGCGTTGTCCCGGTCATCGAAACTCAGATCCTCTTTCGGATCGCCTAGCCTATAGGAAAAGATCGGGTAATCCCAGTTGACCTTCCCGGCGATCGCTTTGGCGTAAGGGTCGATGAGCAACTTTGCCGAATTGAACCGCAGTCCGTTCTGTGGCTCGTTTGGACCGTAAACCCGGTACCCGTATAGCTGGCCAATGGTTAACCCCGGAATGTAGCAGTGCCAGACGTAGCCGGTACACTCCCGCATCGTGATGGCTTCGTACTCGTTGGCATGCAACTCACTGAATAAGCACAAGTCAACCCGCGTGGCATTCTCCGAGTAAATAGCGAAGTTAACCCCAATTCCATCCCAGGTTGCGCCTTGTGGATACGGTGAGCCAGGGAGAATTTTTGTCGGCATTTAGTTTTTCTACTTTACCCTCTCTAAGAAAGTCTTTGGAGTGTGAAACCCAAGAGATGACAACCGGCGCTGGTTTGTTTCCCGAAGGCCGTGTCGGGTTGGTCGCCCCGGTCGAAACGTTTTATGAGAAGAATTGTCCTACCACTGTGAGTGTGGTTTTGATTTCGTCATTACTTACAAAGTAGGCACCAAAATGGCAGTCATTAATATTCACGACAGGGCTGACGAGTTAAGAATTGAGATTCGCGGCGACTTTTCAGGCCCCTGTGTACACGATACTTCAGCCACATGGCGCGCGTCCCTTCCTGATGCCACCCACCGCCGGTTGACGGTCGATATCTCCGAAGTCTCCGGCTGTGATGCCGAAGGACAGGAACTCCTCCGGGAAATGTACCGGCACGGTACTCAGATTGCTGCTGGTAATCCAGCCGCGCTCGACCTTCTCAATAAGATTACCACTGCCCGTAGCGGCACCGGTGTGAGCATTCCTGACAGGATCCAAAATCGGATTTCCATGACTGGGTCTCTCCGAGTCTCTGCCGCGCCCGCTTCCTAAAAAACGCGGAACGAAGCCAAGCAAAGGATTGGCTTCGTTCCGCACTTCTCCTATCTTATTTAGTTTCAACTACTTGCTTTTCCCGTTTTAGTTTGACAAGGGCCCAGTTCGTTTCGTAATCTCCCTAATTAGCCTGTGTCTTCTTTCCGCCTTAACCTCGCTTCTTTAGTCGACGACTTTGCCCGGCACGGAAAACAAACGGCCATCGTCGCCCCGAGGGGTGTCCGCCAGCGCCGAACTACCTACGAAGAGCTCGCGTCGCTTAGCCGCCGCTTCGCCGCCGAGTTGGATGTCCGCCACATCACTAAAGGCGACCGGGTAATCCTGTGGGGCAATAACGGCGCCGAGTGGGTCGCCGCTTTTTTCGGGTGTGTTCTTCGCGGCGTCCTGCCTGTCCCGGTGGATGCCGGTAGTCTGCCGGAATTTGTCCGCCGCGTTCAAACGGAAGTCAAGCCAAAGCTGATCGTCACTGAGATTGAAAGACTTCCCGTGTTTAGCGGGACGGAGTCGGTATTGACGCTTGACGTTCTCGGGCAGACAATCACTGCTCAGTTCGCAGGCGGTGAACCGAGTCTTCGGGAGACCGATCCCGTCCAGATCATTTTCACGTCCGGTACGACAGGCGAGCCGAAAGGCGTGGTTCACACGCACAAGAACGTTCTCGCAAGCCTCCGGCCCATCGAAGCCGAGATGCAGAAGTATTTAAAGTACGAGCGAATCTTCCATCCCCTGCGCTTCCTTCATACACTTCCTCTCAGCCACGTCTTCGGCCAGTTTATGGGCCTCTGGATTCCCCCGCTGCTGGCGGCAGAGATCCACTATGAAACACGTCTGGTCGCGGGAGACCTCATCGAGCGAATCCGCAGGAGGAACATCTCGGCCCTGGTCTCCGTTCCCCGCATTCTTGACCTGATGCAAGCAGAAGTGCTCAGCCGTTTCCCCGATTTGCGACAGCGCCTCGAGGCGTCGCGCGGCATGAAAGCATGGCAGCGCTGGTGGCACTTCCGGGATGTGCACCGGCTGTTCGGTTTGAAGTACTGGGCGTTCATCTGCGGAGGCGCGGCGCTCCCGCCTGCAGCGGAGGCATTCTGGAATTCGCTGGGTTTCGTGGTGATTCAAGGCTACGGAATGACCGAGACCACGGCGCTGGTCAGCCTGAATCATCCGTTTCGGAGCGTTGCAGGGACTATCGGCCAGGTTCTGCCAGGCCGTGAGGTGCAGTTGTCCGACGAAGGCGAAGTGCTTGTTCGCGGCGATACCATCTCGAATGCCACATGGCAGGGTGGCCACCTAACGCAGAGCAATTCCGAATGGCTTGCCACGGGCGATTTGGCGTCCCGCGATGAGAAGGGTAACCTACACTTCCGTGGCCGAAAAAAGGATGTGATTGTGACGTCTTCCGGGCTGAACATTCATCCGGAAGATCTGGAAGGGGCCCTTCAGCGGCAACCGGGCATAAAAACAGCGGCCGTAGTCGAAGTCGCCACCGAATACGGTCCGGAGCCGCTGGCCGTCCTTGTGATGCAGCCCGGTGGAGACGTCAATGAAGCGGTATCTCGGGCCAACGCACAACTGGCGGAGTTTCAGCAGATCCGGCGAAGTGTGGTTTGGCCCGAACCCGATTTGCCCAGAACATCGACGGGCAAGGTGTTGCGGCGCGAAGTTGTTCGGCGCGTGGAATCCGGCGAATTCTCTACCACCAGCGACGGAAGCCTAAATCTCGATAGCTTAGGACGCGTGGAACTGCAGGCACGCCTGGAGCAGCAGTACGGGGTGGCATTGGACGATACTGCTCTGCAGCACGTTCAAACGACTAAAGACATTCAAACAGTTTTGCAGTCCCAAGTTACCGCAAGGCCGGAGCAGCACATCTACCCGCGCTGGCCGTGGAGCCGGGCCATGCAGGCGGTTCGGAGCATCTTCATTGAATTCGTGGCCATGCCGTTGGTGAGATTCCTGGCGAGGCCCGTGGTCCAGAACCATGTGAAGACATGGCCCACAGCACCGGTGCTGATCGTGGCCAACCACGTGACTTCCTATGATGTGCCTTTCGTTTTGTATGCTCTTCCACCACGTATCCGCAAACGCGTTGCGGTGGCCATGTCGGGCGAGATGATTCTCGATTGGCGGCGGGCCCGCAATCAAAGCAACTGGCTGCTGAACCTCGTCGCGCCAATCCAGTACATTCTGGTAACGGCGTTATTCAACATTTTTCCGCTGCCGCAGTACAGTGGATTCCGCCGGAGCTTTACGCATGCGGGCGAGGCAATTGATCAGGGGTACAGCGTGTTGGTCTTTCCGGAAGGGAAACGGTCGCCCGATGGTTCGCTGCTGCCGTTCAAATCGGGTGCAGGCTTGTTGTGGAAAGAGTTGGGCGTATCTGCGCTCCCGGTATACCTGCATGGGCTTGGCCGGATTAAAGTAGAAGATCAGCGGTGGTTCCGATCGGGAAGTATCGTAGTGTCGGCGGGAGAACCGTTACAACTGACGGCTGGCACCTCGCCGCAAGGGCTGACGGATATTCTTCGGGACGTAATCGTCAAAGAGCGCGATGCTCATGGAGTGAACGAAAGCACGGCTTCCACGATTCCGCCGACACTCTGAGTGGCTGCTTCGGCCGATACTGCCATGCCATAGTTCCGAAGGGTCTTCGATGTAACCGGGCCAATAGTGGCAATTTTCGAGTGATGCAGGGGATCTTTGCCAATCAGTTGAATCAAATTGTCTACCGCTGAGGAACTGGTGAAGGTGACCCAGTCGGGATAGGGCGGCTGAAAGATCTGACGCGCCTGGTCGGCAGCTTCGGGGGGAATTACGTTGCGATACGCCTCAACGACATCTACATGAGCCCCCATTTTGCGCAAGGCCGGTGGAATGACGTCGCGGGTGACAGCGGCGCTGGGGATGAGAATGCGGCTGCCGCCTAAATTCGTTCCAGCGAATGCTTCCACCAATGACTCCGCGAGATATTTTTCGGGCATGAGCCCGACCGAAAACCCTACCGATTCCGCAGCTTCGCGAGTTGCCGAACCAATCGTGGCGACGCGCGGGTTCGCCGTCGGCCGGGCTTGTCTAGCGAACGCATACACCGCGTTAGCACTGGTGAAGATGATCCAGTCATAGCGGCTCGCGTGTTCCACTGCCTCGTGAAGCGGCCCTGGATCGAGCGGTGGCGCGATACCGATCACAGGAAGGAGAATCACGTGGGCGTCCAGAGCGCGAAGAGGCTCCGCAAGTTCTTCCGCCTGATGGGTTGCTCGCGTCACCACAATTCGGAGGCCCTGCAGGGTTCTCATCTAAAAATCCACAGCCTTTGGGGAGCTGAGAATATCCACGACTCCTCTTAGGAGAAGATCTTGCGCTACGGAATGTCCGAGTTCTTCCGGACGATCCTGCGGTCCGGTGCGCTCCGCACGAAGATGAAGGACACCATCCAGTGAGGATGCGACTGCTCTGGCGTGAAGCGTATCCCCAACGATCTCGGCAAACACGCCGAGCGGTAACTGGCAGCCACCCCCGAGCGCGGCAAGTACCGTTCGTTCGCACGCGACCGCCGTACGAGTAGGAAGGTGGTCCAGTTTCCCACATATCTCTCTGGCGGGATCGTCCTCGCGAGTTTGGATTCCAAGTGCGCCTTGGCCAGGTGCGGGACAACTTTGTTCGGGAGATAGAACTTCGGTGATCTGGTGAGAAAGCCCGAGCCGATGCAGGCCGGCGGCGGCGAGCACGATGGCATCGAACTGGCCTTCCTTCAGCTTGCGAAGGCGGGTATCAACGTTGCCTCTGATGGGCTCGATTTGCAGGTCGGGCCGCAACATACGGAGCTGGGAGGCACGCCGTCCTGAACTGGTGCCAACGCGCGCGTTGCTGGGAAGTTGGGCAACCGGGCAACCAACGATTGCGTCACGGGGGTCTGCACGTTCGGGCACGGCCGCAATGGTCAAACCGTCTGGCGATTCGGTCGGAAGATCTTTCAGGCTATGGACCGCAAGATCGATTGAACCCGTCAGCAGTGCCTCTTCGATCTCCTTTGTGAAGAGTCCCTTCCCGCCTGCCTGGGTCAGCGACATCGTTTGCAGGTGATCGCCCGTGGTCTTTATCACCTTGATCACAGACTCCACACCTAACTTCTTCAGCTCAGACGCAATGAAGTTCGCTTGCCACAACGCCAGTTGAGAGCCGCGAGAACCAATAACAAGAGACATGGGTTTAACGGTCACGAAGCCGGAACATGCGCCGGACCACACTGACAAATTCGCCTTCCTGGAGCGGCACGGCATTCCTTTGTGCATCTGCCGCTTGCCGTCGCAGTTCGGAAATAGGCCCGTGGGCGACTTTGTTGATGATTCCGCGCGTGAGAGCGTCGAGCACTTCTTCCTGATCGGCCGTGAGACTGCCCAGACGAGGCCGATAGCGGCTAAGAACGTCCTTTCGCAGGGCTTCCAGCTCTTCCTGCAAACTGACGATCGTAGGCGCCACGTCGCGAACCCGGAGACGCGCCTCGAGACGGGCGACCTCCTCGTCAACGATGGCTTCGGCTTGCTCGGCGATCTCGCGACGAGTCTGCAGGTTTCGCTCCGAGAGACGCTGCAGATCGTCTATGTCGTAGAGAAAAGCGTGCTCAAGATCATTGACCGCCGGGTCTATATTACGCGGAACCGCGATGTCGACCAAAAACATGGGCTGGTTGCGGCGAGCTTCGATAGCGGTGCGAATCAAGTCCCGCGTTAAGAGATAGCCGGGCGCGGCGGAGGAAGAGATCAGAATATCCGCGTCACCCAAGCGTTGAGGAAAAAGCTCGTAAGGAATTACTTCACCGTGAAACAGTCCGGCGAGCTCCTCTGCGCGCTGCTGGGTGCGGTTTGTGATCAGGATTTCGGCGGCACCGGCGCGAAGCAGATGCCGGGCAGTTGCCTCAGACATCTTTCCCGCTCCGACAATGAGCACCCGCTTCTTGTTTAGGGAACCGAAAATTTCACGGGCCAGCTCCACAGCGGCATAGCTGACCGAAACGGCGCTTTGACCAATCTCCGTCTCCGAGCGGATGCGCTTGGCGACACTAAAGGCACGGGAAAGAACGGCCTCCAGAATGGTTCCGATGGCGCCCTCGTCGCGTGCCACCGCGTAGGCTTGCTTGAGCTGTCCGAGAATCTGCGGTTCGCCGACAATCATGGAGTCGAGACTGGACGCAACACGGAACAGGTGGCGGATCGCGGCGGCCTCTTCATACAGGTAGAGATGAGGGCGAAGAAGATCGGGGGAGATGTCATCGCGTCCGGCGAGCAGACCCTCCAGCAGGGTTTCCGCCGGAATATTTTCATTAAGAGTTGCGGCAATCTCCACACGGTTGCAGGTAGAAAGAATCAGGGCTTCTTTCGCCCCGCGCGCTTGCGCCTGAAGCAGAGCGGCTGGAAGGTCTTCGACGCGAAACGCCAGCTTCTCCCGAAGCTGAACGGGTGCCGTGTGGTGATTAATTCCTGCAAGAGCAAGCCTCATCTGGACACCAGGTTTCCGAGACCAAAGTGGGTGGCCCAAGTGATAATGGAGCACCCTAAAACGCTGACGGCGAGCCAGGCGATCCGGCGTCCGCGCCACCCCGCCGACACGCGCAAGAAGATCATCGCCAGATAGAAGACCCAAGTAAACAAGAAGAAGCCGATTTGCGGTTCCGCAATCCAGCGGGTGCCACTTTCTATAAAGGCCCAAACTACGCCCGTCACGGTGCCAATCGTGATGAACACGAAGCCGGTGTTCATCGACTGAGTAATCACGCGATCTAATGTGGCAAGCGGAGGCAGCCGGTTAGCAGACGGGCTCACGCTCTTCCGCTTAAGCTGGCGCTCCTGGAGCAGATAGTAGAGAGAGGCAACGGCCGAAAAGACGAGAGAGGCGTAACCAATCAAGACCGTTGCAATGTGAATCGTGAGCCAGATACTGCGAACTTGCTGACTGCTCCAGGACGCGACCGGAAATTCCGTCGCGCCGATAAGGGTCATAAAGAACACTAGGGGGAACAAGCAAACGCTAAAAATTGAGATCCGGTAATAGCTGTACGCCACCAGAAAAAAGACCGCTATGAGAAAGGCACAGAGCGAACTGGTTTCATAGAAATTATTCAGAGGCAGGTGTCCCGTTTCAGCATGAAGCTCCACCAGCGAGACCAGATGAAATACGGTGCCGGCGGCAAACGCAATAAGCGCCGGATTGAAAAGCCGGGTGCGCTTACGGAACAGATAGACGAGCGCGTACACTAAACCGCAGAAGTACAGGGCGGCGGCTGTACGCAGCCAAAGAACGCTCATATCGGGAACAGCACTCAATTCAGTATAGAAAGCCGCTGTTAATAAGATGCTTACCTAGGGGGTGCTGGATGCTGCCCACTTCGCATCTATTAGGATGGTCGGCCACAATGCCGGCCAATGTGACTGGAGTGAAGGACTAAACATGAAGGAAGCTTTAACTGGGAAGAAAGCGCTTGTGACAGGCGCTTCCAAAGGAATCGGACTGGAGGTGGCACGAGCCCTGCTGGGCGAAGGTGTAGAGGTGGCCATCTGCGGCCGCGACCAGAAGTCGCTGGACGAAGCCCTGAGTAGTCTTCGAGGCAGCCATCCGGGTACTAGGGCGGTCGGACATACGGCCGACGTCAGTAAGAGCGAACACGTGAGGCAGCTTTTTGAATTCGCCGATCGGGAACTGGGTGCGTTGGACATTCTGGTGAATAATGCGGGAAGCGGCATATTCCGGGCCACGGGAGAGTTGAGCGTGGAAGAGTGGGACCAGGTGATTGGAACCAACTTATCGGGAGCTTTTTACTGCAGCCGGGAAGCGCTTGAGCGATTCCAGCAGAGACAGGGCGGCTTCATTATCAACATCAGCAGCCTGGCAGGGAGGAACCCATTCGCCGGAGGAGCCGCCTACAACGCTTCGAAGTTCGGCCTCAACGGGTTTTCCGAAGCGATGATGCTGGACCACCGCAACGACAACGTGAAGGTAAGCTACATTATGCCGGGCAGTGTGGACACTGAGTTTTCAGGACACAGCACCGGAAAGAGGTCCGATTGGAAGATTGCACCCGAGGACATCGCCGAGATTGTAATCGACATTCTGCGGAAGCCGAAAAGAACACTTATTAGTCGAGTTGAAGTGAGACCTTCTCGCCCCCAAAAGGACTAATCAGACAAGCCAAACACAAAAGTACTTCGGGCCTATACAGAAGATCCGTACTTCTGCCGATAGGGGAAGTAGAAGCAGCAAGGCGGCTCGCTAGCCAGTTGCTTCGGCTTAGTTGAGAGAGAGGGGTTGAAATAGAATATGAGCCGGCTCCGAAAAGTGCTCGATCCGACCCGGACGGGCAAGAATGCCGAATCACTAGAACGAACGCTGCTGAAGCTAGTAGTCGGCCAGGA
>DATIMM010000198.1:0-3251 GCA_035475295.1 Bryobacteraceae bacterium
GAGAATATCGAGCTTGCCGTAGTTGGTGCAGAGTTCGCGAACGAGGCCATGGGTGTAATCCACGAACCGACGACGGGCAGCTTCGTCGTGGGCGCAGCGGGCACCATCGGGATGATGCCAGTCCATTAGCGAATAGTAGAAGCCAACGTGCATGCCTTCGCTTCGCGCGGCTTCGTAGTACTCGGCTACCAGGTCGCGGCCAGCCGCCTGTTTTGGCGCACAATAGTCGGTGAGCTTTGTGTCAAAGTTGCAGAAGCCTTCATGATGCTTGGTCGTCATCACCATGTACTTCATGCCCGCTTGTTTGGCGAGCTTTGCCCAAGCGCGGGCGGCGTGCGGCTTAGGATTGAATTGCTTCGCGAGTTGCTGGTACTCCGCGACGGGAATCCCTTCCATTTCCATCGCCCATTCGTGACGGCCGAGAACGCTATACAGCCCAAAATGGATGAACATGCCGAAGCGAGCTTCGTGCCACCACTTCATGCGGCGCTCGCGGTCCGCTACCGTCGATGTGGTCGGACCTTTGTCTTCTGTCTGAGCGAAGAGCGGCGCAGGTTGGAACGCCGATGCAGCGGCGAGTGCGCCCATTGAACCAAGGAGACCGCGCCGGCTGAATGTGTTGTTTGTAGACATAAATTAGATAAGCTCCGAGTCATCGGAATCAGAATACGAATTTCGCTGCAAGTTGCAACGTCCGGGGACTATTCGCAGTGGACGTGACAGCGCCGAATCCGGTCTTATCCGTGATGCTGGCATCCGGGGTGCCATATACGACTTTGTTAAATAGGTTGAACGTCTCGCCTCGTAGCTCAAACCGTATTCTTTTAGTATCAGACTGCCGAAAATTAGAAAAGCCCAAGTTGCAGCAGCGTTGCGTACGCATTGTATTACAGCGCAAGTTGCCGTACCGACCAGTTGCCCTGTACCGCCCGTGAATAGCTTGGGATTAGAGCGAGAATGGCAGGTGATTGCCTGTGCTCCTTCGAATCGATGTGCGGAGGGCAAATATCGGCGGATCAGGAATCGAGATCAGAGAACGAACGCTCAGGAGTACTCACAAGAGTTCTGATTGGCATCCGAAGTTAGCTTCGGAGCTGGCGGATCAGACAGGGCCCATGAAGGAATCCGGTCAGTCCTAAGCTGTGGGACCCCAACCTGGGACACAGCCCGCTTTTGTCCTTGCCGCATTCGTGCACCCGGCAGCTTGTCCCTTGAGAATTGGACCGTCAGGAGCCCTCTATGCGACGTTTTCTCTTTCGTTGTCTGCCGCCTTTGATGGCGGCGTGTGCGTTTTGTCAAATCGCAATCGACGTGAGATTGCCGGTGGACCGCACTTCAGCGAATTCCACAGCGGCGAGCCTTCAATTTTCAACGGCTTCCCCGAATGAGCTTCTGCTGGCGTTTATCAGTACTGACTATGTGTCAGGCACAAATACTACGGTCACCGGCGTGAGCGGGGGCGGCCTTACAGGACTTTGGTGAAGCGGACGAAAGCGCAGAGCCGAAGTTCTGAGATCTGGCGGGCGTTTGCACCCACGACTCTGAGCAGCGTGTCCGTAACAGCGACTCTTTCGCAGAGCGTGGTTTCATCGATGATGGTGATGAGCTTCACGGGCGTGGACACTTCGGGCACTTACGGCTCGGGCGCGATAGGCGCGGTGGCGGGCGGCAATGCGGCATCGGGCGCCCCAACGGGTACGCTGATGACCCCGAGCTACTGGGAGGAGGTTACGTCGGGTGGCGGCGGCATATTACGGTGTTTCAGCCATTCGAGGCTGATGTTCTCGGCCGCTTTCTTCGCGGGGATCTGGTCGAGATCGGGCATGAAGATTTGCAGGCCGGCCTGGGGAGTCATGCGGGTGTAGCCGTTAACGAGTTGGTCTTGATAGTGATTCAGGTCTAGGTCGAACCAGGCATCCTTCGAGATATCGACCATGATGATGTCGACGTGGTGCATGGTGAGTTTGCCCAAGTCGAGCGTGCCGTCGCGGAGGCGCAGGAAGTTCCGCCACTGCTGGACGCGTTGGACATCCGTTTGTGCCTTGCCGTAGACTTCTTCGAGGTCAGGGTTGACGATGTGAACCTTCGTTAGTTGTCCGCGAATGTGGGGCGGCGGAAGAAGGGTTTGCGTATCGAAGAAAATGTCGTTGCCTGTAACCTGAATGCCTTTCACACTGCCGGATTGGAAAAGGTCAGAGACAGTGACGTGGAAAGCCCCGAGCAGGCCCTTGAGGGGAATCTTGAGGGCGCTGAGCTTCTTGACGTGGAGCTGAATCCGGTTATCGGGAACGACCGTAATGGCGCCGTCCAGTTCAATGGGCACGGGGATGACTTTGTGGAGGGTTCCGGTGAGCTTCACCTGGTCTTCCTTACCCGAGAGAGCGATATTCTTCAGGGGCGAATTGGACGCTCCCTCTGTATTTAGAAAGTGGGCGATATCGCCGATGTTGGCGCGAAGAACGCCGGTCTTGATGTCGAGGAAAAAGGATTCGGGATCGTCGAAGGACGGGTTCACATCGCGATGGGCGCGAGACATTTGACCGCGGAGCCAGCGCACATAGATACGGAAGTTGGGGCCCTTGCGCAGCATGAGGTTGTGAGCGTAAACATTGATGGGAGCGGCATCAGCGGCTGCGGGCGTAACTGCCGGCGCAGCAGCGGACGGACCCTTGGGGGAAGCCGGGGATGGGCCGGCGTGCTTTGCTGCTCCCACGAAGTACCAGACGAGCAGAACGATGGTGATCACGACCGAGTAAATCAGAAGACCGAAGCGAGCAAGCATGCAGAACTATAGTAAGAGACAACTGGCGGAGCGCTCATGCTTGTGAGTGGCACGCCATCGGCTGACGAGTTCCCGGGCGGCGGCGGGCCATTTGGAATAGAGGAATTGAAAGCCTGCCTGCAGAAGGCGCGTGGGGACGACGCGGCGGCTTTTCAGGACCAGTTCAGATTCCGTGCGCATCAGAAAGGTTCCGATTTCCAGCATCCATTTCGGCGTAGGCAGGCCGAGGCGGGCGCCCCAGGCATCGCGTAGCGCGTGCATGAAGTCGCGATTCGGGATGGGGTTTGGCGAAGCGAGATTGACGATCCCGGCGAGTTCCTCGCTGGCGATCAGGAACTCCACTGCACGGACGAAATCGGCTTCATGAATCCAGGAGACGAACTGCGTACCGGGGCCGATCGTGCCGCCGAGACCGTGACGGACAAGGCTTAGAAAGACGTCAAAGACTCCTCCGGGATCAGGGCTAAAG
>DATIMM010000199.1:0-3624 GCA_035475295.1 Bryobacteraceae bacterium
AAGGCTTCCGCCGCATTCTGAACCATCCTAAGCTGCGGCAGAAAGCGTTCATTCTGGAAACGCCTGTCGATAAGCCGGGCGACGATCTCCGTAACGTTACGGCATTGAAGGAGCTGGTATCCCCGAAAAAGCGTTCGATCCCAAAGAAATTGAGCCCAAGTGGCAGGAGCAGTGGGCAAAGGACCCCTCGCTCTACGTAGCCGATTCGCCGGACAAACCCAAATATTACGTGTTGGAGATGCTTCCGTATCCGAGCGGCAAGCTGCATATGGGACACGTGCGCAACTACTCCATTGGGGATGCGTTGGCGCGCTATATGTGGATGCGCGGTTACAACGTGCTCCATCCGATGGGCTGGGATGCGTTTGGCCTTCCGGCCGAAAATGCGGCGCTCAAGGAAAACCGTCATCCGCGCGATTGGACGCTGAACAATATTGCGCATATGAAGGCGCAGATGCAGCGTTTGGGCTTCGCCTTCGATTGGAACCGGGAAATTGCGACCTGCGAACCAGAGTACTACCGCTGGAACCAGTGGTTCTTTTTGAAGATGTTCCAGCGCGGGCTGGCCTATCGCCGGGAAGCGCTGCTGAACTGGTGTCCGGAGTGTGCGACCGTTCTGGCGAACGAGCAGGTTGTCAACGGATGCTGCTGGCGTCATGAAACTACGCCGGTCGAACAGCGCGCAATGCAGCAGTGGTTTCTAAGGACGACGGCGTATGCGCCTGAACTGCTCGATGCCATGAAGGAGTTGGAGGGCGGCTGGCCGGATCGCGTGCTCGCGATGCAGAGGAACTGGATCGGACGTTCCGAGGGCGCCGAGGTCGATTTTACTCTTGCTGAATCGCACGAGAAGATTCGTGTTTTCACGACCCGTATCGATACCATTTACGGCGCTACCTGCCTGATTCTCGCACCCGAGCATCCGCTGGTCGAAAAACTCGTAACCGGCGAGGCCGAACAGATCAGCGTAAAGGAAATGATCGACGCAACGGCACGTCAGGATCCGGGCGAGCTTCAGAAGCTGGGCTTGTTTACCGGCGCTTACGCCGTTCATCCTTTCACGGGACAGCCGATTCCCATCTGGATCGGTAACTTTGTCCTGATGAGTTATGGCACAGGCGCCATTATGGCCGTGCCGGCGCATGACGAGCGTGATTTCGAGTTCTGCCGGAGCTATGGAATTCCTGTCGTTCCGGTTATCCGTCCGGTGGATGGACCCTTGCCCGATCCTGCAACCATGACGGAGGCAAGCGGTGACTATGGCATCGTCGAGAATTCGGGCCAGTGGTCCGGCCTGCCGAGTAGCGAAGCGCGTACAAAGATGGCTGCCTTTGCCCGGCAGCATGGCTTCGGAGAAGAGGCGATAACCTACCGCATTAAGGACTGGGGAATTTCGCGACAACGGTATTGGGGCACTCCCATCCCCATCATCTATTGCGAGCGCTGCGGAGCCGTGCCGGTCCCTGAGTCTGATTTGCCGGTGCGATTGCCGCTGGACGTAAAGATCACCGGGAAAGGCAAATCGCCGTTGGAGTCCGTACCGTCGTTCATCAACGTAGCTTGCCCAAAGTGTAATGGCGAGGCCAAGCGTGAGAGCGACACGATGGACACGTTCGTTGACTCATCCTGGTATTTCTACCGGTACTGTGATCCCCGGGACGACAAAGCACCGTTCGAGCGCGAAGCGATCGAGTACTGGTTCCCGATCGACCAGTACATCGGC
This sequence comes from Bryobacteraceae bacterium, assembly GCA_035475295.1. Lineage (GTDB taxonomy): Bacteria > Acidobacteriota > Terriglobia > Bryobacterales > Bryobacteraceae > Bog-105. Next base: position 1,724 of record DATIMM010000199.1, read on the forward strand.
GGGGTCGAGCATGCCATTCTTCACCTGATTTACTCACGGTTCTGGACAAAAATGATGCGCGACGTCGGGGTGATTGGAAACGGCGAACCGACCAGACGTTTGTTCACGCAAGGGATGGTGATCAAAGACGGCGCGAAGATGTCGAAAAGCGTCGGCAATGTGGTGTCTCCCGACGACATAGTGGCTCTCTTCGGAGCCGATTCCGCGCGCCTCTATTCTTTGTTTGCCGCCCCACCCGACCGCGATCTCGATTGGCAAGAAGACGGGGTTTCCGGGGTCAACCGATTTTTGGGACGCCTTTACCGCTTCGTCACGCGCAACGCCGATCGCGGTACAACCGCGGAGGCAAACGATGCCGATAAGCAAGCTCTCCGGAAGCTGCACCAGACCGTCCAGAAGATCACGGGCGATTTCGACAGCCGCTGGCACTTCAACACGTCCATCGCATCGCTTATGGAACTGGTGAACGAACTTTATTCGCTGGAGCCTTCGTTATCCGGTGCATGCACGCCCGAAATATGCAAGATGCTGACCTTGATGCTTGCGCCCTTCGCCCCCTATACCGCCCAGGATTTGTGGGCGGCATTGGGCCAGAGCGGCCCGGTGTTCCGGCAGCCGTGGCCGGTTTTTGATCCAACCCTCGCGAAGGAGGATCTGATAGAGATCCCTATCCAGGTGAATGGAAAAGTACGTGGGCACGCGTCTGTTCCACATAACCTCCCCAAAGCCGAACTGGAAAGCCTGGCGCACAACCACGAAAAGGTACAGCCATTTTTGGCAGGCAAACAGATCGTGAAAACGATTGTAGTTCCGGAAAAGTTAATAAATTTTGTCGTGAAATAATGCCTACAGAATCACCCGCTAAACGCCTTCGTGATGGAGAATCAGTTGGAAGAAATCTGTAGTGGAGAGGAAAGCCGGAATCGCCGGGATTTCCTGAAAACGGCTGCCACAGCCGGAGCCGCTGCATTCACTACAAACCTTTTCACCGGAAACGTGAAAGGCGCAAACAGCCGAATTGCCACCGCATTTATCGGCGTCGGACAGCAGGGTCGCACCAATATGCGGGTCGCCATGACACGGCCGGAGGTTGAAGTCGTCAGCGTTTGCGACGTCTATAAGCCTTGCCTCGACTATGCCGTGAGGCTGACCCAAAGCCGCGCGAAGCCGGTGAAGGACTTCCGAGAGGTGCTTGCGAATAAATCGATCGACGCGGTTTGCATCTCTACCCCTGACCATTGGCACGCCTACATGACCGTGGAAGCGTGCAAGGCCGGTAAGGACGTCTATGTGGAGAAGCCGATTTCCCTGACCATCGATGAAGGCAAGAAGATGGTTGAGGCGGCGCGCAAGTATAACCGGGTAGTGCAGGCCGGGACCATGCAGCGTAGCGCGGAGCATTTCCAGAAGGCCATCGATCTGATTTCCGACGGAGCGCTTGGCAAAGTGGCCGAGGTGGCGACGTGGAACAACGCTCACCTGGCGAAAGAAGGGATCGGCAATCCGCCGGACTCGCCTCCCGTTCCGGAGTTGGACTGGAACTTCTGGCTGGGTCCGGCGCCGGAACGGCCGTATAACGTCAATCGATTCGGCTACGACATCGCAAATGTTGAGCATCCGCGTTGGTTCTCCAACTTTCGCTGGTTCTGGGACTATGCGGGCGGCATGATGACCGACTGGGGTGTCCATCTGCTCGACATTGTCCAGGCGGCATTCGACGAAGAACAGCCCAAGAGCATCTCCGCCCAAGGCGGCAAGTACTACCTCACAGACGACCGCGAGACGCCCGACACATTGAAGGTGACTTTAGAGTATGCCAGTGGCTTTCTTGCCACCTATGAAAACCGCAATAACAACGGCAAATCCATTTTGAACAAACCCTACGGGATTCTATTCTATGG
>DATIMM010000200.1:0-81364 GCA_035475295.1 Bryobacteraceae bacterium
GTGGAGCGACGCCAGGTCGAGGCAGGGGCTGAACCCTCCGGGAGCCATCATGCCTGTGTAGGCGGGTTTCGGAGCGTCGGGCATTACGGCTCGTCGGACCTGCGAACCGATACCGTCGGCGCCTACGATGAAATCGCCTTCGGCGGTGGTTCCATCGGAGAAGCGAGCGACAACGGGCTGATTCGGCTTGTCGTCGATGTGAATCAAGCGCTTGCCGTACCTGACGGGCATGCCCTGGCTCTGGGCACGGTCGACCAGGGCACGCTGAAGAGCGGCACGGGTGATCATGACGCCAGCGTGTCCATAGCGTCCGGGATCTCCAGATTTTGAGCGAGCGAGAGCTCTGCCGTTCTGGTTTTCGAACACCCATTCGCTGCTGGTGACGCTAACGTCTCGCACTTGCTCGATCACACCGGCAGCGGCTAGGACGCTCATACCGTTCGCAGCAAGGCCAAGGGCACCCCCAGCCTCGCTGGGGCCCTGTGCGGCCTCGAAGATCTGGGCACGGAAACCCGCCTCTTTGAGGAAGAGAGAAAGCACCGGCCCCGCTATACCGCCTCCGATAATCAGGGGGCGGGCTGGATTCAAAGACATAACAGAGTACCTCATTGATCGACTATCTCGATGATTGAGATGATTATAGATTAAACTTAATGGCGAGTCCACACAAACGCAAAGAATTGGAGCACCTGGTTGGCTTCGTGATCGGGCGGGAGCTGGGGGCACGAAGCATTCTGTTCCATCAGGCAATTGCGACCTTGGCGGGCGTGTCGGTCACAGATCTGAAGTGCCTGGATTACGTGGACCGTATGGGAGACGTTACTGCGGGCGATTTGGCACGTGTAACGGGATTGACCACAGGGGCCATCACGGCGGCGATTGACCGTCTGGAAAAAGCTGGGCTGGCACGGCGGGAACGAAGCGAGGCGGACCGCCGGAAGGTGTATATCCGGCTATGTCAGTCGCCGGCAATCGCGCGAATTAAACCCTTTTATGAGGCTTTGGCGCGTGAGTCGGCGCAGATGGTCACGCGATACTCGACCGATCAGTTGGAAACGATCAAGGACTTTTGCGAGCGTTGCATTGAAATCATGCGGCGCCAAACCGAGGCTGTATTGAATTCGAAGAAGAACTAAAGGCGATTCAGTTGGGGGGGAACGTGCTCCGTACGGAGCGGAGGACCGATCCGCGATTCGTGAACACAGTGGGGAGCAAGTATCTGTCGCCACGCTAGCGGGATTCGCTGATACAATTCGGTCGGCAGCCGAGTGTAAGAAAGAAGCAATTTATGAAGGCCTACGTGGTGACCACCGGTGCGGTATTTGGACTCCTTGCCCTCGCGCATATCTGGCGTGGAATCGCAGAGGGACCGCATTTAGCAACGGAGCCGTTGTTCATACTCCTCACTCTTGCCGCCGCCGCTCTCTGTTTTTGGGCACTGCGCTTGCTTTGGCGCTGGCCACGACCATAAGGCTGTGGCCATTCCCTTGTAGATCGTATCCGGGACGGGCGATCGCGAATTCCAGTTTATTGGAACTTGCAGTGACCCTGGTTGCGTAGGTACTGGAGAGGTTTTGCATGCACAGTCTGCTTGGCAATGTTCGCTATGCCCTGCGCCAATTCCGGCTATCGCCCGTATTTACTGCTACTGCGATGCTCACGCTGGCCTTGGGAATCGGCGGGACCACCGCGATATTCACGCTAATCCATGCGGTGATGCTCCGCTCATTGCCGGTTTCCGATCCCTCGCGTCTGTACCGCATCGGCGAGGGCGACGATTGCTGCGTGGAGGGCGGCCCCCAGGACCGCTGGGGCCTGTTTTCCTTCCCGCTCTATGAGCGGCTAAAAGCAGAAACACCAGAGTTCGACCAGGTGGCTGGATTTCAGGCCGGCAGCGGGCGCGTGGGCGTGAGGCGAGAGGGCGCGGCCACAACTGCCAGGCCCCTGATCTCCGAGTTCGTTACCGGGAATTACTTCTCAACGCTCGGCGTGCGAGCATTGGGTGGGCGAGTGCTGACGCCCGAGGACGATAAGCCCTCGGCTGCACCCGTTGCGGTGATGAGCCATCACGCTTGGCAGACTACGTATGGGGCCGATCCTTCGGTCGTGGGGTCCACGTTCGTTGTCGAGGGACATCCCTTCACAGTCGTTGGAGTAACGCCTCCTGGATTCTTCGGCGAGACCTTGCGCAGCGACCCGCCGGATATCTGGATCCCCGTGGAACAGGAGCCGACAATTGACGGCGGCGGCTCGTTACTGCATCAGTCCGCGAGTGCATGGCTACGTGCCATCGGCCGGTTGCGTCCGGGAGCGTCGATTGCGGGCATGGGGCCACGCCTGACTGGTGTTCTGCGGCAGTGGCTGCGGAATGACTCCGGTTATCCCTCCAACTGGATGCCCGACGTGATCCGGATGCTACCCAAGCAGGTGATCAATGTTGTCCCGGCAGGCGCCGGGGTGGCTGTTATGAAAGAAGAGTACGGGCGTAGTCTGCGGATCCTGCTCGCAGTTTGCGGGCTGGTGCTGCTGATTGCGTGCGCTAATGTGGCGAACCTGCTGCTGGCCCGGGCGGTTGCGCGCCGGGGGCAGACTGCCGTTCGCTTGGCCGTGGGAGCTACCAGACGACAGATCGTCATGCAGGCCTTCATCGAGAGTCTTCTACTTGCCACGGCAGGAGGCATTGCCGGACTGATCGTGGCCATGGGAGCAGCGCGGCTGCTGCTCGCACTTGCGTTTCGAAGTTCCCACTTTCTCCCGATCAGCACCCAACCGTCGCTCGTGGTTCTGGCATTCGCCTTCACCGTCGCGCTGCTTACAGGCGTCATTTTCGGCTCAGCGCCGGCCTGGTTCGCCACGCGGACGGCTCCCGCAGAAGTACTGCGGGGAGTCAGCCGCAGCACGACCGATCATTCTTCCTTTGCCCGCAAGGCGTTGCTGGTAGTGCAGGCCACCCTTTCTGTTGTGCTAGTTGCCGGCGCAACTATGCTGGCGCGAAGCCTGGATAACCTGGAGCACCAGGATCTGGGTTACAAAATCCAAGGCCGCGTGGTCGTTTCGCTGAACCGTCCTCCGGCCACGTACACCCAGCCAAAGTTGGCGGCCGTTTATCGCGAGCTGGAAAACCGCCTGAATCGATTGCCGGGAGTCCAGTCATCGAACTTCGCGCTATATAACCCTCTTACGGACAACTGGGGTGAACTGATTCTGGTAGCCGGCCATCCCGCGCACAAGCTGAGTGAAGAGGCCGGCGCTTCCTGGGATCGAGTGAGCGCCAGTTATCTTCAGAATTTCGGCATGGCCGTTCTGCGCGGGCGCTCCTTCTCCGCTGCCGACAACGAAACTACCGCTCCGGTCGCGGTCGTGAACCAAGCCTTCGTGAAGCGCTTCTTCCGGAGCCACGAAGACCCGTTAGGTCAACACTTCGGCCTTGATCTGCCAGAGAATGTCGGTACCTTTCGCATTGTGGGGGTTGTCCGCGATGCGAAGTTCGCGGGGTTTGCCTTACAGAAACCGGCGCGGCCGATGTTTTTCGTCCCGCTTGCGCAGACCGTCGACTATCAGAACGAACTCATGAAAAGAATCGAGCTGCAGTCCCATTTCATGGGCGGAATCATGCTCGTTACGAATCTCTCGCCTGGAGCGCTCGAACCGCTGCTGACTCGGACATTGGCGGCAGTGGATCCCAATCTGACGATCAACAGCGTGAGGACGATGCAACAGCAGGTGGAACTTACGTTCGATCAGGAGCGGGCCGTCGCCAGCCTCGCGGGGCTGTTCGGGACCGTAGCTCTGCTGCTGGCTGCTGTTGGACTCTACGGCGTCACAGCTTACACGGTTGCGCAGCGAACTCACGAAATCGGCATTCGCATGGCGCTTGGCGCTGACCGTCACAAGGTGGTCCAACTGGTACTCAGCGAAGCGTTCAAGCGTGTGCTCGTTGGGCTTGTACTGGGCCTGCCCCTGGCCATTGGGGCCGGACGCTTAATCGCGGCACAGCTATACGGCGTCTCGTTTTGGGACCCGGTTGCACTGACGGTAGCGTCAGGCTCGCTCGCAATTTCTGCCTTTATTGCAGCCGTAATTCCGGCCAGGCGCGCCGCATCGATCTCGCCGATGGGCGCGCTCAGAACGGATTAGTCTAGAGGTGTGGCGCCAGCTTCGGCTGCGCGCCCTACATGGTGTAGAAGAACTGCTCGTGCACAATCTTGCCGTCGGCGACTTTGTAGACGGCCACCTCTTCCAAATTGAATCGTTTGGCCTGAGGCTTAAAGGTGACGTCCATCTTGAAGGTGACGGCGAAGTGGGCGCCCGCGACGAGCGGACCCTCGACTGCGGAAGAGTGAACTTCGTGGTTCGCGGTCCACCATTCGGCCTTGCCCTTCACCGCCGCAAGACCCTTCGATTCGGGGGACGTTCCTGGAGGTGCACCCGCTTCCATGCTGACGATGTCGGGAGAGTAGAGGGTATCTATCGCCTCGTGGAACTTGCCTTCAGAGCATAGCTTCACGAGCTTGTTCGCAACTTCCTCGGTGGTCATGATTATTGTCCTGTTCGATTTTCCTACGAACTTATCACAGTGTTCGCTGGCCGCCCGTGTACCTGGATGAGCTGAGGCAGCGCTGCGGTTCCAGTTCTTTCCAATCCGGCCGGAAAACGTCGTCTTCAGAGCATTAGATGCCGTGGGCTTGTAAGGTGATAAGGGCGGGCAGTGATATCGTGCGATTCGATTCGGAAACAGTTCAAACGACGACAGAAGACAGCGAGTCGCTTTACGAAAAGTGGCGTGACCTGGGGACAGCCGCGGAACGGCTTCAATTCTTTCGCGATCTGCCTCGTGAAGAGGCCGGTGAGCTGTTCCTAAACCTGGACGCTCGAACCCAGGCGAGACTGCTGCTGTCCCTTCCGCGCAGAGAGCACAGGCTCTGGCTGCGGTCGCTCGCCCCGGACGATGCGGCCGATCTGATTCAGCAGATTCCGGAAAGCGAACGGGCCGGGTTGATGGCGCAGTTGGATGATACGACGCGCAAGGAAGTGCAGGCGCTGCTGGCGTATCAGGAGGACGATGCCGGTGGGCGCATGAGCCCGCGCTTTGCCCGTGTCCGGCCGGACATGAACGTCGATCAGGCAATTTCCTATTTGCGCCTGCAGGCTGCGCATGTCGAGACCATTTATTACGTCTATGTGCTGGATGAGGACCAAATGCTGCTTGGTGTGGTCTCATTCCGAGACCTGTTCTCGGCCGACCGAACAACGCGTGTGCAAGACATCATGCGGCGGCAGTTCGTCTACGTTTCGCAGGATACGGACCAGGAGCAAGTGGCGCGGCTCTTTCGCGAGCACCACCTGCTGGCGATACCCGTAGTGGATGAGGCGCGGCGCATGCAAGGCATTGTCACGGTGGACGACATCGTGTCGGTGCTGCAGGAAGAAGTGAGCGAGGACATTCAGCGGATCGGTGGTACCGAGGAGCTGGGCGGCCCGTACTTAGATATTGGGTTCTGGCAGCTGATCCGCAAGCGGGCGGGCTGGTTAACGATCCTGTTTGTAGGCGAGATGCTGACCGCAACAGCGATGAGCTTCTTCGAGAATGAAATCGCTAAAGCAGTTATCCTGGCGCTGTTTCTTCCGTTGATTATCAGCAGCGGCGGCAATTCGGGATCGCAGGCGACGACCCTGGTGATTCGCGCGATTGCGCTGGGCGAGGTGCGCATGCGGGACTGGTTCCGAGTGGTGCGCCGGGAAATCCTGGTGGGCACTGTGCTCGGTTCGATTCTGGCCGTGATCGGATTTGCGCGTATCCTGATTTGGCAGGGCGTGAAAGGCACGTACGGCGAGCACTATTTGCTAGTCGCGTTGACAATCGGAGTAAGTCTGATTGGAGTGGTAACGTTTGGAACATTTGCGGGTTCGATGCTGCCATTCGTGCTCCGGCGGGCAGGCCTGGATCCGGCGAGCGCCTCGGCTCCGTTCGTAGCAACACTGGTGGATGTGACCGGGCTCATCATTTACTTCACCATTGCAGCGCGAACCCTGCGTGGAACGCTCCTCTAGGACTGCACAGCCGGTGGAGCGAGGGGCGCGCCGCCAACACAGCCGCCCCGCGGTAGGGTCCATCACTCACTTTCAAAGAAATGGTTGGAATAGGGCGCCGTCTCTCCAGTAGAGACAAGATGGACATAGGGCTACTGGAGCAGGCAAAAGTACTCATTCAATACCTGTCGCGCGGAGTAGAGTTTGCCGCAGCCTTGATTATCGGGATTGCTGCCCTGGAGGCAACGATAAAATCCATTCGGATCTTTTTTCGCCGGAGTGCGACCTCCGCCGAGAAAAATGAGGTTCGCCTGACGCTGGGCCGCTGGCTGGCAGTGGCTTTGGAGTTTGAGCTCGCGGCGGATATTCTGAATACGGCAGTGACGCCGAGTTGGAACGATATAGAAAAGCTGGCTGCCATTGCGGCTTTACGAACAGCGCTGAATTATTTCCTCGAGCGCGAAATTCAGCAGGAGGCCAAACCACAACAGCGCCGGGCGGAGGAAGTGACGGCAGGTGCTGGCGCCGGTTCTTTCAGGTGAGGCCAGGGTTACGATGTTCGGTTTGTGCGACCAACCAATGAATAGACTTCACAGCGGGGCCTGGTTGTTGAGCGCCCTAGCCCTCCTTTCATGTAATACCTTATGGAGCGCCACTGGCGATCCAGAAGATTTCAGAATAGAGCTAACAGGTTCGGCTTGGATAGTGAACTCATCCGGGCAGCTTTTCATCGAGGGCAGCCCATTCGATTTAAGAAATGAACTGCACGTTGAACAGAATCAGCCTACCTTTTACGGAAAGCTGGTCGTGAAGCCGGGGCGGAGGCATCGGATTGTGGTGGAAGGCACTCCGTTTCGTCTAAGCGGATTTGCTTCCATGCAGCAGACGGGGACCTACCGGGGACAGCAGTACACGGTGAATGGCTCACTGAAATCGTCCGCGGAGCTGGATTACGCCTTTGCCGGATATCAGTATGACGTTTGGAGCAAGCCTATCGGCCATCTCGGTTTCTCGGTGGGCGGCGCTTATCTGGATGGGTCCGGCACGGTGCAGGCTACTGCTGCACCGCCCTTGTCAGGCTCCGCAAATTTCACGCTGAGTACGTCGGAAAGGGTCGGCCTGCCGCTAGCAGGAGCGGAGTTCCGGATTTTTCCGATCCCACACCATTCTCTTATCGAAGTAAATGGTGAAGTGCGGGGCATGGCGTTCGGAGATTACGGGCATTTTATCGAAGGGGGCGGGAATGTAGGGATCAATCTCGGCCATTTTGCGATAGAAGCTGGATACCGGGCCGTTAACGCCGACATCCATAATACGAGCCAGGTGCGGAGCGGGATTTTTGCGCATCTGCACGGACCGATTTATTCGGTGGTGTTCCGGTACTGAGTGCATAAAGCCCGCAGTACTACGCTCTCCGGAGCCGCAGGGATAGCCCCGTTTAGCCGTCTACGGTACCAGCGGGACTCTCTGCACCCAACTGAACGAGAACCTTTTATGTTGTTTGTCGGAATGCTCTCATGAAAACTTAAGGAATGGACTCAACGAACGTGGAACTGCTTCATGAGGAATGGCAGAAGCTGGTGCAAGAGCGCGAAGGTGTTCTGCAGGACGTACATAAGCGGAAGATTTCATTCACCGAATGGAACAAGCGGGAGCGGATGTATGCGGCCCGGGTGAACGAGGCATTCGCCCGGTTGAAGCATGCTCAGGCCAGGGAGTTCTGTCGCGAAATGGTGGGACAATTCGGAAATTGAGTTCACCGGCTTCGAAAGTTACCAAGCAGTTTGCCGAGCCATTCTAGCGGCCCACGTTCTGTTGGGCGGGAGCCGGGCGGCCGATAGCCAGAATACCGTCGGCGAATTATCGCGGTTTGGTCTACCTCGTTTGAATTCCTCAAAATATAGATCTCTGCAAAACCCTCATTCCGTAATTGTGGGAGCGAAGTGCGAAGGTCTTGCAATTGTGTGGCAATGACCTGCGCCGGGACCAATCGTTGCAGTCGCTTGCCGTTATTTGCAAGGCACGTCGACTCGGCGAAGTCGAATACCATGGCGACCGCAGGCACGCCATACTCACGGGCAAGCTCCAGGAGCGTACGGCGGGAACTAGCCTGGACGTTCGTCGCATCCACAACAGTCAGACGGCTTTTCCGAAGACGCCGCGACACAATCAGGTGCAGGACTTCGAAGGCTTCGGGGGTCACGGACTGATCGTTCTCGTCATCGGAAATCAGCGCGCGGCAGTGATCGGATGAAACGATCTCAGTGAGCCGAAAATGCTTTTTTGCGTAAGTGGATTTGCCGGAGCCGGATGGCCCGATCAGCACCACGAGCGAGGGTTCCGGAATGACAAGGTTCGCCAACTTTTTGTTTCTATAGCTTACATCCCGTTCGGCCAAACCTGTTTACGGGTGGGTAACGGGACAAGCCGGCGTGACTGGCAAGTTACGATCCATGAAGTGCAGACGAGGGCTGCTCTTCTGGGACGGCTTCAACCCGTGTGCGCGGAACGGGCGGCCGTGGAAGATGCAAGGCGAAGACACTACCGGAAGAATCGGAAGACTCCAGCGTGATTTCGCCGCCGTGGACCTCCGCAATCCAGCGGGCGATCGGAAGGCCCAGGCCGGCACCACCTCCATCAGCGATAGCACGGGAGCGGGATTTATCGACGCGGTAGAAACGCTGGAAGATGTGCGGCTGGGCCGATTCGGGAATGCCTATGCCCGTATCTGCCACACGGACCAGATAAGTTTCCGATGTGATTTCCACGTCGATGCGGATGGAGCCGCCAGCGGAAGTATATTTGCAGGCGTTGTCGAGCAGGATGAGCAAAGCTTGGCGGAGCAGACCGCTATCTCCGGCACAGGGCATCTCGCTTAATTTAGAAACGCTTAACCGCAAATTCTTACTCTCGGCGAGAAAGCGGATGGCACGGCACGCTTCCGCCACGATCTCGTCGAGGTAAACGATCTCCCAGCGATATTGCAGGGCGTGCGCATCGGCTTGCGCGAGAAGAAACATGTCGCCTACGATGCGGCGCAAGCGAAGCATTTGCTCTTCCACGATGGTCAGGGCTTCCCGGTATTCTTTTTCGGTGCGGCTTGCACCTCCCAGTGTCACCTGCGAGGCAGTGAGGGCCGCCGCGATAGGAGTTCGCAATTCGTGGGAAGCGTCGGCCATAAACTGACGCTGCTGGACGAACGCATCTTGAAGACGCTCCAGCAGGTTGTTGAAACGGATAGCTAGCTGCCCCACCTCGTCCTTCCGATTGACGACCTCGACCCGCCTTTCCAGGTTCTTCGAGGTGATGGCGTCGACCGTGGAAGCCATATTTCGGAGCGGAGCAAGCGTACGCTTTGCCAGCAGATAGCCACCTAACAAAGCAAGCACGAGAGCGCTGGGAATGGTAATGGACAAGGCGCGGACCACGGAAGCTAAGTCATTGTTCACATCGCCACGCCACGTGCTGACCAGGACCGTGTAGGCGGTCTTTGATTGGGGAACGTAGACTTGTTTGGCGGCGATTCGAAGGTCACGGACGTTGGCTCGACCTTTGCCCGCCTTCAAAGATACCGTCCGCAAGTCCGTCTGTTGCCGTCCCAGGTTTCTCTTATAAGCCACGAGGCGGGTGCCGTCCCGCACTACGATCTGCTCCTGAGGAAAGGAGGTTTGATACATGGTCTCCAAGACTTCACGGAGTGCCGCTTCGCCGGTCTGCTTGCCCTGCGACTGATGCTCCGCGATTTCGTGGCGGACGGCGAGGGAAGCAATGTCTAGGGTGGTCTCGAGTGTCTGATCGAGACGCATGTACGCGTTGTTGCGAATGAGCCAATAAACGCCGGAGGCTACGGCCAGGACAATAGCGGCGAAGAGTAGCGTATAAAGAACGGCGACCCTGCCGCGCGCGGATTCGATCATTCGTTCTGCACTTTCTCCGCAGTCAGCCAATAGCCTTCGCCGCGACGGGTATGGATGAGCGGTTTCTCGCCGGGAGTATCAACCTTACGGCGCACGCGCTGGATGTAGACTTCGATCAAGTTGGAGAATGGGTCGTAATCTTCCTCCCACACATGCTCGGAAATCTCCTGGCGGCTCATCACCTTTCCTGCTTCTCGTGCCAGGCACTCCAGCAGTGCATACTCCTTCGACGTCATCTCGATGAGACGGCCGTCCCGGCAGACTTGGCGAGACCGGGTATTCACCTGAAGGTTGTCGATCTTTAACACCGGATCGACCAACCTAGGACCTCTGCGCAGAAGTGCCCTGATGCGCGCGAGCAGCTCACCGAAGTCGAAGGGCTTGGCGAGGTAATCGTCCGCGCCGCTGTCCAGTCCTTCAATCCGGCTGGAAATGGCATCAAGCGCGGTGAGCATCAGGATGGGAACGGCAACTCCAGCGGCACGCAGTCGGTGGCAGATTTCGAAACCGTTGAGGCCGGGAAGCATGACGTCCAAAAGAATGAGGTCGTAAGGACTAACCGATGCCTTTTCCATTCCTGTTTTTCCGTCGGCAGCAATATCAACTGCAAAGGAGTGCTCACGTAACCCTTTTGCCAGCATGGCGGCGGTATTGGATTCATCCTCGATCAGTAGAAGCCGCACATCGATTATTGTTCCGCATAACGCGCCTCCATGCCTAGAGAAATTGCGTAATTTATCTTGTGTTTATCGGGCGTAGAAGATACTGGGGGAGTCTGCATCAAACATCAGCGACGTGTCATTCTCCAAAACAAATTTCTTCCGCGATTTATTTTTCTTTTCTCTTTTGGCCGGGACGTGTTCGGCACAGGTGCAACTGACGCTGGAAGGTGCCGTCCAGCAGGCGTTATCTACGAATCCGCAGTTGGATGTGGCGCAGGGGCGGATTGAGAACGCGAAAGGTGTGCGCGTGCAGGCGGGGTTGGGACCAAATCCACGATTGGCGCTGCAGTCGGAAGATATGCGCGCCTGGCAAGAGCAGCCCCGTTCGTTCGCAAACGACACGGAAAACTACGCCTATATCGGACAGACGTTTGAAGTGGCCGGAAAGCGGGCCCGACGAGTGGACGTGGCCTCTGCGGGAGTGCATCGTGCAGAGTACGAACGAGAGCTTTTGAAGCGGCAGCTTCGGGCTCGCGTGAGCGCCGCTTATTGGAACGCCGCAGGCGCGGCACGTACTCGCGATCTGCTACGGGAGAATTTACGCACCTATGAAGAAGACGTGAACTATAGCAGCAATCGGGTGCAGCAAGGTGTGATGGCCGAGACGGACCTGATGAGAGTACAACTGGAGCGAGATCGCGTACGGATGCAGCTAATGACGGCAGAGAGGGACGCCGAGCAGGCGATAGTCGAGTTATACCGGGCGATGGGCAAGAGCGAGTTTCCCCCAACGACTCTGACAGACTCGCTAGCCAGTCCGCGCGCGGTTGTCCTTCCGGACCTGGCCCGCGTGCTCGAGGTGAGGCCCGAGATGCAGATTGCCAGAGAAGCGGTTACCGAGGCGGAATCGAATATCAGACTGCAGCACGCAGATGCCAAGCCGGATCCGGAGGCGTTCCTCGGTTACAAGCGGAATCTGGGATTGGACACCGTTTATGCGGCGGTACAGGTGGATTTGCCGTTTCGAAACCGGAATCAAGGGAATATCGCGGCAGCGCAGGCGCAATTGCATATCGCACAAGCTAATTTGCGGACGACCGAAGCAGGCGTAAAGGCCGATCTTGCAAGCGCCGAGCGCGCCTATCAGGACGAGCGGAAACTACTGCAAACGCTACCGGAGACCCAAGCTCGCGCGGAGGAAGCCGAGCGGTTAGCGCGGGCCGCATTCCGCGAAGGCGGCATTCCGCTGCTGCGCCTATTGGATGCAGAGCGATATCGGATCGACCTGGAGACCCAGTATTCACGGGCATTAGTGGATCTACAGCAGAGTATTGTGAATCTGGAATATGCGGGAAGCGAGGAAGCGGGCAAGTGACGAGAGCAGCGCGGTGGCTTTGCGTCTTGACGGCATGTGGTTTTTTGACGGCAGCGGGGTGCAGTAAGGGCGGCAGCACGACCGACACATCCCAATCGGACTCCACCCAGGCAGCCGCGTCGGAATCGGGCGGGAGCAACCAATCACAGGCTGGCGCGGGCGGCGCGGTGAAAATTGAACCGAACGCCCGGAGGAATATAGGCCTCCAGGTCATCCGTGTCCAACCCCGTACCGTGCCGGAGTATCTGACCGCGGCAGGCCAGATCGTTATGGACGAAGAGAAAACCGTGCACATCGGTGTTTACGCGTCCGGACGCATCACGGAGCTTCATGCCAACGTGGGGGATTTCGCTGACAGGGGCGAAGTGCTGGCGCGGATGCATAGCCACGACGTGCATGAAACCAGGGCAGCGTACGACAGCGCCCTGCAGGAAGTCCAACGGCAGCAGCAGATGGTGGAGTACCAGCGACGGATGCGTGACCGGATCCAACGGCTTTTGGCTCTAAAAAGCGCGTCGCCGCAGGAGCTGGAAAAGGCGCAGTCGGACCTGCGAAGCGCCGAAACCAGCGTTCGTAATGCGCAGATTTCGGTGAACAAGGAAGCGGAGCATTTGAGCGATATCTTGGGTCTGCCGAAATCTCAGTTGGGACACCTCACCGAGATAACGGAACTAGTACCGGTGATCTCGCCGATCAACGGCACCGTAGTAGACCGGAAAGTCACATTGGGAACCGTAGTGGACCCAGGCATGGAGGTGTACACGGTATCGGATCTGACGAGTGTATGGATGATGGCATCCGTGAATGAGACGGATATTGAAAACGTCCGCGTGGGCGACGCGGCCGAAGTAACCAGCCACGCCTATCCGGACAAGGTATTCAAGGGAAGGGTCACGCGCCTGGGCCCGCAGTTCGACCCGCAAACCAGGACGTTGATGGTGCGCATCACTGTTCCCAATCCGCGCGCGGAACTTCGCCCTGCAATGTATGCCACCGCCCAAATCAACAAAGGGCAATCCCACCGGGCAATCTTCGTTCCGGCGGTTGCGATACAGAACATCAACGGTAGTTCCGTCGTGTTTCTGGAAAAGCCGGGAAATATCTTTACCGCACAGCCCGTCGACATCGCACGCAGGATCGATGGCCAGGCGGAGATCAGCAACGGACTGAACGCGGGCGATTCCGTGGTCACGCAGGGAAGCTTTGTCGTGAAGTCCGAGGTGCTGAAATCTCAAATCGGCGAATAACCCAAGCGGTACGTTAGACCGACAAATAACTCTCTCATGCTCGACTTTTTCCTGAATAACCGATGGCTCGTTCTCGTGCTGCTGTTAGCGCTCCTTGTCGGCGGCGTTTACACAATGCTGCATCTCAATATCGAAGCGTACCCCGACTTAACAAACGTACAAGTAGTCGTTACCGCGGAGGCGCCAGGGATGTCACCCGTGGAAGTGGAACAGCTTGTGACATTTCCCATAGAAACGTCGATGCTGGGAATGCCGAAGCTGGAAGTGGTGCGATCGGTCTCGAAGCTCGGCCTCACAATGGTCACCATTGTTTTCGACGACTCCATGGACTTGTATCTGGCGCGCCAGTTGGTCAGTGAACGTCTGGGAGAGGTCCGGGGGCGAATGCCGGCGGGTGTGCAACCGGTGATGAACCCGATGATTACGGCGTTCGGCGAGGTATACCAGTTCACCATGCAGGGGCCCCATTGGGGATTAATGCAGTTGAAGACGCTGCTCGACTGGGACGTGCGGTACGATCTGCGCAAGGTACCGGGCGTAAGCGCAGTGAACTCCTGGGGGGGCTACACGAAGCAGTACACGGTGGAGGTAGATCCCCTCTCGCTGCGTAGTTATGGGCTATCCGTCCATGACATCGTGCAGCGGGTGGCGGACAATAATGCCAATTTTGGCGGCGGCTTTATTGAGCACAACGAAGAGCAGTACAACATCCGGGGTCTGGGACGGGCCGCCAGCGTAGAGGATCTGGGCCGCATTGTCGTCCTGTCGCACAATGGCGTTCCGGTTCTGCTGCGCGATGTAGCCAGGATCTCCACACTTCCCTACCCCAGGCAAGGCGCGATCATGCGCGATGGGAAAGGCGAATCGGTATGCGGGATGGTGATCACGCTGAAAGGCACCAACAGCCGGCAGATTATTCAGGACGTGAAGCAGCACATTGAACACATGAAGCTGCCGGCGGGCGTGCACATCACGCCGTTTTACGACCAAAGCCGCGTGATCGACGACTCTATTCACACGATTGAACGCAACCTGTTTGAAGCAGGCGTGCTGGTGGTATGCATATTGCTGATATTCCTGGGCAACTGGCGCGCGGCCTTGATTGTTGCTTCGGTGATTCCTTTGTCGCTGCTGTTCGGGTTCTTGGGGATGGCGCTATTTGGCGTTTCGGCGAATCTGATGAGCCTGGGTGCGCTCGACTTCGGAATGATTGTGGACGGGTCAGTGGTAATGGTGGAGAACTTCATTCACCGGATGGAGAACGAGAGCGAAGAGGACAGCAACAAGCCGATTCTGGAAAGGATTCGGCCAGCCGTCCGTGAAATGGCCAAGCCGGTGACGTTCGGAGTGGCGATCATCATTGCGGTATATCTGCCGATCTTCACGCTGCAGGGGCTGGAAGGGCGCATGTTCCGTCCCATGGCCATTACAGTCTGTTCTGCACTAATCGGCTCGCTGCTGCTGGCATTGTTTGCCATTCCAACGGTGTCGAGTTTCGTGCTGAGTACGAACCAGATCAGAAGGCGAAACGCCAAGAAGAAAGAGAACTGGTTTGCGCGACTGCGAGTCCGGTATTTTCGTTCGCTTGAGTGGGCGCTCAGGCATCGAGGACCGATATTAACAGCTGCCGGGCTATGTGTCGTGGGTGCTATTTTCTCACTCAGGTTTATCGGCACGGAGTTCATGCCAAAGCTCGACGAAGTCGAATTGGTAGTAACTTCGCGCAAGCTCCCAGGCATCTCGCTCAGTGAGTCTATCTACCTGGGTCGGCGTATTGAAAAGGTCATCCGCAGTTTTCCGGAAGTCAAGGGTGTCGTGACCAAAATGGGGCGCCCTGACTTTGCTACTGAAGCAATGGGCGTAGAAGAATCGGATTCGTATCTGATGCTGGAACCACAGACTACATGGAAGTGTTGCAGTTCAAAGGACGAGCTGATCGAGAAGTTGTCGAAGCGGTTGGACGACGAAGTTCCCGGCGCGGCGTTTGTGTTCACACAGCCAATGGAGATGCGCATGGACGAGGTGGTGACCGGAATCCGCGGGGACCTTGCGCTGAAGATTTTTGGGCCGGATCTGTATACGTTGGACCGGCTTGCCGCGCAGGCCGTGGCGCTGATTTCCAGCGTGCCCGGCGCGGCGGAGGTGCACAAGGATAGCTCCATGGGCATTGCAGATCTGAACGTAAATATCAATCGTGCTGGACTGGAGCGCTACGGGTTGAATGTTTCCGACGTTCAAGAGCTGGTGGAAACGATGCTGGGCGGCAAGCAGGTCTCCGAAATGCTGGAAGGAGAACAACGCTTTCCCATTGCCGTGCGACTGCCAAACGATTACCGGAATGACATCGAAAAGCTCGGTGATTTGTATTTGATCGCGCCGAGCGGAGAGCGCGTGCAGCTGCGGCAGGTGGCGGACATCAGAACTGTGCAGGGGCCCGAGATGGTAAACCGGGAAGACGCGCGCCGGCGGGTGGCGGTGCAGGCCAGTGTACGAGGGCGCGACCTGGGCGGATTTGTGAAAGCGGCACAGCAGAAAATCGCCCACGGAATGAAGATCCCGCCCGGCTACAGACTCGACTGGGGCGGACAGTTTGAAAATCAGAAGCGCGCCAATCAACGGTTGGCGATCGTGCTTCCTGTTTCAATCGTGATCATCTTCGCACTACTGTTTGCAACTTTCCGCAATGTGAAACAGGCCCTCTTGATTCTGCTGATCGTGCCGTTCGCGCTGGTGGGAGGAATCGCAGCGCTTTGGCTGCGCGGGTTGAACTTAAGCCTGTCAGCATCGATCGGGTTTATTGCGTTGTTCGGGGTTGCAGTGTTGAATGGCGTCGTGATGGTGAGCTACATCGATACGCTCCTCGCTAGCGGCTGCGAGATGATGGATGGCATTAAACGAGGGGCGATGGACCGCTTGCGGCCGGTTTTGATGACGGCCCTGGTCGCGAGTCTTGGGTTTATTCCCATGGCGATCTCCACATCACGGGGGGCCGAGGTGCAGAGGCCGCTTGCCACCGTGGTGATTGGAGGCTTGATTACGGCGACAATTCTAACCCTATATCTGTTGCCGATGCTATATCCGTGGTTTACGCCGGAAAGGCTCAGAAGCGAGCGGAAGAACGGCTCGTAAGGATTGATAATCGTAAGATTGGAGTGAGGAGACGCCCTCATGAAAGCTGCCGGGTACATCAACGCTTCGGGAGTATTCAGATTGCGTGACTCGATAAGTATTCGACGCCATCGGAAGAAAACGGAAGTACCGCATGACTGAAGAGATAGAATTGCTTTCTCGCTGCCCGAATCTTTCATTCCGGTTAGGAACCATTCGAATGACCTTGAAAGCGAAACGTGCACCATTTCACTATTCATAAGCGTCCACGTACTGTGAACCTGGATAACACCATGGCTGTGGACATGGCGATGAGTTCGGGAACCGTCACATTTCTTCGGCGGGCCGCGCCGGCATTTCTCCGCCAGGTATCCGGGGAATTCACACGGGAAAGCGTACCTGCTCCGCATTCTCCGAGGCCTAAACTTTGGCCGAATCGTGGCCTCCATGCTGCGTGGCTGGGACACAGCACGGTGCTCCTGAAAGTAGACGGATTCACGATTCTGACCGATCCCGTGTTCAGCAGCCGTGTGGGCCTGAACATGGGCCCGATGACGGTAGGAATCAAACGAATCGTTGAGCCAGCGGCAGAGTTTGGCGATTTGCCGCCGATTGATCTGATCCTTCTCTCCCATGCACACATGGATCACTTCGACATTCCGAGCCTGCGGCGCCTCGAGAGTGGCCGCACACACGTCGTGACGGCACACCGGACATGCGATCTGTTGCGGCCCAAGCGTTATGCGTCGGCCCACGAGCTGCGTTGGAACGAGAGCGTGCAAATCGGCCCGGCGAAGGTGACCGCATTTCAAGTGGAACACTGGGGCGCACGCATCCGAAGCGATGTGTACCGGGGCTTTAACGGCTACCTTATCGAGGTGAACGGACGACGAGTCGTTTTTGGGGGAGACACCGCGTATACGGACACGTTTCGGGCCCTGCGTACTTCGAGGCCCGTGGACTTGGCCGTAATGCCGATCGGCGCATACAATCCGTGGATTCAGGTTCACTGCAATCCGGAGCAGGCATGGAAAATGGCCAACCACGCTGGAGCAGAGTTTGTGCTTCCGGTGCATCATCAAACCTTCCGCCTGGGCCGGGAAGCTCGTCTGGAACCAATTGAACGTATCATGGCCGCGGCGGGTTCCTCCGTGGACCGCGTATGTATCCGCCAAATCGGCGCCGAGTTTCATCTTTAGTTGCGCCCGGGACCTTTAAATAAGATGGGCCAAGCGGGTGACATCCGTCTCGGCTGTGTGTTCCAAACAAGCGGATTAGTTTATTGCTGGCGGCGGCTTTCGGCGTCGGAGATCGCCTTCTCCGCTAAAGGGCCCATAACGGCATAGCCTTCGGCATTGGGGTGCAAGCCGTCAAACGTGAGATCTTTTTTCAACATGCCATGATCGTCCACCATCGCCGAATAGTAGTCCAATAGCGTCAGCCCGTTTTGACCTGCGTACTGTCTGATCCATGTGTTTAGGGCTTGAATCTGCGCTGGCGGACGCCGCCCGGTTTGCGGTTTGATGTAATCGCAGACGGGCATCACGGTTGCAAGCACAACCCGAATCTTATTGGCCTTGGCGAGCTCTGCCATGGACGCCAGGTTGTTTTCAATATCGGTGAGGCTTTCGGGGCCGGTGTTACCAGCGATGTCGTTGGTGCCAGCCAGAATCACAACAACCTTGGGTTGCAGATTAATGACGTCCGGACGGAAGCGGATCAGCATCTGCGGTGTGGTTTGGCCGCTGATACCGCGGTTTACATAGGGCTTGCCGGGAAAGAACGTTCCGCGCTGACGTCCCCAGAAATCCGTGATGGAATCGCCCATAAAAACCACCCGGTCGACGCCAGCCTTCGTAGGAGTCATCCGGGCATCTTCGTCCCGGTAGCGGCCAAGGTTGGGCCAGTCGCGGAGTTGCTTCTGGTAACGGTTTACTTCATCTTGCAGCTTGGACTTTTGGGACTCGCAGGACGTTTCGTTCGTCTGAGCAGTGCTTTGTGCCCAGGCAGGCGCGGAGCAGAACAGGATCGATGTGACAGTAAGGAAAGCAGAGAATTTCACGGGCTTTTATCCTCGTCAAGAATATCGCAGGGCACGGCGATATTAAAGACCTAGTGAGCCGGGCGACGCTTCACATCGATGTTGAGCCGCTTGATCTTTTGATTCAACGTGGAAAGCGGAATGCGCAGCATCTCCGCAGCTTCCGTCTGGCTATAGTTCACTGCTTCCAGTGCTTCGATGATCTTGCGGCGCTCATAATCAGCAACGATTTCGAACAGAGAAGCATCGGCCGCAACCATTCCGTTATCGTCCCGCGTGATGCGCATGCCGCTGGCCTGCTGCAAGTGATCCGGCAGCACATGCGCAGGTACGGACGGGGTCGTGGTCAATACTACGGCGCGCTCTACAACGTTTTCCAGCTCACGGACGTTACCGGGCCAGTTGTGCTCCATGAGAATTTGCATCGCTTCCGGTTCAAAGTTCAACACAGAGCGCCCCTCCCGATTCAGGAACTTCTCGTTTTCACGGCAGTATCGGACGAAGAAGTGCTCCACCAGGCGTGGAATATCCTCCCTGCGATCGCGCAGGGGAGGCAACGCAAGATTGATCACATTCAGGCGGTAGTAAAGATCCTCGCGGAACTTGCCTTCGTCGACAAGCTTACGGAGGTCGGCATTGGTGGCCGCAATGATCCGGACGTCCACGCGGATGCTTTCGTTTGACCCAAGCGGCATGAACTCGCGGTCCTGCAGGACCCGGAGCAGCTTCACCTGAATTTCGGGAGTGATGGTACCGATCTCATCGAAAAAGATGGTTCCGCGGTTGGCGGTTTCGAACAGCCCCTTGCGGTTCGCAACGGCTCCGGTGAACGAGCCTTTCACGTGACCGAACAGGATGGATTCCAGGAGTTCGGATGGCAGGGAGCCGCTATTGACTGGCACAAACGTCTGATCGGCGCGCGCCGAGTGCGCATGAATTGCCTTGGCGATTAACTCCTTACCAGTGCCGGTCTCGCCGGTGATCAGGATCGTGGCCCGGCTCGAGGCGACCTGGGCGACCTGATCGAGCAAGCGCAACATACGTTCGCTCTTGCCAACAATATTGGGGAACGCATAACGTTGCTTCAGGGCGCGCTTGAGCTGGGTGTTTTCGCGCTCCAGTCGCCCTTTGGAAATCATGCGATCGATTTCGATCAGCAGCTTCTCGTTGTCCCAGGGCTTGGCAAAGTAATCGTTGGCGCCGCTTTTCAACGCGCGTACCGCTACTTCCACCGATCCATACGCGGTAAGCATGAAGATCGGCGTTTCTGAATCACGCTGGCGGATATCGGTCAACACTTCGATGCCCGAACGGTCCGGCATCATCAGATCGAGCAATACCAAATCGTAGTTGCCGTTCTCCCATTTCTGAAGCCCGGAAGTTGCGTTTTCGGCGAGATCGACATCATAGTCTTCCCCGGTAAGCAACAGCTCCAGGCTTTCGCGGATATCGATTTCGTCATCAATGACAAGGATGCGGCGGCGCTCCGGGGCGCTGACGCGGTCGGCTGGAAGTTCGGTAAAAGCAGCAGTTCCCACTACTGTCGTTGTAGCAGACATCAGGGAGAGGAAGGACACATAGTAGATTCTTGTTAGGCCGACAAAGCTTTGCGCACCGGTTCGGCCTGTAGCTCGGACCGCGCGGCAATGCCCGGAAACTCCAGGCGGAAACGGGTCCCGCGGCCTAGATTGCTGTCCACCTCAATGATGCCGTTATGCTCCTGCACAATTCCGTATGAAATGGACAACCCGAGTCCTGTCCCTTTCTTCGCGCCCTTAGTCGTGAAGAAGGGATCATAGATGCGTTGCAGGTGCTCGGGAGGGATACCGCTGCCCGTATCGGCTACTTCCAGGTGGGCAAAGCCGCCCTCAGCCCACGTCCGGATGGTGAGCGTACCACCTCCAGGCATCGCGTCGCGCGCATTAATGAACAGATTCAGAAACACCTGCTGCAGCTTGCCTGAGTTGCCACGAATGGGAGGCAGGTGCTCGGCGAGGCTGATGTGCGCCTTCACTCCCACTTTTTGGAACTGGTGCTCCACCAGAGACGCCGTCTCTCGGACAACGCGATTGAGATCGGTCTCCACAAATTCGGTAGGCGCCGTGCGAGAGAAGTTGAGCAGGGAGTTGACAATCTCACTGGCGCGAAACGTCTGTTTAGCGATCTTTTCCAGAAGCTTCGACTTTTGATCGTCGCCCGAGACCTGCTTGGTCAGCATCTGGGCATACGTGGATATGACGGCCAGAGGGGTATTCACTTCATGGGCCACGCCTGCTGCCAACAACCCGATAGAACTCAGCTTATCTGCCTGCACCAGGCGCCGCTCCAGCTCGTCCCGGTCTGTAACGTTGTCGAAAATAATCAGCCGGCCGATCTGCTGCAGTTCGCGCGAAACAAGCGGCGCGATAGCAATATTGACGATGGACTCCTGCGCCCCCGGCTTGGCTTTGGCAATGCCCATCCCGTTGTAGGTGACCGAGGGAATCAAACCATCGGTGGCCATCGGTATTTCCGGCTCCCGCGCCTGCAGTCCTACTTTATACACGTTGTGCACACCGGAGGAGTTGCGCACCCCGTCAAACTTCAGACAGAGCTCGGGCGAAAACAACTCGGACAGCCGTCGCCCCAACGCTTCTTCGCGAGGAATCCCGGTTAGTTTCTCGATCTGCGTGTTCCAGCTTTCCACGCGGTCTTCCAGGTCGACGGCCAGCACGCCGACATTGATGGATTCGACAATGTTTTCGCTGAATTCCTTCAAGCGCTCGTATTCGTCGGCTTTGCTTTGGAGCGAGGCATACAGGCGAGAGTTTTCGATGGCAATGGCAACGTAATTCGACAACGTTGCCAGCAGTTCCATGTCGTCCCGCGACAAAAAATCGCCCTCGGTAGTGCGGCTGACGCCGAAATAGGCGATGACTCGGCCGCGGGACCTGCACGCCACATAGTAGGTAAAGTCCAGCTCCGCGATCGTATCGCGCACGGACTGCGGCCAGGACTGGGACACAATATCGCGGAGGTTCTTCGTCCGTTCAAAAAACAGATAGGGCTTTTCTTCGCCTGAGGCTCGCGCTTCGTCCAAAAACCGCAGGTTAAGGTGGCCATCCTGCGATACGGCAGTTCGACGCGCCTTTTGCGAGGAGGAGTGAATGCGGAATTGGCCACACTCCTCGTCGTATAAAAAGAACGCAATCTGCTGAATGGACAACGTCCGAAGCAGGCGATCCGAAACCTTGGCGAGCATCGCGTCCTGGTCCGTCTCCGAACTGAGTTCGCGGGCAAACTCGATCAGCGTCAGCCGGGCATCGTAGCGGTCGCGGTAGAACACCCAGCGGTCCAGTAATTCCTGAATCCAGCGCCGAATCGGGTGGAAGACGAACGTGGCAAACGAGATGAGAACGACGAACGCCGGCGGCGTGATGGTATGCGTATTGAAGATCAGGAAGATCAGCGAGTAGAAAACGCCGATTACAGCAAGCGTTGCCAGGGTGTAGACATACCCTTGTTGAAAAATGATATCCACGTCCATCAGGCGATAGCGCGTGATTGCATAGGCCCAAGTGAGGGGAATCAGGCCCATCGAAAGGACGCTGAGATTCATCAGGTGGTTCGGCACGCTGCCGAACAGGTACGGAAGAACGTAAAGCGCAGTAAAGGGCGCCAGTCCCACCAACGCGCCATTCCGTAGGTATTTCAGCTGCCGCCGGAGCACCGGATCTTCCTCCCGTGCGTAATCCACGCCCAGCGCAGCCGCTCCCAGGAAATACAGCAACATTCCAAAGCCCAGTGTCAGGCGATCCAGCAGCCAGCGAACCTCCAATAAGGGCGAGGAGAACTGCAGAATCCCCATGGCTGAGGCCAGGACGGCGGCGAGCAGCAGCAACGACGGCACATACAAAACCAGCCAGCTCCCTCGTTTCTGGAGGTAATTCGGCTGGGAATGAAAGGTAAGGCAGAAATGCAGAAACACGGCCGGTGTTAGCAAGGACGAGGCCAGATTGCCCCAGTACATTGCCTCATCGAACGTGTTCAGTTTGCCGGAGTAATGGAAGCAGCAGGCGATAAACGAAAACAGGCAGAGGAGATAGAAGTGCTGCGATTTAGCGGCGCTGGTCCTGCGGTAATAAACAAAAAGCCCGATGACCAGATAGGCCAAGCCCACTGCGTACTGATAATAGATCGCAGTATCACGGGGAGCCCCTTCAATAAAAATGTTGTCCTTTTGAAACTCAATTCCGTGGCGCTGGAGGGTGTACTTCGTCCGGCCTAGCAGCGGGATCTGCCAAAGAGCCTGTGGAACGTCCAGGGCCTTGGTGACGGGGAATGAGCCGACCTGCAAGAGTCGGTCCCCAAGTCGGATATCCGCACGGCCGCCAGGGCTGTTGGAAGCTACGTATTCGGCAACCACGCGATTCTGCCCGTCAGGACCTTTTTGGTCGACCCAGGTCACGCCGTCGTCGTGAAGGGGGTACGAACGCAGGTGTTCGAAGCTCAGGACGGCAGCTATAACAGCCGCTACCGTCAGAACCAGCAGCAGGGTTCCTACGAATTGGTTTCTGGACTCGCTCAAGAGAAAACCTTCTGGGCCACGTGGCCCAAGAAATACCCCGAAGAATGTACTTTACTATTCTGACGCAGTTCAGCACGTAAACAGCCAAAGTAGCCGTTCTCTAGCCGTAGGAGCGAAAACAGGCAACACCAGTGACTGCGTCGCCGGGATTCTCAGGTCGCCTCTCTTCAATTCGGGAACAAATCTCCCAAATGCCATAGCGCCGGCCATTTTTTCTCTCATTTTCAGTGCCGAATGCGGCGTTAGATCGAAACCGAAACCAGGAAATGTACGTCAGGGGCGTTGACGCTGGGTTCAAACAAACTTAGACTTAGTTTGTAGCCCTCACAGCCTACAAAGGTGGTTTTCCTCGGTATGAAGTTATCTCCTGCCTTCCGTTCTCCTGTTCTGGTTGGCATCACGGTGGCGTCCCTTGTCACTATTCCTTTACCCGCCCAAAACTCGGGAAGCAGCAGTTCCAGCAGTTCCGACAGCGATACGGTCGCCAAGCCGCTCACCAAAAAGCAGATCGCGAAGAAACAGAAGCAGCTTGAAAAAGAGCTGATGGGGCCCTGGAAGAAGTGGCTGAATGAAGACGTGCTGTACATCATCACGGATGAAGAAAAGCAGGCGTTTAAGCGTCTCAAGACGGACGAAGAACGCCAGCAGTTTGTCGAGGCCTTCTGGCAGCGTCGTGATCCCACGCCTGACACCGAGGAGAACGAGTACAAAGAAGA
Organism: Bryobacteraceae bacterium; assembly: GCA_035475295.1. GTDB lineage: Bacteria > Acidobacteriota > Terriglobia > Bryobacterales > Bryobacteraceae > Bog-105. The sequence continues at coordinate 23,664 of DATIMM010000200.1, forward strand.
GCATTACCGCAGGATCGCTTACGCAAACGACCATTACGCGTCGGGTATTCCTGGCTGGAAGACCGATCGCGGCATGATCTATATCAAATACGGCCCGCCCGATGAAATCGAGTCCCATCCCTCCGGTGGCAGCTATCAGCGGCCTTATCAGGAAGGTGGCGGCGAGACCTCCACGTATCCCTTTGAAGACTGGCGATATCGCTACATCGACGGGATCGGCACGAATATCAATATCGAGTTTGTGGACACCACGATGAGCGGCGAGTACAGGATGACGACCGATCCATCGGAAAAGGACGCCCTCCTCTACGTTCCAGGCGCTGGATTAACTCTCGCCGAACAGATGGGCATGGCCGACAAGACCCAACGGTTCACCCGCACGGACGGCACACACCTCGGTACCGGTAATCAGCCGCTTCCGGAGAGCATGAACGAGTTCACGCGGCTGGAGCAGATGGCCAAACTGCAGAAGGCCCCCGTGATTAAGTTCAAGGATTTGCAGGCGGTAGTCGATTCCAGCATTCGCTACAACACGCTTCCGATGCGTGTTCGGGCGGATTACATCCGTGTAACCGATGCCACCGTGTTGACCAACTTAATGGTCCAGTTCAAGAACAGCGATCTGCAGTATAAGACCACCGATAAGATTTCCAAGGCTACGGTGAACATTTACGGCCGCATCACCTCACTTACGCGGCGCCCGGTGAACTGGTTTGAAGATACGGTCAGTGTCGATCTTCCGGCAGAGATGCTGCAGAAGGCGATGAACGGCTCGCAAGTCTATTCGAAGACGGTGCCCCTCGCGCCGGGAAGCTACCGCTTGAATATCGTTGCCAAGGATACCGTCGGAAACACCGTAAACAACTACGAAATGCCGCTTGTGGTGCCTCACTATAACGAGGATGAATTAGGCGCCAGCAGCGTGATTCTGGCGGACGATCTGGAGCGCGTCCCCACCAAAAGCATCGGCGCCGGCCAGTTCGTAATCCGGAGCTCAAAGGTCCGCCCCCGGATCGATGATGTGTTCAAGAGAAACGAAACCATGGGCATCTATACCGAGTTCTATAACTTGGGCATGGACGAAAAGACGAAGAAGCCCGAAGGCAACATCGAATACGAAGTGGTGAACGCGGAGACTAACAAGACGGTTTTGAGCCAGGTTGAAAAACTGAGCTCTATTCCAAACGCGTCCGCCTTTCTGGTCACCGTGGAGAAGAAACTGCCACTTAGTACTCTCCCGCCTGGAAAATACACGCTAAAATTGAAAATTACGGATACGCTGAAGAATCGAACTCTTTCGCCATCCGCGCCGTTTACGGTAACCTCGTAGGCATTTCTCGTGGCTCGGAGGTTACCCGAACGCGAGAGGTCATAGGGAAATTGGGTTTCGCGAAATCAAAATCCGGTGCGTTGTTGTTGCTTGCCAGCCTGCTTGCAATGGCGGACCGGCTACAGGCCGCGGACCCGTTTCTTCCGGTGACGGGCAATTTGCTGGGATCGGTGGTGGATGCCGCCGGTATCCCGCAAATGGGCGCTTCGGTCCAGCTTTTCAATAGGTACGAGCGTCTTCTTGCAAAAACTTCCACCTTGGGTGACGGTCGCTTTGCGTTCGCCGACCTTCCCATCGACACCTACTCCATACGCGTTTCCCTGCCGAGTTTTCTCCCTGCCTCGCGCGACAGGATTGCCGTAAAGGCCGGAAGTGATAGCCTCCTCCAGATTCATCTGACAACCCTGCTGAGCAGCATAGAAGTGAAGTACGTGCCACCGACGAGCACGATGTCGGACGACTGGAAATGGGTGCTGCGTTCTTCGCCAGCGACTCGCCCCATTACTCGGTGGATGCCGTTGGAAACAGCCAAAGCATCCCACGGAGAAGGGCGAACGCGGATATTCTCCGATACCCGTGCGGTTGTTTCCCTGTCAGGCGGGGATAACGGCATTATCGATTCGGATTATGCACCGTCCGATCTGGGTACCGGCTTTGCCCTTTCCACCAACATTCTGGGCGACAATCAGCTCCGCGTGAGTGGGACGTATGGCGCAGGTAACGGAATCAATCCCGGGGCGGTCAGCTTGTCCGCTTTCTACACCAGGGATGGATACGCGGGCTTTGTGGGATCACCCGAAGTGTCGTTTTCGGTCTCACAGTGGGCGCTGGCGGAGGGCCAGAATATTCCCGGGTCGGTCGGGGGAGGGTCGCTGCCTCAGGTACGCACAATGTCGGTTAGTGTGTATCAGACTTTGGACCCCACCGGGAACGTTCATATCGAGTACGGCGCTACTGGAGAATCCCTCGACTACATTCAGCACCGGAGCCGCCTGAGCCCGTTTGCGCGTGTCACCGGAGACCTGGGGAGAGCGGGAAAGGTAGTGGCGGTATACAGTGACGGGAGCCGTCCTGATGCGCTAGTGGCCCATCAGGCTCACAATGGTTCGCTGCCTGAAGAAGCGGCGGGCACTGACTTTGAAAGCACGATGAGTTCCTCGCCGGGAGCCGTGGCCCGCGTGCCTCAAGTATCCTATCGGAACGATCGCCTGGAGTTGCAGCGAACGCAGAACTACGAACTCGGCTACGACAAGAGCGTGGGGTCGCGCACATACTCGGTTAGCGCCTTTTACGAACAGGTGGCGAACGGGCGTCTTAACGTGGCAGGCGACACCTCGGCACTCGATGCCGGCGACCTGCTGTCCGACGGCGTGTCAACGACGTCGATCTACAATGTGGGGCGCTATAACAGAACCGGTTATCTGGCATCAGCGGAACAACGGGTGAACGATCACTTGGATGTGGCTCTTGCGTACGGCAGGCTCGGCGGTTTCACGGTCGGCGAAGGAGTGCCGGTTGCCAACAGGGTTTCGGGCAATCGCTTTCTGAACAAGGAAGGCCATAACACGGCGGCGGTCGATGTCAAAGCCAAAGTCCCTGTTGCCGGAACGCGGGTCCTGGTCAACTACGGTTGGGTCGATGGCAACGCCGTAATTCCACGACATGTATTCACAGTGCAGGATGTTTCGGCCCAACCGGGATTCAATATTCTCGTCCGGCAGCCCCTCCCGCCTATGTTTGGCATGGGAGGACACTTCGAACTGACAGCCGATCTGTATAACCTCCTTGCGCAGGGCTACCTCCCGGTAGACAACGGCAATGGTGGTAGGCTGATCATTGTCCAGGCGCCACGCGCTTTGCGCGGCGGTCTGAAGTTTGTGTTCTGAGGTCCTCTCCTCAAGCCTCGACCTGCGTTATTTAGAACTGCCTTGGCCCGTTGGGGTAGTCATCGGGACTAATAGCCGGTTACTGATTTCCTCATTGAGCCGCCTTTATTTCTCCTTTGTTAGTCACGGTACGCCTCCTGCATAAAACATTTCAATGCAGGGCATAAATATTTAAACCGATGCGGACTGCCAGTAAGCTGTTACGCTAAACCTTTCAATCATCGCAGTAACTGGGAGGACACGCATGAAAAGTATGTGTAAGTATCTGCTGCCTATCTTGGTAGCGCTAAGCGCCAGTTCGCTTTGGGCCGACACAGCCACCTCTGTGGATGCGCGGCTCAACGCTCTCGACGCAGCGACTAAGTCGGCGCAGCTTTCAGGAGATAACGCCTGGATGCTTACCAGTTGCGCTCTCGTCTTGTTAATGACGGGGCCGGGGCTCGCACTTTTTTATGGCGGCCTGGTGCGAAGTAAGAATGTGCTCAGCACAATGATGCACAGCTTTGTACTGATGGGGGTCATTACGGTCCTTTGGGCGGTCTATGGATACAGCCTCGCCTTTGCCGAGGGAACGCCCTTCATCGGCGACTTCCGCTATCTTTTCTTGAATGGAGTGGGCACCGCTCCGAATCCCGACTACGGCGCCACGGTCCCCCATGAAACGTACATGATCTTCCAGTTGATGTTTGCCATCATCACTCCGGCGCTCATCTCCGGCGCGTTTGCGGAGCGAATGAAGTTCAGCGCCATGCTCCTCTTTACGTGCCTCTGGGCCACCGTGGTTTACTTTCCGATGGCTCACATGGTTTGGGGAAAAGGCGGATTCCTGAATGCCTTTCTGGGCGGAAAAGTTCCCTGTTTCGATTTTGCCGGTGGAACGGTAGTTCACATTACTTCCGGCGTCAGCGCGCTGGTGTGTGCTCTGTATCTGGGTAAGCGCGTTGGGTTTCCCAGGGAGCCGATGAAGCCTCACAATCTGGTTCTCAGCGTAGTCGGCGCATGCCTGCTGTGGTTCGGCTGGTTCGGTTTCAATGCGGGTAGCGCCGTTTCGGCATCCGGCTTGGCGGCAAGCGCGTTTGTGGCAACCCATTTCGGCGCGGCGGCAGCGGCCCTGGGCTGGATGTTCGCGGAATGGGTGAAGCATGGCAAGCCCAGCATGCTCGGTGGTATTTCAGGAGCGGTCGCGGGTCTGGTCGCCATTACGCCTGCCTCGGGATTTGTGAAACCCTTCCCCGCGCTGCTCATCGGTTTTATTGCGGGAATCGTTTGCTACTTCATGGTCACGACCGTAAAAAGCCGCTTCGGGTACGATGATACGCTGGATGCATTTGGTGTTCACGGCGCCGGCGGAACGGTGGGAGCCCTTCTCACCGGCGTTTTCGCGACCAATCTCATCAACGATTCGCTGAAGGATTCCGCGGGTAAAGCATTACCGCTCGGTTGGGTAGACGGTCATCCGGGACAGGTGGTGAACCAGCTCATTGCTGTCGTCATCGCGTGGGGTCTCGCGATTGTCGGTACGCTCGTTATTCTGAAAATCGTTGATCTGGTGATTGGTGTCCGAGCGACGCAAGATCAGGAGCGCGAAGGGCTCGACCTTAGCATGCACGGAGAGGAAGGCTACAATCTGGAGGCCTAACTCCAGGCAGTGATAACACCGAAGGATGAAGCCATGAAGAAAATAGAAGCGATTATTCAGCCTCATAAGTTGGACGAAGTTAAGGAAGCCCTAAAAGGAATCGGTGTCGATGGTATGACTATCATTGAGGTGCGCGGGCATGGGCGTCAAAAGGGCCATAAGGAGGTTTACCGCGGCATGGAGTACCAGGTGGATCTGCTTCCCAAAATTAAACTGGAGTTAGTGGTTCCCGATGCGCGCCTGGATGAAATTACTCGCACCTTGTCCGCCAGTGCCCGTACAGGCAAGTTGGGAGACGGCAAGATATTTGTATCCGACGTGATGGATGCCATTCGCATCCGTAATGACGACACTGGCGAGGCAGCACTATAAGCAGTGCCTACTGAACGACGCTCCCCTGAACCGGTGTATAAGCAAAAGGTGGAGCCACAACAGGCCGCGTTGGGAGAGATCGCTGATGACTTCGAAGTTCATCGGGATCCTTGCCGGGTATTCGACCAAAGAACGGCGCTTGTCGACCAGATTGTAATTAGCACCGTTGACGAATATCTTTTAACGCGGCTGCGCTGTCCGCTCGCAGTGGTGGCCGTAGGCGGTTATGGACGGCGGGAGCTTTTCCCCTACTCCGATATCGATCTGCTCGTCGTCTTTGAAAACGAGGCTGATCTTGCCGGGTCCAAGGAAGAACTCTCGGAGTTCTGCCGCGCTCTCTGGGATGCTGGCCTTCAACTGAGTTCTTCAGTTCGCACCACGAGCGAGTGTTGCCGCGTGCAGGATGGCAATACCGAACTGCACATCAGCCTTCTTGACACTCGCTTTCTGCGCGGAAGTGAGTTCCTTTTCGGCCAGCTCTCGAAGGGTCTGTCCGATTTCTACAAGCGCTCCGGAGCCATGCTTGTTTCCCGGCTCGCTCAGCTCACGCGCAGCCGTCACAGGAAGTACAACGACACCGCGTATCATCTTGAACCGAACATCAAGGAGTGTCCTGGCGGCGTACGAGATATTCACCTGCTTCATTGGCTTAGAAGGCTGGATCCACGCAATAGCGCCGTAGAGGAAACACTGCTGGAGCTGACAGAGGCGCGGCGGTTTTTATACACGCTACGCTGCTTCCTTCATTTCCAGACCGGGCGCGATAGCAATCTTCTCACGTTTGAACTCCAGGACAGCGCGTCTCAGTCTCTCAATGGGCGCGCCGTAGATCCAGGCGAATGGATGCGTCGCTACTACGGACATGCCAGGCGAATCTTCCAATACTGCACGCATGCACTCGACTCTGTCGATTCCAACGATCCTTCGCTGTTCGGGCAGTTTCGCAGTTGGCGGAATCGCTTGTCGACCGCCGACTTTACCGTCTCGCGCGACCACGTCTTTCTCCGCAATCCAGCCGTGACTTTGGGCTCGGCCCCGGCGATTCTCAGCCTGTTCGCGTTCGTGGCGCGTCACGGCATCCGGCTTTCCTGGGATGCTCAGAGGCGCATTCGCGCGAGCACGGACGAGATCACTCGTGCGTTCCGTGACCATTCGCCCGCCTGGGCATCCTGGCGCGAGCTGTTTTCCCAGCCTCACACTGCGCTTGCTTTGCAACAGATGCAGGAAGCAGGCGTGCTTGCGGCTGCTATCCCGGAATGGGAACACGTCGACAGCTTGGTGGTGCGCGACTTTTACCACCGCTACACCGTAGACGAGCACACGTTTGTGGCGATTGGCGTGATTGACGACCTACTGACAAATAAAGATGAGGCCACGTCACGCTTCCAGGGCTTATTGCAGGAAGACGACAACCTTCCCGCTTTGCGGCTTGCGCTCCTCTTGCACGACATTGGGAAGGGCACAATGCCCGGGGATCATGTGCGGGGCTCTCTCGAGACGGGAGACGCCATTATGCAGCGTCTGCAGGTGCCCGAGGCCGATCGAGAGGCCGTGCGCTTTCTCATCGAGCATCATCTCGATCTCTCGCTCATTATGAACGGCCGGGACATGGAAGATCCTGCCACGGCACGCTTTCTCACGTCAAACGTCGGCACGCAGGAACACCTTCGGCAGTTAGCGTTACTTACCTTCGCCGACATCAGCGCCGTGAACCCAACCGCCATGACGCCGTGGCGTCTGGAGCAGCTTTGGCGTGTTTATCTGATGGGTTTGGAGCAATTAACGCGCGAGTTGGCAACAGATCGGATCAGTGCGCCCGATATCCCGCTGACCGATGCTTCGCCTGGTCTGTTCAAGTTCCTTGAAGGCTTTCCCACACGGTACCTTCGCACCCACACGCCGGAGCAGATCCAGCATCACTATACCCTGTTTCAAAAGATGCAGGCCGAGGGCGTTGCCGTAGAGATCGAGTCCAATGCGGATGCACACTTGCTCACGGTGCTCGCGCACGATGAATCAGGCTTGTTTGCTCGGCTTTGTGGCGCGCTGGCAAGCTTTGGGATGAACATCGTGAAGGCGGAGGCGTTCTCGAACAATTGGGGTTGCGCACTGGACAGCTTCCGTTTTGCTGACCCAATGCACACGCTCGATCTCAATCCCGGCGAGAGCAATCGCCTGGCCTGGACAGTGGAATGTGTAGTCCGCGGTTCCATTGAGGTGGCAGACTTATTGAAGCGGCGCCGTCCCGCTCCCCGCCCCAGTCGCGGTGCCCGCATTGCTCCCATGGTGCGTTTCAACAACGAAGCCTCCGATCGGTCGACACTCATAGATTTTGCCGGAGAGGACCGTCCGGGCTTGCTTTACAATCTTGCTTCTGCGTTGAACACGGCAGAATGCAACATTGACCTGGTGATGATTGACACAGAAGCCCACAAAGCGATGGACGTATTCTATGTCACCCACGCGGGGCAAAAACTGGACGAGGCCCTCCAGGATCGTTTGGAAACCGAATTGATCCGAGTCGCCGAGGAGCGGTGAATCCGCGGCCCTGGTCCGCCGAAGATGATAGCTTTACATTGAAGTAAGAAGTTGATGTCTGATCTTGCTGCAGCGCAAGTTTGCGAGTCTCTCTCCGCTGAACTCTGCCCCGACAGCTCGAAACCGTCGGCGGCAGCTCTGATCAGCATTCTGGAATCCAGTCTTCACGCCCGTTCGTCGGAGTGGTTGTTCCTGCGCGAACTCAAGGTGGGAACGGGGCGCCGCAACGGGAGTGTTCAGCGACTGGATGCATTTGCCCTGAACTGCCTTCCGCATCAGGCGATGAAGCGGATCTGCTATGAAGTGAAGACCTCCCGCGCAGATTTTCTATGTGAACTCCGCCATCCGCTGAAGCGACGGATCGGGATGCGCTACTCCAACGAGTTCTACTTCGTCACTCCAGGCGAGATGCTGGACCCTAACGAGGTTCCCGTCGAGTGCGGCCTCATTGAAGCTGGCTATGCCCTGCCCGACCGCTGGCTGGCACTTCAGACCAGGCAAAGCGGTTATTTCGACTACGATCCTGCAACAAATGCCTACTGCATGGTGATTGTCCCGGCGCCTTGGCGCGACACGCCCGGCCCCACGTGGCAATTTGCGGCTGCCATGCTCCGCAACCAGCAGCGCCAGCTGGAAGAGGCGAAACCGAATCCGAGGCCGGAGCAGCAGAGGCTCTCTTTCTCGTAATTCCCTACTCCCCATGCTGCGGAGCTTGACCATGTACCGCAGGCCGGTCTTATTTCTGCACCTCGGGTCCGGAATCGAAGCAAAAAGGGAGAGTTTCAGCTCTTCCCATGAGAGCTTTTCCCGCCGCCGGTACCTTCTTTGTGAGTACGGTACTTATCCATCTAAAGATTGATTTCAATTAATCTCCCGAGCGTTGGAACGTTATGAGAAATACGGTATAAGTAGTCAGTACCAGTTGGTCTTTTTACCTGGTTGTTGGGTCGGTTTGTATCTGATGGGAACTATAAGCTTCTAGGGGTTGCATGAGAAACCTCCGGTTATTTTCGCGGATTTTAGTCGCTACGGCCCTGTTTCCGGCCGCAGCGTTCATTGCCACCACTCCACTGACAGCATCTCCGGTGAGTGCGGCTCAATCGACGGCGTCCCCCTCGGGATCCGTCAGCAAAAAGAAGCATCGCTCACGTAGACATACGTCCAGGCGGACCACGGCCAGGAAAGCGGCGATCTCCACTGCTCCGCACACCGAAACCCAAGCCGCATTGATTCATACCGACGAAGCAAGCGCACGCCCGGTTTCCCGGACCCGACGTCACAGCCGGCATCGTGTTTTTTACAATCCCTGGACAGAGCCGACGTACGCTGATTCTACGGTAGGCGATAATATCGACGGCGAAGATCTGGTGGTTCGGAAGGCTGCGGTGGATGCGCTCGGCCCCTACAACGGAACGGTAGTCGTAGCCGACCCCCAGACCGGCCGCATTCTTACCATGGTCAATCAAAAGCTGGCGCTGAAGGGTGCGTTTCAGCCTTGCTCGACCGTGAAAATTGTTGTTTCACTCGCCTCTTTAAATGAAGGGATTGTGGAGCCGACTACGCCCGTCCACCTCACGCGAAGGTATTCGATGGATATGACCCAGGCTCTGGCCCGGTCAAACAACTTTTATTTCGCGACGCTTGGCCACAAGCTGGGTTTTGAACGTGTGGAAAAGTACGCAAAACTATTTGGCCTAGGTGAAAAGGCAGGGCTGAATATTCCCGGCGAGGAACCCGGGTTTCTCACCAGTGAACCGCCTGCCAGTGGCGTGGGCATGATGACCAGCTTTGGCGATGGTATCCGGCTTACTCCCCTTGAATTGGCCAGTATCGTCGGTGCGATCGCCAACGGCGGCACGATGTACTATCTGCAGTATCCGAAGGACCAGGCCGAGGTACAGGCGTTTACTCCACGCGTGAAACGTAGCCTCGACATCGCTAATCTGATTCCCGAGATCAAACCGGGCATGATGGCTGCCGTAGAATATGGCACGGCGAAGCGCGCAAACTTCAACCCGGACGAACCTGTACTCGGAAAAACTGGAACCTGTACTGATACCGCGCAACCAGGCGTCCACCTTGGCTGGTTTGGTTCGTTCAACGATGTAGGCAAGAATAAGCTCGTGGTAGTCGTACTTTTGACTGGCGGACGCGGCATCAGTGGTCCGATTGCCTCGGGAGTTGCCGGAAACGTGTACCGCAACCTGTCGCAGCAGAATTACTTTCAGGCCGATCACCCTATCGGTCCAACCAGTTTGGTCTCCATGCAAAACTGCTGTTCGCCCAATGTAGTCAGACAATAATAGAAAATAGAATCGGCGGTTCGCTTAGGCATTGGTACTTCCTTCCACCCACTTGGCCGTAGTCATCCTGCTCGTAGCATGTGTGGCCTGCTGGGCGCTTTGGATAATTGTTTCTAAAGCCGCAATCTCGGGCTGGCGCTACGAGCTTTATTACCTGGACGTCTGCGCGGGACTCTTACTATCCTCCGTGCTAATCGTTTCTACCCTGGGAACGCTCGGCCCCGAGATGAGCTTCGGCGACCGCCTCTTGGTTGCTGGCACGCGAGCCAAAGCTTGGGTGGCTTTGGGAGGGGTGGCACTCACGCTAGGCAACTTCTTGTTTCTTGCGGGGCTCTCCTTAGAAAGCAAGCTTTCGCCAGTGCTTGGGATCTTGGCGGCCCTCGCTCTGAACTTTAGCTGGATTTACCGGACCAGACAGGGAACGATCCTGGCACCTTTACTTGTCTTGGCCCTGTTGTTCGCGGCGGTCATTTACTACATGCTGGCCGCAGCCTCCGCACGGAGCAAAGCTGCCAAAAACTCGGCCAAGGGCCGGGCCTTTTCCGTCGCCAGTGGCATATTTCTCGGGGGATTCTATCCCCTGCTGCGCAGCGGCCTATATACCGACATCGGCGTAGGCCCATACGGCGCATTGATCATCTCGGTGATTGCGGTAACGGTCTCCACGCTTGTTTTTAGCATCTATTTTCTGAATCTTCCGGTGAGCGGACCTCCGGTTGGATGGATCGCCTACCGTGGAAGTGCTCTTAAGCATCATGCTGCCGGACTGTTCGCCGGGGTCCTGTACGCCGCTGCTTTAGTGATGCTGCTTCTCGGTTTAGACGTGGAATTCTAGGCGAGGGCTACTGAGGCTACGCCCAGTCGAGAGCACCCTTGCGGTAGATCCAGACATAGCCAACGATCAGGAAGAAAAGAAAGATCCCGACCTCGGCCAGTCCGAACCAGCCTAACTGCCGGTAGCGAACAGCCCAGGGAAAAAGGAACACCGTTTCGACGTCAAAGATCACAAAGAGCATGGCCACCAGATAAAAGCGCACGGAATAGCGTCCCCTGGCCGTGTTCTCCATCGGGATACCGCATTCGTAGGCTTCCAGCTTCGTTTTCTCAGGGTTGGAGGGCCGCAGAAAACGACCGGCAGCCAATGCGGCCATGGGAAACAGGATGGCCAGAAGCGCAAACGCTAAGACGAGCAGGTATCCGCCAGGCATAACTACCTCCCACGGTATCATGAGTGATGAGCGCCGTAAGTCTCAGAAGCAAAAGGCGCCGTGAAGGCATCCCTTAGAGACAGATGTCACTACGCGACCACATCCGGGCTATCAAACGGGAGGATCCGGCTGCTAAAAGCAGTCTGGAGGTTATTCTTTGCTATCCGGGCCTGCACGCCGTTATGCTGCACCGGATTGCCCACTGGTTTTACCGGAAAAGACGATTTGTAACGGCCCGGTTCGTTTCGCAATTTTCCCGGTTTCTCACCGGCATCGAGATTCACCCTGGCGCCACGATAGGCAAACGTTTGTTTATCGATCACGGCATGGGCGTCGTGATCGGCGAAACGGCGGAGATCGGAGACGACGTTCTCCTGTATCAGGGGGTGACCATCGGGGGGACCGGCAGCGAGGGCGGCAAGCGCCACCCGACGCTTAAGAACCGGGTTGTGGTTGGCACAGGTGCCTCGGTGTTGGGCAATATCACGCTCGAGGACGGGGTAAAGGTGGGCGCGGGCTCTGTGGTCGTCCACTCGGTCCCGGCGGGGTCGACGGTAGTCGGCATTCCGGGCAAGATTGTCAGGTCGCGTGGCGCAGGTATCGGAAAACTGGAGCACGGCCGTGTTGCCGAAGCGGCAGAATCTGAACAGGGCGACCTGGAGCAACTCGGCGACCGTATACGCGAATTGGAAGCCCTGATCCGGCTTTTACTGGAAGAGAAAGTAGGCGAGGGTCGCGGGTAGCACCGCTCCAACGCCCGTTTCTCAGCGTTTAAAGCTGTACGTAAAGCTATTCGCCGCTAGCTCGCGGAGTTCAGCCTGGGAAAACCCGAAGATTTCGCCGGCCAGCGTGTATTCGTGCAGGAGATCCGTGAAAAAGAGCGCCGGATCGTCGGTACCCAGCACCACCGGAACACCGGCCTCCCACAGCTTCCGTATAGGATGCTGCGTCAAGTGCGCCACTGCCCCGGTACAGACGTTACTGCTGGGACAGATCTCCAGCGCAATGTTCCGTTTTTGCAGTTCCGTCAACAATTCGGGGTCATCGATGGAACGGATGCCGTGCCCGATGCGTTCGGCGCCGATGTTGATCGCCTGCCATACGCTTTCCGCGCCCGACACCTCACCGGCATGGCAGGTTAGCCCGAGGCCGGCCGCTTTGGCCTCGCGGTAAAGCTGCTCAAACCAGGCCGCCGGGCCACGCTCTTCATCGCCGCCGATCCCCACCGCAACGACGCCTTTTTCGTGATACTCCTTAGCGATTTCGAACACGCGGGCCGCTTCTTCCACGCCAAACTGACGAATGGCGTCGAAAATCCACCCGACTTCAATGCCCGGAAACCTGGCGGCTTCCGCGCTTATCGCCTCAAAAATCTCGTGGATACTTTGCTGTTTCCAAAAGATGACGCCTACCGAAAGGGTAATCTCCGCGTAGGAAACATTCTGCGCCACCAGCTTTTCCAGCAGGCGCCGCGTGGCTAACGCGTAAGCCTCTGGCGAGTTCAATTTTCGTGTTACCCAGACGTAGGCCTTCAAAAACCCGGCAAAACCCGTGTAATGAAGATTGTCCCGAATCGTATCTAACGAAAGCGAGGGATCCAGTTCCTGAATCGTCTCAGGCTCCACCGATCCTTCTAAATGAATGTGGAGTTCCGCTTTCGGTAGAGCGCGAAGGAACTCCTGAAGAGTTGACCCAAAATTGTCTTCGATTACTTTACCCTCTGGCAGCGTCCCGACGGAGCAAAGCCGAAATCTGTTTGCAAGGAAATCATATCTCTCACTTAGAGCGACACCTTTTGTCCCGGTGTTTACTCTCACTGCCATAATAAACGTGCCATGACTGAGCAAGAAATGGAAGCAATTGCGGGCGGTTACCACGGAGATGCATTTGGCATCCTTGGACCCCACGCACTAAGCAGCACTGGAACTAAACGTGAATGGGAGATTCGGGCCTTCTTGCCCCAGGCCAAGGAACTCGTTCTGGAGACGGGTGGCAAAGCCCTTCCCATGCAGCGCATCCATCCTGGAGGCCTGTTTACAGTTCGCGTCACCGAGGAACCGGCGCACTACAAGTTTCGGATCACGGATTACCACGGCCACATCACGGAACAAGAGGACGCCTACCGTTTTCGCCCCCTGTTAAGCGATTACGACCTGCACTTACACTCGGAAGGCACCAACTACCAAGGCTATAACAGTTTCGGCGCTCACCTGGTGACGATCGACGGCGTGAACGGCACTCGTTTCGCAGTTTGGGCTCCGAACGCCATTGTGGTTAGCGTGGTCGGCGATTTCAACGAATGGGATACGCGCCGCCATCCGATGCGTCTGCGCACGGGTGGCGTTTGGGAGATCTTCATCCCGGAAGTGGAGGCCGGAGCGCCCTACAAGTACGCCGTGAAATCGCGCTATCGCGGGTACAGCCAGATGAAATCCGACCCGTATGGCTTTCTGATGGAGACACCGCCCAAGTCAGCCTCGGTAGTAACCGATATCGATGGCTACGAATGGCACGACGACGCTTGGTTGACGCAGCGCGGAAAGACCAACACCCTGGACAGGCCGATGTCGGTCTACGAAGTTCATTTGGGTTCGTGGATAAGGGACCAAGACAACCAGCCACCGTCCTATCGAGAGCTAGCCGATAAGCTGGTTCCCTACGTCAAGCGCATGGGCTATACGCACATCGAACTCATGCCCATCGCCGAACATCCGTACGAGCCATCCTGGGGTTATCAGGTCACCGGATATTTTGCCCCTACTTCGCGATATGGCCATCCGCGGGACTTCATGTATTTCGTCGACCGGTGTCACCAGGAAAACGTCGGCGTCATTATGGACTGGGTGCCGGGACATTTCCCAAAGGACGCCCATGGACTGGCCTTTTTTGATGGTACGGCGCTCTACGAGCACTCCGACCCGCGACTGGGCGAGCACTCGGACTGGGGGACGCTTATCTTCAATTACGGCCGGAATGAAGTGCGCTCGTTTCTAATCTCGAACGCCTTGTTCTGGCTGAAGAAATACCACATCGACGGTCTTCGGGTGGACGCCGTCGCGTCGATGCTCTATCTGGATTACTCCCGGAAGGCGGGCGAGTGGATCCCCAACATGTACGGCGGCAACGAGAATCTGGAGGCCATCGACTTCCTCCGTAAGACAAATGAGCTGGTACACCAGGTGCCGGGCGCGATTACGGTAGCGGAAGAGTCCACCGCCTTCACCGGCGTTTCGCGACCGGTTTATCTGAACGGTCTCGGGTTCACGATGAAGTGGAACATGGGATGGATGCACGACATGTTGGTGTACTTCTCGCTGGATCCTATCTACCGTCAGTACCATCAGAACGCGATCACCTTCAGCATGGTCTACGCGTTCACCGAGAACTTCGTTTTGCCGATCTCGCACGATGAAGTTGTCTATGGTAAGCAGTCCCTGCTCGGGAAAATGCCCGGCGATGAATGGCAGCGGTTCGCTAATGCCCGGGTGTTTTTGGGATACATGTATGGCCACCCGGGCAAAAAGCTTCTCTTTATGGGAAGTGAGTTCGGCGACAGCTATGAGTGGAATTTCCGAAGCCAGCTCAATTGGTGGTTACTGGACTATCCCATCCATTGCCAATTTCAGGAATACGCGACCGCGCTGAACGCTCTTTATCAAAGAGAGCCTGCGATGTACGAGGTGGATTTCCAGGGTGCGGGATTCGAGTGGATCGACTTCCATGACGCACAGAACTCAATCGTTTCGTTTGTGCGGCGGGCGAAGCGGCGGGATGACTATCTCGTGTTCGTCTGTAACTTCACTCCTCAGCCGCATCCGTTGTACCGCATCGGCATGCCGGAAGCGGGCGGGCACCTCGAGATTTTCAATTCAGACGCGGCCTGTTTCGGCGGCAGCAATATGGGCAACGGCGGATGGGTGAACGCCGAGGCAACCTCGTCGCACGGCCGTCCAGCCTCTGCGACAATAGCGATTCCGCCGCTGGGAGTAGTTGTTTTCAAGCCGGCCCGGCCGCTACCCCCGCTAGAATCGGGATCGTAACCCGGCCGGAAGGACTGGAGTTCTAGATGGTGGCCAGGCCTTCCAGGCTGCGCCACAAGTACCACGTGGCCACCGAACAATACGGATGCCATTTCCGGGCAATTTCGGCCAGTTCCTTGGCTTTCGGAAGATCGTCCAGTCCGTACGCGCGGCGAACCGCGTTCCGGATCCCAAGGTCCGAGACTGGTAACACGTTGGGCCGCTCCAGCGCGAACATCAGGAACATCTGCACGGTCCAAACGCCCACGCCGCGCACCTTTGAAAGTTGCAGGATAATCTCCTCGTCCTGCAGATCGGCGAGTTTGCGAAAGCTGATTTCCCGGCGGGCCACTCTCTCGGCCAGATCCTGCAGTGAGGCGACTTTCTGGCGCGATAATCCGCAGGCCCGGAGCTCTTCCGGCGTCAGCCGCAGAAATGCTGAGGCTGTGAAGCGTCGTCCGACCGCCTTCTTCAATCGGGCAAAGATGGTCCCGGCTGCCTTTCCGCTGAGCTGTTGGAACGTAATGGAGCGGGCCAACGTCTCGAAGGTTGGTTCCCGGCGGGCCAAAGCATAAGGCCCGACCCGTTCAATGATTCCGGCCATGACCGGGTCAGCTGTTCGTAAGTGTCGCAGTGCTAGTTCCATCGGGTTCTCAAAACTCTAGAAGATAATCGTAACGACATGAGCAGTCCTCTTCGATGTTTATCACGGCCTGGCGTCGCAATGCTTGCATTCGCGGCAGCGTTGGTGTGGAATGCAGCAGCCGGAGCAGCCATCGCCCAAACACCCGCCGACCAGCAGGATCAGTCTGCGTCCAGCGAGCCGACCATACGCGAGAACGTGGATCTGGTGAACATTTTTTTTACCGTGCGTGCGAAAAAGGGCGGCCAACTCATTCCCAATCTGGAGCAAAAGGACTTCAAGATTTACGAAGACGGTAAGCAGCAGACGATCCGCTTTTTTGCACGGGAAAGCGACCTGCCACTCACTCTGGGATTGCTGATCGATATCAGCGCCAGCCAGGAGAACCTGATCGATATCGAAAAGGATGCCGCCTCGGCATTCTTCTCCAGCGTCATTCGGAAGAAAGACGAGGCATTCCTCATCTCATTCGGCAAAAACACGGAGCTTTTGCAGGATTACACCAACTCTCCCCGCCTGCTAAAGGCCGGCTTGCAGGACTTGAGGGGGGATGGCAACACGCCGATGATCGGCCGCGGCCCCATCCCCAATGTGAATACCGGACCGGTACCGGATATGGGGACCCCGAAGGGAACGCTGCTGTATGACGCGATCTATCTCGCGGCCGATGAAAAGCTCAAGAGCGAGGTAGGGCGGAAAGCTCTGATCTTGATTACCGATGGTGAGGACCAGGGCAGCCAGTACAAATTAAGAGATGCCGTCGAGGCGGCACAGAAGGCGGACGCCATTCTCTACAGCATCTACTACGTGGACCGCGCTTTTTACTCCCACGGCGGCTTCGTGATGATGGGCGGCGGAGGCGAGTCGGAACTTCGCAAAATGTCGGAAGAAACTGGAGGCCACGTATTTACGGTTAATGCAAAACATACGCTCCAGGACGCATTCACGGAGATCCAGGATGAGATGCGGAACCAGTACGCGATCGGCTATGTTCCCATCAATTCAAATCGCGACGGCAGCTTCCGGCGCATCCAGATCAAGACCGACAAAGATTACAAGGTCCAGGCCCGCAGCGGCTATTACGCTACGCCAAACGATGGGAAGTAGCGTGCTCGCGGGCGCGTAGATACTCCTGCAGCGCCTCTCGCAGTGGGGGCATAGGAGCTATTCCGGCAGCCTCCAATTTGCTGTTGGAGAGCGCGGAGAACTTCGGGCGCCGAGCGAGAGTCCGGTGTTCCTTTTCGCTCGTAGGCTCCAGGGCTGGAGAAAGGCCAGCGAGCTGAAAGATCATTGCAGCGTAGTCAAACCAGGAGATCGCTTGACCCCCGCCGAGGTGAAACACTCCTTGGAGATTTTTCTCCACCATGTCCGCAGTGCGTGCGGCCATTGCCGGGGCGTAGGTCGGCGAGGCCACGAAATCCCGCACAACACGAATTGGTTTGGTCTCCTGCGCCAGCCGAAGCATCAACTCGACGAAGTTGCCGCGCGGCGTGAACATGCCGCCAGGTCCAAACACGCCGGATGTTCGGATGATGAGAGCGTTATCCAGATAGGCCTGAGCGTAAAGCTCACCAGCCAGTTTCGAAACACCGTACGCGCCGATGGGATGAGGCGTGTCCGTCTCCACATACGGGCTGCCCTTGGTGCCGTCGAATACGTAATCAGTCGAGTAGTGAACAAGCCGGGCATCGGCCTGACGGCATGCGACAGCCAGGTTCCGCACCGCAAGTGAGTTGACTTGATACGCCGCCAGCGGCTCGTTCTCGGCGATATCCACTTGGTTGTACGCCGCGGCGTTTAGTACGACTTGCGGATCGGTGCTTCCGATTACCGCATCTACGCTCTCGGCATCGGTGATATCGAGTTGCTGGCGTTCAAACCACCGCACCTCCCATTGCCTGCGCTCAAATTCGCGGCACAACTCCACGCCCAGTTGCCCTCCGCCGCCAAACACAAGAACTTTCTTGCTCATTCCTTACGCAGGATAGCGAACGCGTCCTTTCCTACTCTCTCGATCCCCTTCGGCGCGCGGTGTGATTCATCCTTACGATCGTCGTCTGATATCGGAAACAGCCTTCCATAAACCCAGAGCGGCCAGTCCGGCAACGGTTCCCGCACCGATCCACGATACGGCCGCACCGGCCCTGTCGCGATTCACAGAATACTCGTCTTTCACGTAGGCGCCGTAAGGTTCCTTGGGGCGCGCTCCCTCCCGGAAGGCCATCTGCAGCACCTGCCCCAGGTGAACTGCAGTGCGGCCGGTTTGCTGTTCAATCTGGCTTTCGCAGCTAAAACCGTCCGCGATAATCAACGTGTCTTCGCCCACCTCACGGACTTTCGGCAAAAGGACCCGTTCGCCACACGCAACCGACACATCGTAATGGTCTGCCTCGTAGCCGAAGCCGCCAGCCATGCCGCAGCAACCGGAATCCAGAATTTCATGATCGAGCCCGATGGCTTCCAGCACTCTCCGGTCCGCATCGAATTTCATGACGGCTTCGTGCTGGCAGTGACGTTGAACGATTGCCTTTCGATGAAGCGGCGGAAGTTGATCCAGGTGGCCGTGTCTTTCGATGAACTCCCCGAGCGTGAACGCGCTTTCGCGCAGTCGCTTGGCGTCCGGGTTGTTCGGAAACATCGTGTACAGCTCATCACGGAACACAGCGAGGCAGCTAGGCTCTATGCCCACCAGCGGGATACCTTTTTCAATGGCCGGGTGCAGCGCATCCAAAATCTGCTGAAGCATTTTCTTCGCCGTGTCCAACATGCCGAAGTCGTATAGTGGACGTCCACAGCAGAGCGATGCCTTCGGCACCAGCACGTGATAACCAAGCTGCTCCAGGACTTCCGTTACGGCCGCCCCATGCTCCGGGTGCCAGTGATTGGTGAACGTATCCGGCCAGAGCATTACTTTCGGGCCATTCTGGTTTCGTTTCCTGTGTTGCGCAAACCAGTCCTTAAAAGTTCGCCTGGCAAAAGCTGGCAGGGTACGCTTTTGATGAACACCGGCGATAGCCTTAGCTACACTGCTCAGACCGGGTGCATGGCTCAAGAAATTGACGATGCCCGGGGCGAGCGAAGCTAAACGCGCCCACCAATAAATCAGACCCACGGCATATGCGGAGCGAGGCCGCAGTTTGCCGTCGTAGTAGTGCGACAGGAATTCGGCTTTATATGTCGCCATATCGACGTTTACCGGACACTGGCCCTTGCAGCCCTTACAAGCCAGACACAAGTCGAGCGCGTCCTTCACGGCTTCACTCTTCCATCCCTTCTCCAGCACATCGCCGCTCATCATTTCGAATAACAAGCGGGCGCGGCCTCTCGTTGAGTGTTTCTCTTCACGAGTCACCATGTAGCTGGGGCACATGACACCGGCATGCTCGCGCCGGCATCTTCCGACGCCCACGCAGCGCATCGTTGCTTTCCCGAAGTCGCCATTATCCTCAGGAAACTGAAAATGTGTCTTGACCGGGGGCAGCCGCAAGTCCGAGCCGTACCGCAGATTCTCATCGATGCGATATGGATAAACAACTTTCCCGGGATTCATTTTGTTCTGTGGATCCCAGATGTCTTTGAACTCCTCGAACGCCTTCACCAACTCCGGCCCGAACATGTCAGGCAGGTATTCCGCGCGCGCTTGACCGTCTCCGTGTTCGCCGGACAGCGAGCCCCCGTAGCGCACTACCAGGTCCACTGCTTCTTTCATATAACGGCGCCACTTTTCAATGCCCGGTTCCGTGAACAGGTCGAACGTGATTCGGGTGTGGACGCAAGCTTGGCCGAAATGGCCGTAGAATGCCCCCAGGTAGTCGTACTTTTTGTATAGGCCACACAGGTCGCGCAGATAGTCACCTAGCCGATCCGGCGGAACAGCGGAATCCTCCCATCCTTCCCAAGCGGGTGGCTGGCCCGGAACCCAGGAGGTCGCTCCTAGCGCGGATTCACGGACCTCCCAAATGTGCTTGGTTTCTTCCGGATTGTCGAACAGCTTTGCATGGGGTGCTTTGTCCCCCTTCTGCTTCAGCTTGTCCATCAATCGACGGGCGTGGTCCTCAGCCTCTTCCGTGGAATTCCCGCCAAACTCCACCATTAGCCATCCATTACCTTTGGGGAGCAGGCCGAGATTGTGTGTCATCAGGCTCTTCATCCTCATGTTGCTCACCATGAGATCGTCGAACCCTTCGAGGCCGATCGGCTCGTTTTCGAGCAGCTCTGGAACCGCGTCAGCCGCTGAGAACACATCCCGGTAACCCAGCACCAGCAGCGCGCGGTAGGGAGGGCTGGAAACCAGACGGGTTACGGCTTCGAGCACCGTGACGCAGGTGGCCTCCGTACCTACCAGCGCTTGAGCAACATGGAAGCCATTCTCCGGCAGCAGTTTGTCTAGGTTGTAACCCGACACGCGACGTGGGATGTTTGGAAAACGTCGGCGGACTTCGTCGGCGTATTTGTCCCGAAGAGTTTTCAGCCGTCGATAGATATCGCCGCGGCGGCCACCCTCGCGGATGATCTGCTCCAACTCGTTGTCACTGGTTGCTCCTACCCTAAGGCGAGTACCGTCATACAGGAGAATTTCCAGTTCGTCGATGTTTTCGGATGTCTTTCCCGCCATCAACGCGTGTACACCGCATGAGTTGTTGCCGATCATGCCACCGAGCGTGCAGTGAGTATGTGTTGCCGGATCGGGACCGAACGTCAGGTTGTATTTCTCCGCGGCGTTGCGCAGGTCGTCGAGCACGATTCCCGGCTCGACCGCAGCCTGCCTTTTATTCGGGTCGAGCCATACGACTCGATTCATATACTTCGAGAAATCCATCACGACCGCTACGTTGCAGCACTGCCCGGCCAGGCTGGTACCACCGCCACGCGACAGGACGGGCGCTCCAAACTCACGGCATGTCGTAACGGTTGCGATCACATCCTCTTTCGTCTTCGGGAGGACTACACCGATAGGCGTTTGGCGGTAGTTCGACCCGTCCGTGGAGTACAGTGCCCGGTCCCCGTCGTTGAACCGGACCTCGCCCTGAACCCGCCGGGCGAGAACTTGTCCGAGTTCCTCGGCGTAGGACGGGATAGCGTCTCCTGAACGGTGACGCGGTGGAATCTGTTTATGGGCTTCCTGAATGGTAACGAACATGGGTGATTTTCCGTGCCTCAATTGGACGCCATGCGGAAATGAGGGGTAAAGGGCATATTATAAGATCGACCTCGTTACCGAGTCGTAACGCCCGAGATACTGTCCCGTTTTAAAACCCCAAAAGGTGATAGTCTCGTCTACCATGGCAACCTGTATTGCTATTCGGATCGGTGGCGGTACTTGCGGGAAAGAAAAAGAAGACAATGGCGATTACTGTTTCGTCCATCGCGACCTCGATTGGCTGAGGGGGCTAAAGGACATTCGTGACTACATCAGCGGCGGGATAAAGTTTTTGGGCTACGCGAAAACGGCGTTAGGCATCCTTGTAATCTTCTCGAACGCGCTGGCCCAACATGCAACCACGCCAATGGCGCAAGGCACTCTGGCTGAACTGGGCGAGCTTAAAGCCGATACGGAAACCCTGATAACGGACCTCGAAGCGCAAAAAGGAACAGAGCATACGCGGGAAGAAGCGCACGCGATGCAAGCGCGCCTGTCTGCCATCGTAGATCGGATTGAGGCAATCCGCGCCCAGGTGGATGAAATAGCGCCCTCCCCGGCTGCCAGCCGTCTCGAGCCTTTTGAGATGACGTGACTTCTGCGCTTCACCCATTCTGGGCGAAAACATGATCGCAGAGGGCGATAGCTGTCCAGACTACTGGCGTCACGAACCTCGGCTCCTGGCGGGCGAGGACTAGGCTACTGACGTCTTAACCGGAACGAGAACAGCCTCGCGCGTTTCTACGAGTGAAACACGCACCGACTCACCGAGAAGCCGGTCGCGCAAAGTAATGAGGCTCTGCAAACCGCTTAGGACCTGTTTCACCTGAACATCGATATCCCACGTTCCATTCGTACGGGTGCAGCCGACCACATCGCCCAAGAACAAGGCATCGTTATACTCCACGCTAATCGCACAGCCATACTTGAGCGGCTCACCCGATTCCAATTGAAGGCGCTTGCTTTCGAATTTGTGAAAGGAGCAAGGAATCCGGCGCTTGGTACCGTCCGGTTCACATTCTGCCAATTGAATTACCGCCGAAGTGGAAGAAGTAGTAGTGTTAAGCATCACACTCTACTAATCGGCGGATTAGCGGAAAACTTTACGGGTGCGACTCAAAAAAAATCCAGATTGATGCGCCGATAGCCGCGGGAAGCAAGACTTCCAGCCAGGCACGTATACTCGAGCGCCTCAAAAGGCTGCGGCGCGGCGCCCTTTGCGCCTGATTGGCCCGAATGGTGTTGGCCAGGCGTGACTGAACCCCGCTCGGTTTTCCCTGCAACGCACGGATTAGCTCCTCTCGCCCCCGCTGGTCCGCGATCAGAATCGTCGCCGAGTTCAGGCCGCTCGTCGATTCTTCCAGTTGCCGTCGCAAAGGTGTGGGTACATCTCTCACGGAGCGGTATACGCATGTATGTGTGGCCGTCGCGATGTAAATTGTGGAGCTTGTTGCCGTGAGTTGCTTCATATGTCCGCCTTATGAGCCCACTATGTGAAGTCTGGAGCCTATTGGTTCTAACCCTTCTCCGGTCCCTGCTCTCTCCAAAGTAACCTGAATAAATCCGAGCGCCGCCTTTGACAGAATTTTGTCTTTCCGGTAGATCAACCCAACCCGGCGGATCATCGGTTCGGGCCCCAGTGCAATGGTGGCCAGTTTGCCTGCTGCAACCTCCTCAGCGCAATGAGATGCCGCTAGAAACGACAAGCCCAGGTTCGCCATCACAAACCGTTTGATCATTTCTGTCGAATCCAGTTCCATTGAAATAGTTAATTCTTCCTGTACCGCATCGAGCCACGCATTGAGGCGCGCTCGCGTGGTACCGGTCTTCGGCAGCAATAGTTGCGCTCCGACCAGATCTTCTGGAGCAACCCGGTCGCGGGAGGCCAAGCGATGGCCTGCGGGCACTAGCAGCCTGATTTCATCAGAGTGAATTTTCACCACCTGCAGCTTCTTCTCCTGCACGGGAAGCTGCGTGATTCCGAAATCCGCAAGGTTGTCCAGCACCGCTTGGACGACGCGAGTGCCATAGGACCGATCCACCAGCAGTTGCACGTTCGGGAATTGCTTTTTGAACTCCGCGAAGACCCCAGGCAACACGTAAATGCAGGTGGCCTCGTTGGCGGCTATGAGTAGCTCCCCCCGCGGCACCTTTTCGAGTTCGTTGATGGAATCCTGCGCACGCCTGCGAAGAGCCAGGATCTGCTCCGCGTATTCCGCGAAGATGCGGCCTGCGACAGTGAGGGAAATCCTCGTGCCCAGCCGCTCAAACAACGTGGCGTTTAATTCCTGCTCAAGTTGGCGTACCTGTGCGCTGATCGCCGGCTGTGTGCGGTAGCAAGTCTGAGCGGCTTTCGAAAAGCTTTTCAGGCGCACAATCTCGAGAAACGTATGAAGCTGGTCGAGATCCATGTAGCGTCTTGTATCACTCAGTCTGCCGGCTGGGGACAGTTCCTATGCGTATAAATTGTAGCAAGCAAGTGAGTTGGATGGCGCCTTAGTCCATTTTTTTCAAAACTTTTGCTCCTTGGGGGAGCTCGAAGATTTTCGGCGGCATCGGCTGGTTCACTTCTATCTTGTCGGCATAATTTTCGTATACTTTGTACCCGTTCCTCTCACGATGAGTGGTATACGGCCACATAATGCCACCCACTTCCCGGTACTTGGAAAAGTCGATCACTTCGTCGTCATGGTATCTCGTCTTCGGGTCTATCCAGCTAAAAGTTTCACGGATGGGGAGCATCGTGTTGTGGTCGAAGTACACCCGAACGGTCCGGTCCTGAGCATCCGTAATGTCCAGAATCTCGACATGCGTGCTCAACCAGACATCGGTTCCTACGTAGTCGAATTGCAGCCCGGGCTCCTTGTGGCGTGCGCGAAGAATATAAAAAATATTGTTCTCGGTGCTTCGCCGGTATTGCTCCCAATTCTCGTCGGGAATCGGCCTGGCGCCACGATAGGTGATATCCCAGGCCTGATTCGGGAGGAAAAGTAGCGAATAGTCCTGCTTTTTTCCGAAGAGTTCCCGCTCCCGAACGGCTAATCCGCCCGGCGGGGTCGTGTTCAGGTATTCAACGTACGTCTTGGCAATCTCGAGTGCGCTCAATTCCCCGTGGAAAAAGTTATAAACCCGCCCGCTCTCGACAACGTTTTGCATCTGGAGAAAGCGATCCCCGCCTAGCGCGGCAACTGCGCGATCAATCAGTTGCTTCCCTTTGTCCGTCCCAGTTTGTGCGCCCAAGGTGCAGGAAAACAACAGGGCTACTGTCAACAATTTCATTACTTGTGTCGTTTATGTAACGCAGGCGATGGACGGCATCCAGTTCGTGGCGGTTTCATCCGAGCCCTTTTCCTCGGAGTGTATGGAACCTGCACGCTCGCGCAGGAAACCTCCCGGGCGGCCATTGAAGGCGGCCTGGATTTCCGCGACGATAGCCAGTGCGACCTGTTCGGGGCCATCCGCGCCGATGTCCAATCCCATCGGGCCGTGCAGGGCAGGACCGATGCTCGATGGCGAGACCCCGGCCTCAGCCAAAAGCTGACTGGTACGCTTTCGCGGGCCCAGAATTCCGACATAGGCTAGCGGCATCGCGGAAAGTTCGCGAACGATCTCCAAATCCTGTGAGTAACTGTGCGTCATCAGAACGGCTGCCGTCCAGGGATCGATTACTGCCTGCACCCCAGACTCGCCGGCTGGACGCACCAAGACTTCGTCGGCGGACGGAAATCGCTCCCGGCGCGCATAATGCGCGCGGCCATCCAATACCGAAACGCGCCATCCGAAGTAGTTCGCCATTTCCACCACGGGGACCGCGTCGTCCCCTGCCCCGAAGATCAACAACTGGATAGGGGGCGCCAGCACTTCACAAAACGCTTCTAACCCGCCCTCATCTACTACTGCTCGACTCCGATTCTCCTGCAGGGCCAACCCCGCTTGCTGCCGCAGCCAAACGGCGACTCTGGTATCGGAAATATGAGAGGCTACTTCCCCGTGAGTGTCTAGATCGATCGCTTCTCCAACCAGTTCCCGAGGCTGCAAGATGTGCGCGACAGCAGCCGGACGACGGCTTTCTCGCACTTCGCGCAACAGGTCTAGCACGGAACGCGCGCGAGGATCCAAGCGCTGCAGCAGGACGTGAATAATGCCGTTGCAACCCAGCCCAAAGCTGGGACCGATCTCCCCGTCGGGAGTTGTGTCGTACCGCCGGACCATCGGCCCCTTCTCGGTGAGCCACCATGCCTTCTTTACCAGGTCGTCCTCCAGGCAGCCGCCGCTGATGGAACCCGCACGCTGCCCGCTCGCTGTTATGAGCAGCCGAGCTCCGGGCAACCGGTAAGAAGAGCCCTGAGTCTTCACGACGGTGGCCAGGACCGCAGCTTCGCCCGCACTCCTCGCCTGCTTCCAAAGTTCTAGAATCTGCTCCAGTTGGGTCATCTGTGAAGACAATCCTGTTACCAGCTTAGAACGGAGAGCGACCCACAGGCATAAATCCTGATCACCACCGGCTGCTGAACACCATCAAGTGCTCGATCGAATCACTGGCTTCTGTCTCTGAGCCCGCCACCGGCAATCGGCTACACTGCTCCCATGCGGAGCCGTACCGCCCTTTTGGGCATACTCCTCCTGCTTTGCCTATCCGTTTTCCTGCTCCTCGGCGCTTCGGATCGGGTGGAGCAGACGCAAGCTGGGGTATCCGGCCTGAAGCAGCCGGTCGAAATTCTGCGCGACCGTTGGGGCGTGCCGCACATCTACGCGCAAAACCAGGACGACCTGTTCTTTGCACAGGGCTATATCACGGCCCATGACCGCCTTTTTCAACTCGACATCTGGCGCCGCATAGGAGCGGGCAAATTATCGGAAGTGCTCGGCCCCAATTATCTGGCGCGCGACCGCATTGCCCGGCTGGTCCAATACCGGGGCAACTGGGATGACGAGTGGAAAAGCTACTCGCCCGATGCGAAACAGATTGCCATCGCCTTCACAAACGGGATCAACGCCTACATAAATTCTCTGCACGGCCAGCGCCCCGAGGAGTTTCAGCTGGCCGGCTTCGATCCCGGGCTCTGGACTCCCGAAGACGTCGTTTCCCGGTTAGCGGGCTTAAAAATGACCGGCAACATCCTGGGCGAAGTCAATCGCGCAATCCAGGTCGCTCGCCTGGGCTTGAAAACGGTCGAACTGCTCTCTCCCCCCGATCCTCCTACCGATTTTGCGGTTCCCCGGGGATTAGATCTGGGAGATATTACCTCCTCGATACTTCGTGACTACACGTCTGCCATTGGCCCCATCCGCTTTCCCGGGCAGCAGGGCAGCAATAACTGGGTGGTGGACGGCACCATGTCCCGCACTGGAATGCCGATCTTGGCGAATGATCCACACCGGGCGCTGCAACTTCCTTCTCTGCGCAAAACCGTCCACCTGGTGGCGCCAGGATGGGACGTGATCGGAGCAGGCGAACCGGCCCTTCCCGGCATTGCCCTGGGCCACAACGAGGACGTTGCATTTGGCTTCACCATCGTCGGGATCGATCAGCAGGATCTTTACGTAGAAAAGCTCAATCCAGACGATCCGAACCAATATCTCTACAAGGGCGCCTGGTGCAAAATGACGATCGATCACGACACGATCCGGGTGAAGGGCGCGGGAAACGGGACCGAAGAAGACGCCCCCGAGCAGATCGACCTGAAGTACACCCTCCACGGGCCCGTTATTTACGAGGACCCGGCCCGGCATCGGGCCTATACGCTCCATTGGGTGGGCGACCTGCCCGGCACGGCAGGCTATCTCCCGGCCTTGTCGTTGGCTCGTGCCAGGAATTGGCAGGAGTTCCAAGACGCCGCAGCCCGCTACAAAGTGCCCTCGGAAAACCTGGTCTATGCCGACCGGCGCGGCAATATCGGCTGGATCGCCTCAGGACTAGCCCCCATTCGGAAGGGATGGGAAGGCCTGTTTCCGGCGCCGGGCGACACCGGCGAATATGAATGGGAAGGGTACCTGAACCCCCGGGAACACCCGAGCGAATTCAATCCTCCCGACCACTACATCGCCACTGCCAACAACAACATTTTGCCCGAGCACTATCCCCACGAGCTGTCCTACTACTGGGCCTCGCCCGAGCGCTACCAGCGCATCGCGGAGATGCTCGGCGAAAAGAAAAAATTCGACGTGAGCGACTTCGAACGGATGCAGCAGGATACCGTGTCCCTGGTCGCCCGCGATTTTCTGGACCTACTTAAAATCTGGCACGCCCCCGAAGGCAGCCGCGGGGCCGAAATCAAGGCGCAACTTCTCGATTGGGACTGCAATTTATCCATCAATTCCAAGCCCGCGCTCATCTATGAGATATGGCAATCGCGGCTTAGCTCCAAGCTGACCGCGAAAGTCCTTCCAGCTCCCCGTATTCACCCCCGCGACGTCATGCGCAGCCTCCAAACGAACCCGCACCTCGATGATCTCTTGTCGTCATCCCTGGACGAGGCGATCGCGATCATAGAGCGCCGGCTGGGCACCGATGAGTCTCATTGGACCTGGGGCAACCTTCACAAGGCGATCTTCCGGCATCCCTTGGCCGCGCTGCAAACGCCGCCCGAATCCGCCAGCGCACTGAGCCAGTTCGGTCTGGAGAGTGGAGCCGCCCGTCGCGAGCATCTGTTGGACAGCCTCGATATTCCTCCCGTTCCCCGCCCTGGCGATGCCAACACGGTAAATGCTACCGGGGGCGGACCAAATTACACCGAAGCCTATGGAGCCACCTACCGCCAGGTCATTGATGTACAGAACTGGGACCGCTCGGAGATGACCAATGCTCCGGGGGAATCCGGCAATCCCGGCAGCAAGCATTATGATGATCTAGTAGAGCCTTGGGCCAAAGGCGAATACCATCCCCTGCCTTTTTCGCGCAAAGCAGTGGAAGCGGTCACCGAAGAGCGAGTTGTACTGCATCCCGCACCGTAGTCTTAACAAATTACCCGTTTTGTTCCATCAAACAGGCAGCACGGGGTAACGTCTATAAAGTTTCCAGCGTCTTTCGTGCCAAGAGTGGTGTTGGGGATATGTAGTACGGGTGTCGCTTGAGAAGCACACCCAGATTAGGGGCCATTTAAATAAACAACAATGAGAGTGATTGGAGAGTGGGGATGAAACAGCCGATTACGCTGGAACCTCAAGAAACGGAAAGCCGCCCGAAATTACCTGCCGATTTGGATCTGGACAACGGCAACACTGGAGGCTCGAAAAGTTACTGGTGGGTTTGGTTACTCATCTTCGCGGCGATCGGCTACGGCTGTTATCGCCTGTATTTGATGGAAACGGCCAAGGGTCAGCAGACCGCGGCGAAACGGGAAATGATGCGCAAGCCGCAGAGCCTTCCCGTGGTCGCCTCCAACGCAGTCAGCGGCAACCTTCCCGTCTACTTGCGTGCCCTGGGCACCGTTACCGCGTTCAATACCGTTACGGTGAAGCCTCAGGTCGATGGCCCTCTGGACCAGGTGCTGTTTCATGAAGGCCAATATGTTCACAAGGGAGATTTGCTCGCCGAGATTGACCCACGCCCGTTCCAGGTTGCCTTGCAGCAGGCCGAAGGCAACCTCACGAAAGACGAAGCGGTACTGAAAGACGCACAGGCCATTTACGCGCGCGATCAGGAACTCTACAACGCACAGATCATCGCCAAGCAGCAACTGGACACCCAGGCCGCCACCCAATCCGAAGCGCGTGCCGCGATCGCCGTGGACCAGGCTGCAGTTAACAACACAAAGCTCCAACTGTCGTATACGCGAATTATCGCTCCTATCAGCGGCAGGATCGGCCTGCGGCAGGTGGATGCCGGAAACATCGTTCATGCTTCCGATCCGAACGGTATCGCGATTATTACGCAGCTCCAGCCCATCTCCGTTCTGTTCAGCATTCCCCAGGAGCAACTTCCCGCCGTACTTGCGAAACTCCGGCAGGGCGCCAAGCTGCGGGTGGATGCCTACAACCAGGATGAGTCGGTGAAGCTGGCCACTGGCACGCTACTCACCGTCGACAACCAGATCGATGCCACCACCGGCACGTCTAAGTTGAAGGCTGTATTTGATAACACGGACAACAAGTTGTTTCCCAACCAGTTCGTGAACGTCAAGCTTTGGCTGAATACGGAGCGCAATGTCACCATCGTTCCTGCGGTGGCGATCCAGCGTGGCCCTACTGGAACTTTTGTTTACTTGGTCCAGAGTGACAACACCGTAACTGTTCGCCCCGTGAAGGTGGGCTTGAGCGAAGGGAATGAGGTATCCATTGACGACGGCCTGAAACCTGGTGACTCCGTGGTCGTGGACGGAGCTGAAAAGCTAACCGAAGGCATGAAAGTGAGCACCCGGCCCGCGCGACCTGAGAACCTGAAGCGGAGATCCCAAGGATGAGTCCATCACGGCCGTTTATTCTGCGGCCAGTAGCGACTTCGCTGCTCATGGCCGGCATTCTGCTGGCAGGTTTCATCGCCTACAAGCAGCTTCCCGTCTCCGCTCTGCCGGAGGTCGACTACCCCACCATTCAATGCCTCACGTTCTACCCTGGCGCAAGCCCGGACGTGATGGCTTCTTCCGTGACGGCGCCGCTCGAACGAACGTTTGGCCAGGTCCCGGGTCTGAAGCAGATGACCTCCACCAGTTCGTTCGGCAGTTCCATCATTACACTGCAGTTCGACCTCAATCTGGACATCGACGTTGCCGAGCAGGAGATCCAGGCTTCCATCAATGCGGCGGGAACCTATCTGCCGCCTGACCTTCCGAATCCCCCTATCTACAGCAAGGTAAATCCGGCCGACGCGCCCATCATCACGCTCGCCCTCACGTCGAAGACCATGCCGCTGACGAAGGTGGAGGACTTGGCCGATACCACGCTGGCCCAAAAACTTTCGCAGCTGCCCGGAGTCGGCCTGGTGTCCATCAGCGGAGGCCAAAAGCCTGCCGTCCGCATTCGCGTAAACCCCACCTCTCTCGCCGCGTTCGGGCTGAGCATGGAAGACCTGCGAACCGCCCTGAACCAGACCAACCTGAATCAGGCCAAAGGAAACTTCGACGGGCTTCGGCAAGCCTACACCATCGGCGCGAATGACCAGATCCTCACCAGCGCCGGCTATAGGCCCATCATTGTCGCCTACAAGAATGGCGCTCCCGTACGCCTCAGCGATGTAGCCGAGGTCGTGGAAGGCCCCGAGAACATCCATCAGGCTGCCTGGATGAACACCACGCCTGCCGTCATCCTCAACATTCAACGGCAGCCGGGCGCAAACATTATCTCGGTTGTGGATCGCATTCAGGCGCTGCTGCCTCAGCTTAAGGCATCTCTGCCCTCGGCTGTTCAGATCGCCGTCCTCACCGACCGCACCACCACCATCCGCGCCTCCGTCAAAGACGTGCAGTTCGAGCTGATGCTGACGGTGGCCCTGGTCGTAATGGTCATTTTCCTGTTCCTGCGAAATCTGTCTGCCACCATCATCCCGAGCGTCGCGGTCCCGTTATCGATTGTCGGCACCTTCGGCGTCATGTACCTGCTCGGCTACAGCCTGAATAACCTCACGCTGATGGCGCTCACTATCTCGACCGGATTTGTCGTGGACGACGCTATCGTCATGATCGAGAATATCTCGCGCTATCTGGAAGAAGGAGACACCCCTTTACGCGCCGCGCTCCGCGGTTCGGAGCAGATCGGCTTCACGATCGTTTCGCTGACTGTCTCGCTTATTGCCGTGCTGATACCGCTGCTCTTCATGGGCGACATCGTCGGGCGCCTCTTCCGCGAATTTGCGATCACGCTGGCGGTTACCATCCTCGTCTCCGCGTTTGTGTCTTTGACCCTGACGCCCATGATGTGCGCGAAGCTGTTACACCACAAGCCAGTCGAGCAACAGGGCTGGTTCTATCGCAAATCGGAAGCGGTGTTTGACTGGGTCATCGCGCGCTATGCCACCACGTTGCAATGGGTTTTGCGCCACCAGCCATTGACCCTTCTGGTAACTGCCGCGACGCTCGCTGCTACGATCGCGCTTTACATCACGGTTCCCAAGGGTTTCTTCCCCGTGCAGGACACGGGTGTCATTCTCGGCATCTCCGAAGCGCCGCAAGACGTTTCTTTTGCGGCCATGGCTCGCCGCCAGGAAGCTCTGGCAAGCGCCATCCTGAAAGATCCCGCTGTGGCAAGCCTCTCGTCGTTCATCGGCATTGACGGCATCAATACCACGCTTAACAGCGGCCGCGTCCAGATTAATCTGAAGCCGCTTGAGGACCGGGGTGGCGTTTCCGCCAGCGAGATCATTCGCCGCCTGGACCCGCTTGTGGCGAAGGTCCCTGGAATTACGCTATATATGCAGCCGGTCCAGGACCTCACGGTGGAAGACCGCGTCAGCCGCACGCAATATCAATACACGCTCGAAGATGCCGACGCCAACGAGTTGAATGTCTGGACCGCCCGGCTTCTCGACAAATTGCGCGACCTGCCAACTCTTCGCGACGTGGCCTCCGATCAGCAGAATTCAGGCCTCAGGACAACTCTGGTCATTGATCGCGATACGGCCTCTCGTCTCGGCATCAGCATGCAGCAAATCGACAATACGCTGTACGATGCCTTCGGCCAGCGGCTGGTATCCACGATGTTCACCCAGTTGAACCAATATCATGTGGTGCTGGAAGTCGGCCCGGACTTCCGTCGGAATCCGCAGGCGCTCACTAACATCTACGTGCGTTCGGCGGGTGGAATGCAAGTTCCGCTGAGCAGCTTCACCCACTTTGAAGAATCCACCACACCGCTCACCGTCAACCATCAAGGCCAATTTCCGGTGAACACGATCTCCTTCAATCTTCCGGCCGGTAAGTCCCTGGGCGACGCCGTTCAGGCCATCAATCAGGCCGAGCAGGAGATCGGAATGCCCGCCAGCATTCATTCCAGTTTCCAGGGCACCGCAGCTGCCTTCCAAAACTCGCTTTCAAACGAGCCGCTCCTCATCCTCGCAGCGCTTGTGGTCGTCTACATTGTGCTCGGTGTGCTGTACGAAAGCTACATCCACCCGATCACGATTCTCTCCACGCTTCCCTCGGCGGGCGTGGGTGCGATTCTCGCGCTTTACATCTGCCATGAAGACTTCAACGTCATTTCGCTCATCGGTCTGATTCTTCTCATCGGCATCGTGAAGAAGAACGCCATCATGATGATCGACTTTGCGCTCGACGCTGAACGGAACGAGGGCAAGTCTCCCCGGCAAGCGATCTATCAGGCCTGCCTGTTGCGCTTCCGTCCCATTATGATGACCACCATGGCCGCGCTGTTTGGCGGCGTTCCCTTAGCCCTGGGACACGGTGTCGGTTCGGAGCTACGACGCCCGCTCGGTATCACCATCGTCGGAGGACTCATCGTCAGCCAGGTGCTCACGCTTTACACCACGCCGGTGGTCTACCTGTTCTTTGACCGGTTGGCCAAACGCTTCTTCCATTCCCGCGCTCAAGCGACCAGTCCCGCGGCGCTGCCGGAATCGGTTGCAATGGAGCGGATGTGAGCCTCTCAGCCCCCTTCATCAGAAGGCCGGTAGGCACGTCGCTGCTCACTGCGGGCATTGCCTTGGCTGGCATTCTCGGCTTTCGCTTATTGCCCGTCGCCCCGCTGCCGGAAGTGGAATTCCCTACGATCCAGGTTCACGCCAATCTTCCAGGCGCGAGCCCGGAGACCATGGCTTCCGCCGTAGCGACGCCTCTCGAACGCCAATTTGGGCGCATCGCTGGCATCTCCGAGATGTCGTCGTCCAGCCAATTGGGCAGCACGTCCATCGTTTTGCAGTTCGACTTGAATCGCAACATCGACGCTGCTGGCCGCGATGTTCAGGCTGCTATTAACGCCGCTCGCGGTCAACTGCCCAGCAATCTGCCCAGTAATCCCGGCTACTGGAAGGTCAATCCTTCCGATTCGCCGATCCTGATCCTGACCATGACCTCGGATACGGTCGAAAAGCGCGACATGTACGACGTAGCCGATTCCATTCTTGCGCAAAAGATTGCGCAAATTCCAGGGATCGCCGAGGTCAACGTAGGTGGCAGTTCGCATCCCGCCGTGCGTGCCGAGATGAACCCCACGCTGCTGAATAAGTACGGGATTGGTATCGATCAGGTAGCCACCACGCTCGCGGCTGCAAATGCCAACCAGGCGAAAGGCGCTCTCGGTGACGAAGATGTGCGTTGGCAGATCGGAGCAACCGACCAATTACTCAAAGCCTATCAATACCGGCCGCTCATCGTGGCCTATCACAACGGCGCCGCGGTGCGACTGTCCGACCTCGGAGACGTGATCGATTCGGTGCAGGACGTCCGCAACGACGGTCTAGCCAACGGCAAACCCGCGATCCTCCTGGTTCTGTTCAAACAGCCCGGAGCCAACGTCATCGAGACTGTGGATCGCGTAATGGCCCTATTGCCGCAACTGCGGTCCTCCATCTCTCCCGCGATCCAGCTCGGCGTCGCCATGGACCGGACCGTTACGATCCGGGCTGCGGTCCACGACGTGGAATACACCTTGATAGTCTCGATCATTCTGGTCGTTTTGGTCGTCTTTGCGTTTCTGCGCAATGCCTGGGCCACCATTATCCCCAGCATCTCCGTTCCGGTCTCGTTGCTCGGGACGTGCGGCGTAATGTACATGCTGGGCTACACGCTTGACAACTTCTCATTGATGGCACTCACTATC
This sequence comes from Bryobacteraceae bacterium, assembly GCA_035475295.1. GTDB lineage: Bacteria > Acidobacteriota > Terriglobia > Bryobacterales > Bryobacteraceae > Bog-105. Next base: position 57,450 of record DATIMM010000200.1, read on the forward strand.
GCCACCGGCTTTGTCGTGGATGACGCCATTGTGGTGATTGAAAACATATCGCGCTATCTCGAAGAGGGACTTCCTCCCGTGCAGGCCGCCTTGCGGGGCGCGAAGGAGATCGGATTCACCGTGCTCGCCATGAGCACATCGCTCGTCGCCGTCTTCATTCCGCTGCTGCTGATGGGCGGCATCGTGGGTCGGCTGTTCCGCGAATTTGCGGTTACTTTGGCCGTCGCGATTGGAGTGTCACTCGTCGTCTCGCTCACCGCTACGCCCATGATGTGCTCCAGATTTTTGCGCCCGCAGCGTAACCGGAAGCACGGTTGGCTTTATCGCACCACGGAGCGCGGCTTCGACGCAATCATTCGGGTTTATGGCAGGACGTTAACCGTCATTCTGAGACATCCACAAATGACACTGGTTATGCTTCTGTTGACCGTCGCGATCAACGTTTATCTCTACGTCGTCGTCCCGAAGGGCTTTATTCCTCAACAGGACACAGGCCGCGTGGGTGGTTTCGTACAGGCGGACCAGGACATTTCATTTCAGGCGATGGATCAAAAGCTGCACCAGTTTCTCAACATCGTCACTAAGGATCCGGCAGTCGATGCCGTAGTGGGCTTCACCGGAGGGGGCACCTTGAACTCCGCTCGCATGTTCATGTCCTTGAAGCCACTGAACGAGCGGAAGATTTCGGCGGACATGGTAGTGAACCGACTGCGCCGCAAACTCGCCGTCGTTCCCGGCGCGACTCTGTTCATGCAGCCCGCTCAGGACATTCGCGTTGGCGGGCGTTCCAGCAATGCACAGTACCAGTACACTCTGACATCCGATAACTTACAGGAGCTGTACGAATGGGCGCCGAAGCTCCTGGCCAAGCTAAAGACCGTTCCAAATCTACTTGACGTCAACACCGATCAGCAGATTCATGGATTGACCACGCAGCTCACCATAGATCGCACCGCGGCATCGCGCCTCGGCATCAGCCCGCAGCAGATCGACAACACGCTTTACAGCGCCTTCGGACAACGCATGGTCTCCACTATGTACACGGGCATCAACCAATATCATGTAGTGCTCACGGTTCTCCCTCAGTTTCAGCAGAATCCTGAGGCGCTGAGCCAAGTCTATGTGCGGTCGTCAACCGGTCAGATGGTTCCCTTGTCCGCAATTACACACTTCACTACCGAGCTCAGTCCTTTGGCCGTGAACCATCAGGGCCCGTTTCCGGCGATTACCATGTCCTTTGCCTTAGCTCCGGGCCTGGCTTTGAGCACTGCTGTCACCGAGGTGCAACGAGCTGAAGAAGAAATCGGTATGCCTTCGGGTGTGCAGGGTGCCTTCGCCGGAACCGCCAAAGTGTTTGAACAGTCCCTCAAAAGTGAACCCTGGCTTATTCTGGCCGCGCTCACAACCGTTTACATTGTGCTCGGGATGCTCTACGAGAGCTATATTCACCCAATTACAATCCTCTCCACGCTCCCCTCGGCCGGAGTCGGAGCCTTGCTCGCGCTGATTTTTTTCGATGTCGATCTCAGTGTCATCGCGCTGATTGGTATTATCCTGCTGATCGGCATCGTAAATAAGAACGCGATTTTGATGATCGACTTCGCGCTGGAGGGTCAGCGAAAGGACGGCCTTTCCCCCAAAAACGCGATCTACCAGGCGTGTCTGCTGCGCTTCCGGCCCATCCTGATGACCACCATGGCAACCCTGCTGGGAGGCCTGCCGCTTGCTTTCGGGACCGGTACGGGTTCCGAACTGCGCAAGCCGCTTGGAATCGCCATCGTCGGGGGTTTAATTGTGAGTCAACTGCTCACTCTGTACACCACCCCGGTTGTCTATCTTTACCTGGATCGTATCCAGCGACTGTTTGGCCGCGTGCGCGCTAAAAGTCCCAGACTGCAGACTTATCTGGCCGATAGCCCCCACTAACCCCGGAGTGGGGATGCGCTAGACGACTCTGCCGTCCCGCATGGCAACGGTTCTGTCTGCAAATGCCGCTGCTTCCGGATTGTGCGTGATCATCAGGATCGTTTGTCCTGTACGATTGTTCAAATCTCTCAAGATTCCCAGCACTGCGTTGGAATTCTCTGTGTCTAAGTTCCCCGTGGGTTCATCTGCCAGTAGAATGGCGGGCTGGTTGACCAACGCTCTCGCGATCGCCACACGCTGCTGCTCACCACCCGAGAGCGCGCGCGGCTTATGGTCGAGACGGTTGCTGATGCCCAGCAGCTTCAGCATATCGTCGAAGCCGGCTGGGCGCGTGGAACTATGCGAAAGGGCTTGTGCGATCGCAATGTTGTCGCGCGCGGTTAGAGTCGGAAGCAGATTATACTTCTGAAAAACAAACCCGATCTTCTTCTGTCTCAGCTCCGTCCTCTCGGATTCGGTTAGCTTACGCAGATCCACCCCATCGATAAAAATTTCGCCGTCGGTCGGAGGAGCGAGGCCACCCAAAATGTGAAACAAGGTAGACTTCCCTGAGCCGGAGGGCCCAATGACAGACAGGAACTCCCCGCGTTCGACCTGAAGATCGACGCCGCGCAGGGCCGGCACATCCACATCGCCCACGTGGTAGACCTTGCTGAGACCGCGGACCCGGATGATATTACTCATAAGACAGCGCCTCAATAGCATCCTGCCGCGCCGCCTTCATCCCGGGATAAGCCGCGCCGAGAAGGGCTCCGATCAGCGCAATCGCTGCTGCTTTGGGCCACCAGTCCGGAACACTGATTACGGTCAGAGATGCAGGCGCCAGCGACATAATTAGAGCTCGAGCGCCGAATGACAGAAGAATACCCAGCACGCATCCGATGATCGCCAGAACGATGGACTCGCGCACCAGAATATCCAATACGGTGAATGGCTTTGCGCCCAAGGCCTTTAGAATTCCAATCTCTCGTGTTCGTTCAACCACAGCGGTATACATCGTCAGAAAGACCACCAGCAGTTCCACAAACACCGTCACCACTGTGATTACCTGAATAAAAGCTTGCAATTGCGGAATGCTGCTTACGGTAAATTGCGAAACAAAGTCGGTGGTCGAGATAGCTTTCAGGTTGCCCGCTAGAAGCCGATTCAGATTCTCCACGACCTGATGAGTAAGCGCCGGCTTGTCCACTTTCACCAGAATTTCGGATACGCGCGGCGGATTGAGGTTGCCCGTCAACTCCTGTAACGTCGTCAGCGAGACGATCAATCGCCCCAGGACTCCGCTCTGCACGACGCCGCACACCCTCCAGTTATGGTTGAGCAGTTTGACGGTGCTACCGACCTGCTTATTGTTTTCCCGTTGGTAATAGTCGTCAATGATGAGGTCGTCCGGCCCCTTCAGCGGTCCGCCAGACAAATAATGAAGGCCGCCGCTCATTTTGCTGAGTTGATCGATATCAACGCCATTAACTGCCGTTGTAAGCACAGCGACCTGCGACAGAACTCCCATGGCTTGCGCAACGTGAGGCTGCTTTCGCACGAAGTCAACGAACTTTTCACTTACCTGGCCAGTCGAGAACGATATCGTTCCTTGCGTATCAGGCTTCAGGAAGATGTCAGCTCCGGACCCTTTAGCACGGTCCGCCGAGGTCTGCAACAGGCCCCGGCTCAAGCCGACCAGCGTCAGGATCAGCATCACCTGTACGCCTACAACGAGCGCACTGAGCAGCGTGCGCACCCAACGATGTTTCAGATTTTCTAGAACAAGTTTGTTGATCATTAGGCAGCTGTCAACAAAGCCCGATTGGATTGAAGAAGGGCGGATAAATACAAAACATCTCGATTATAGCGAGTAATGCTCCCATTCTTTCTGACTCAAGCGCTCGCCTGGGACAACAGGGCGATGGCTGATTCTTTTAGCCCTAGCTTTGTCGCCGCGACCAGGTCCTTCAACTGTTCCACGCTGGTTGCGCTCGCAATCGGGGCTGTGACGCTTGGCCGCGCCATAAGCCAGGCCAGAGCAACCCGTGCTGGCGTAGAGTTGTATTCGCGAGCTACCGCGTCCACGGCATCCAGAATACGCAGTCCGCGGTCGTTGAGGTAATTCTTTACACTGCGCTCTCCACGGGGGCTTTGGGACAGATCGCTTGCCCAGCGGTACTTCCCCGTCAGAAACCCGCTCGCCAGTGAATAGTAAGTGATAACCCCGATTCCCTTCGCCACACATATCGGCTCCAGCGTTGCCTCATACTGAGAGCGGTTGTACAAATTGTATTCAGGCTGCAGGCTTTCATATCGCGGCAGTCCAGTCTTCTCGCTGACGTCCAACGCTTGTCGAAGGCGTTCCGCGCTGTAGTTTGAAGCGCCGATAACCCTCACTTTCCCCTGTTTCATGAGCTGCGCATAAGCTTCCAATGTCTCCTCCAGCGGCGTCTGGGTGTCGTCGGTGTGCGACTGATATAGATCGATGTAGTCGGTTTGTAAACGCCTGAGCGACTCCTCGGCAGCCTGTAAAATATAGGCCTTCGATAGACCTTTCCTGTCCGCGGACATCTCCATCCCGACCTTCGTGGCAATGATCATCTCAGCCCGCCTGCCGGTCTTCTTGAGCCACCTCCCGATAATCGTTTCGGATTCCCCGCCCCGGTTGCCGGGAACCCACACTGTGTACACATCGGCGGTATCGACGAAATTCAACCCTGACTCGACCAGTGCGTCCAGCAATTGGAAAGACATCTTTTCATCCGCCGTCCATCCAAAGACGTTCCCACCGAAACATAAGGGAGCTACCCGCAGCGAAGAGCGCCCGAGCTCTTTTGTATTCATGAGCTTGTCTGCTCCATAGATGCCTTTTTGTTACGGCTGTGTCGCGAGAAAGTCCCTAACCACTTGCTCAACACGTTCGTGCTGCACATCGACGCGACGGTTCAGGCTTCGCATGACGTCATCTCCGATGTGATTCGAAAGCATCGTCAAGGCGACCCTCACTTCCGGATGCTGATCCAGCGCCTGCGCCCGGACCACGAAACAGGCGTTGTACGGCGGAAATGCCCGTTTGTCATCGGCAAGCGCCACGTACTGCGGTTCGGTCAGGACGCCATCTGTAGAGTTGGCCGCCGCCATGTCGATCTTCTTTTGCTGCAATGCCCGGTACAGCAAACCCAGATCCATCGTCTGCGGGGTACCTTGCCACCGCAGTCCATAGATTTTATTCAGACGCGCCAAGCCGTCCGGCCTCGTCAGGAATTCGTATCCCACGCCCAACCGCCACGGCCGCCCCTCTGCGGACGATAGGTTTTGCTGAGCCAGCCGCTGGCCATCCTGTTTGCGGACCACCATCGCGAATGTGTCGTTGAAGCCCAGTGGCGGCAACCAAATCAGATGGAAGCGGTCGCGATAGTCGTCCTTGACTTGCATGTAAACGGTCGCGGAGTCGGCCGGAATTGGCCGTTTGAGCACCGAACTGAGAGCCGTTCCCGTGTACTCGGGGTAGAGGTCGATCTGCCCCTTGTTCAGAGCCTCATGCGCCAGCAATGTCCCCCCCAGGTCAAGACGCCGCTCGACCACGAGGTGGCATTTCCGCTCAATCTGCTGCGCGGCTATCTCACCGAGAATTACCTGCTCGGTGAAATTTTTGGATCCGACCACAATGGCGTCCCGTCGTGAGCACGATCCAAGGCAAAGGAGGCCCGCCGCTACAGCGAATAAATATTTCATCTTCGAGTTAGTCTCCGCTCCCAAAAGCTTATGCCCGCATCCGCGAGAATGGCCAGAAGCGCAGCAGGCACCGCACCCGCCAGGATCTCCAGCGTGTCTACTGAGGCCAAACCGCGAAAGACTAATACGCCGAGACCGCCCCCGCCGATCACTGCCGCGATCACGGCTGTTCCAATGGTAGTGACGACCGCGATTCGAATTCCGGCAATAATCGTAGGAGCGGCTAATGGGAGTTCCACTAACCGCAGCAATTGGCCGTCGGTCATCCCCATCGCAATCGCCGCCTCGCGCACCGGCGCGTCCACGCTCGCAATACCGACGATTGTATTGCGAAGGATCGGCAGTAACGAATAGAGGACCAGACAAATGATGGCGGTTCGGTTACCGATACCACCGATTAAGGGAATCGGCAACAGAAACCCGAACAGCGCCAGGCTGGGAATCGTTTGCAAAATGCTGGCGACCGTCACCGAGATTCGGCGCACCGCAGGATGGCGCGTGGCGACAATTCCCACGCTTACGCCGATTGCGATCGCACACGCGGATGAAATTAACACCAGCACGAGATGTTCTACAGTCAACTCACCTACGTCTCGCAACAGGCTCTTTAGAACGATTGGGTCCATAAGCAGTCTACGGATGACGAGTCGTTTCCCTGGTGTTCACGGAAAACAAGTGGCACTGGTCAAGATCCTGCCTGAACCGGAATCGAGGGTGCAGGAACAGCGCGGCCCGAGCATCGCCATTCCCGTCCAGCGACTTCAATATCCACACTCCATCGGGCTGCCGCTGTTGCTGCATTTGAAATCGGAAGCCTTTGTGAACGTTCGCCAACAGCCCTCCGCCGATCTTTATGTCCCGATCGGTTCGTACTCGCATCTCCACGGGCGTAGCAGTCTCCTCATCCAGCCAGATCCGGCCTACCAACGCCTGAGCGAACCGCCCTTCGATGTTCTTCGGGTGAAATCCGGGATCGCCGCTTAGGTCATAGGCAATGATACTTCGACCGTCGCGTATCTCGCGCCGCCCGTTCTCGAACCGCAGAGCCTCGAGAAACCGATTCACCTGCTCATCCTGATCGGCTCGGGCTTTTTGTGCTTCACCCGGATCGCTGTACCTTTTCACCTCGCCATCAACCCGTTGCTGCTCCTTTTTCGCATCGTGGGGTGAAAGCGGCCGGCGATCTTTCGCCAGCAGGTGATGGATCTCGATGCCATTCACATAGAACTGCTCCAGCCTCTTCGATTGGTGATGTTTCACAGTGCCGTCCGCGTTGAGCTCGTCAACTTGCTCGCGCACAATGCAAGAGTAGTTTTCCAGCGCCTTCTCCGACTTCTTCATGTTCGCGATGGCTCGTGCTTTTAGCTCTTGGCGGTCGGGCAAAGGAGCTTGACCATACGCCAGGAGCACAGCCCACAAGCCGGCCGGAACGAGCGACAACAGTCGCACCGGCGCCATTATTTCCCTCCGAAACCGTTGGGTAATGTATCCAGAAAGGCTCGCGCGGTCGGAGTGGTTACGCGGGAAAATTCAGCAGGGGAAACGATTGCTTCCATTTTTCCTTTGTCAAGTACAGCGATACGAGTGGCGATCGCCATCGCTTCCAACAGATCGTGAGTCACAAAAACGGATGCGACATCGTATTCCGAGCGCAGCACACGGAACTGCTCCTGCATCTCGTGCCTGGTTACCGGATCGAGGGCTCCAAACGGCTCATCGAACAACAGCAATGCGGGCCGGACAGCCAGCGCTCGCGCGACAGCCACACGCTGGCGTTGGCCGCCAGAAAGCTCTCGTGGCAGACGCCGGGCCTGAGCTTCCGGGTCGAGCCCTACTTGTTGAAGCAGTTCTCTGGATCGCTCCCGCTGCTTCTCTGGCGGCCAGCCCAGCAGCCGCGGGACCAGAGCTATGTTTTGCTCCACCGTCCAGTGCGGGAGTAATCCGAACTCCTGTATGACATAGCCGATCTTCCGGCGCAGTTCGATCGAGTCCTTGTCGTTCGTGTTTTCGCCGTCGATCAGAATACTGCCGGCCGTGGGGATGAGCATACGGTTGATCAGCCGCAGGGCAGTGGTTTTTCCGGATCCGCTCCGCCCGAGTAAGACCAGCGTCTCACCACGGTCTACGTCGAATGAGAGCCGATCAAGAATGATCCGCCCGTCGACGTGATAGCTGACATCCCGAAACGAAAGATACGCCAGTGTGGTTCCTCCGTTTCATTATGATTTAGTACATGAGCACCACTTCGGTCCGCCGCTTCGGAAGTGCGCGGGTCGCCGGTTTCAAGGAATCTGTAATTCGCGAGATGACGCGGCTCGCCCTCAAGCATGGCGCGGTGAACTTGGCGCAGGGCTTTCCCGATTTCGCCGCGCCCGAAGAATTGAAATCCGCGGCGCAACGGGCCATCGCGGAGGACGTTAATCAGTACTCCATAACATGGGGTGCTAAGCCTCTCCGCGATGCCATCTGTGACTACTATCGGCAGTTCTACCGACTATCTTTAGACCCGGAACGGGAGGTTACCGTCTGTTGCGGCTCGACGGAGGGCATGATTGCGGGCCTCCTGGCTCTGCTCAATCCGGGCGATGAAGTCATCGTATTTGAACCTTTTTATGAGAATTACTGGCCGGATTCGCAGCTCAGCGGCGCCGTTTGCCGGTTCGTATCGCAACGGCCGCCCGATTGGTCGTTCGATCCCGAGGAACTGCGGGCGGTTTTTACGGAACGAACTCGGGCCGTGATCCTCAATACGCCCAACAATCCGACCGGCCGGGTCTTCTCCAGCGAAGAGTTAACTCTACTCGGACAGCTTTGCGAGCAACACGACTGCTTGCTGATTACGGACGAGATTTACGAGCATATCGTTTTTGACGGACAGAGGCATACCCCGCCCATGACGCTGCCCGGGATGCGGGAGCGATGCGTTTTGGTGAACAGCCTGAGCAAAACGTACTCGGTGACAGGTTGGCGGGTGGGCTGGGTGATAGCGCCGCCGGATCTGACGGAGTCGATTCGCAAGGTTCATGACTTCCTGACGGTGGGAGCGGCGGCTCCGTTGCAACAGGCGGGAGTGGCAGCGCTGCAGTTTCCGCTGAGCTATTATTCGGACCTCGCGCGAAATTACGAAACGAAGCGGAACCTACTGGTAGGGATTTTGGAGCGGACCGGATTCCGGTGCTTCCAGCCAAAGGGTGCGTATTACGTGATGTGTGATATTTCGGGCTTCGGGTTTGAAAGTGATGTGGACTTTTGCCGGCACTTAGTTGAGCAGATTGGAGTTGCAGCGGTTCCGGGCTCCAGCTTTTTTCGTAGTCCGGGCGATGGATCGCAGCTTGTTCGCTTCTGCTTCGCCAAAAAACAAGAGACGCTGGAGGCCGCTGCCAAGCGGCTCCAGCGCCTTCGCCATTGATTTTACGAAACGAACCCGCTCCTCCGACCTGGGTTCGTTTCGTAATTTGTCCTTACGGAAGGACGATGGCGGATTGACTGGCCAACGTACCAGCCGAGGTTGTATCCCCCCGCTTCTGCAGGAAGAACTTCTGTCCGAACAGTACCCAGTTGCCGGTTTGGGCTGAAGTGAAGCCCTGACCTGTGCCGAACAGATTTCCATCAGGGCTGTCGATGCGGATGTCGTACGGACAGGTAGCATCGGCGCTGATAGTAGATACGCCGAATGAATCGTCGGACTGAACCGGCGTGGCCGTGAATACGAGTGCCGTACAGCCTGCTGGAGTCTGGGGAGCAACCGTCGCACTTAAGATAGCCAGGTTATCGACATACGAGGTATCGTTGTGCGGCTGCAAATAGAACAGAGTTCCATTCGTCACATTGGTGGCCGTGGCCGAACCGGCTCCGCTACCGGAGGTGAGAACCGCCCCAGCGGAGTCGTTGACCCGGACGTCCCAAGAGCAGGCCGCGTTCACGTTGATCGAGGTCTGTCCCGAGCCGCCCGCCGCGATGAGGGGATTGTTGCTCGCATTGAAGGTCGTGATCGGGCAGTTGGGCGTAGCCTGGTCAGGCAGCCTGGTGTTTACCGTAAAGGTTGCCAACGTGCCAGCGGAGGAGATAGAGCCCTGCTGCTGAAGGAAGAACGTCATTCCATTGGTCACCCATTCGCCCGTGGTCATCGTGGTCTCCCCTGAACCGCTTCCTAGCAGACCAGTATTTGGCGTTTTGCCCGGCAATAGAGAGCCGCCATCAGGGCTTTGGATGCGGACATCGTAGGGACAGGTGGCGTTGGCGTGAACGTGAATGGTGTTCCGCACCGATTTCGTTTTGATCGGATTGTCCGGGGACGAGAAGTCGTTCACGGTGCAACCCGCCGGTGCCGGCTGCACTACTAACTTCAAGACCCCTAACGTATCACCAGCATCGGTGTCTCCATGCGGTTGCAGATACATCGTCATGCCATCGGTCACCCACTTGCCTGTCGGGAGGGAGGCATACCCCCGCCCTTCCTTAAACTCCTGACCATTTGGCGCACCGATACGGATGTCAAATGAGCAATTGGTAACGGCCGTTATTGTGGTTTGGCCATATTGATCGTTGGTGACAATCGGGTTAGGGCTGGCACTGAAAGCGGTCGCCACACAGGCCAGACCAGGGAATCCCGGCTTCAGATGAACGGTTAGCGGGGCGGCGAGCGTACCCTGCGAAGTGGTGTTTCCACTCTGCTGAAGATAAAACTGCATCCCGTCCGTGACCCAGTTGCCCGTCAAGGTGGAACTATATCCGATTCCGGTGGCAAACAGGGCTCCGTTAGGAGACCCGATATGAATCTCGTAAGCACAAGTAACGTTGGCCAGAACGGTTGTGATGCCGTACGTACCGTCCGTATAGATCGGATTGGGGCTCGCAGAAAAACTGATTACCGTGCAGCCTGGAATCGTGTTCACCGGAGGATTTCCGGGGTCTCCGGTATTCGACGCCGGGAAAGTAACCTTGCGAATCACATTATCGGAGCCGTCGGCCACGTAAAGGTTCCCGTCAGGGCCAATCGTGACGCCGGTGACGCTGTCCTTGAAGGACGCGTTAGGACCTGGTCCCCCGTCGCCGGAGTATCCAAATGACCCATTTCCGGCAATCACGGTGACCGTGCCAGAAGATGCATTGACCATGCTCACCCGGCCACCAATGTTCGGACTAACGCCATACTCCGTAAAGTACACATCCCCGGCTGCGTCCAAGGCGACTCCCCAAGGGTTCGTCACCCCGGAAGCAATCGGGGTGACAGCCTGCGTGGAGACGTTGATCTTTTCCACCACTCCCGCGCCATTGTCAACGAGATAAAGAATCCCGTTCGCAAAGGCCACGGTCGAGGGGTGAAGGACTCCGCCCGGTACGTTAAACGTGGAGACCGTGCCGTTCTGGTCTACCTTTTTGATACTGCCGTTGACGCCGTGTGCCGCGTCGCCGTTGTCAGCGATATATAGGCTCTGGGTCGCATTATCAAACGCCACGCCAGTGGGACTGACCAAGCCAGTCGCGACCGTGCTTATCGATCCGTCCGCCGCGATCTTGCGGACGTCCTGACTTCCGGATTCGGCAACGTACAAATTGCCGTTGGAATCCAGTACGATCTCCTGGGGAGAACTCAAGCTTGGGTTCACTACGGAAACAGCTTGCGTCTGCTGGTTGAGTTTCAAAACCCGGTTATGAGCTGTATCAGAAATATACAGACTATTTTGCGGATCGACTGCAACACCGCCGGGCACAAACAACGTGTATCCTGGCGTGGCTACGGTGGAGATGGTACCGGGAAGATTAGGAGGTTGCGGTGCCTGAGCCATCGCAAGCCTGGCGAGCGCCAAAAAAAGAGCAGTCGGAACAGATAAAATATAGTTTCGCCTAAACAAAGCTAGAACCCTCGTCAATAACTTGGGAAATTCCGCACAAAGCTCATGCGGGCCTGGAAGCTAGTGTAGGAGAATTAGAGGTCGATTTACTAGATACCCACTCCCAAAAAAGGGAGTAAATGGTACCGGTTAACGGAAATTCATTTTTAGTATTTTTCAGCTTTTTCATTACGCTGCTCCCTAACTCTGGGGAGAGAGGCAGTATTTACGTTACTCAACGATGCCTTTCTTTCATTCCCGCACAATCAGATGAGTCCCTCAGACGCGTTTCAACTCGGGCGCACTCCACAGAGGTTGTTCACCCGGCGTTTTGCGGCTGGGAGATTTCTGGTACCACGCTCTTTGAGTCCGGAGCACCACTCTGGGCTATAACAATTTGGGACTCGGTGGAGGCAGGACCAGCCCCCCTAAGGCGCCAGCGGAAATGTGATGCGGGTCTGGGCCGGGGCAATAAGAGCGAAGCTGATCTTCGAAAGCGACCCCGAGTCTGAACAAAGGCCGACGGGCACAAAGAATTACTCGCCGGCCATTTTCTCCATCCGGCCATGCAAAAGGCCGTCTGTCCGAGGTAGATAATTAGCGGGACTAGAAAGCGGCTGCGCCGGCTTCGGCAACGCTTTGATCCTGCTCGCCCGTGCCTCCGCTGACACCGACCGCTCCCACAACCTTGCCGTCACGCTTCAATGGAATGCCACCGGCGAAGATCATCACCTTCCCGTGATTCGAGGCGTGAATACCAAAAAATTGCCCCCCCGATTGTGAAAACTGGGCGAGATCCTTTGTTTGGATATCGAAGGCACGCGCCGTGAACGCCTTATTGATGGAAATATCGATGCTCCCGAGCCACGCATCATCCATGCGCACGTGCGCAACCAGATTTCCACCGGCATCGGCCACGGCGATGTTCATTGGCTGCTTTATCTGCTTTGCTTTTTCTTCCGCCGCGGCAATGACTCGGCGCGCATCTGCAAGGGTAACCATGTCCTTCTCTCCTTTTGCTCCCGAATTTTATATTCTTGCAGACTACTGAGGGGGGCTATTGTTACGGGTATTTTGCTGAGGGTGTTCAACTCCCGACAAACCGGAAGCCGAGTCCGGTAGAATTTAGCAGTCCGGAGTTTTATGTCCAATAACCAATTAAGTCCAGCAGCTCTCCTCAGTGTTGTGCTTGCGGGTGGTCTGGCGTTGCATGTGACGCTGGGGCCGTTTGGGTGGCTGCAGACACTTGTGGGATTGACACTATTCGCGATATTGTTCGCCTACGATGAGAGCCAGCGGACCGCCACCCAGAGCATCGCCTTTGGAGCCGTATGCGGATTTTGCTTAATGCTGGTTTCGTGCGGGTTTCTTTCCCGCTGGGCGGCACAGCCCGGTACCGTGCAGGTCGCGGTGCCGGGGGGCTGGCTGTCGGTGGTCTGGGTAGGCGGGGCGCTGTTATTCTTCTTTGTCGACCTCGTACGAGGAGGCAATCGTACGCCTGTTCCGATCGGGCGCGCTGTGCCGGATTCTGCCAGTCAGTTTGGCAGGGCCCCGATAGTTGCTGCACCTCCTCCGTTTGTACCCACCGCGTCCGCTCGGCCGGAGCCAACTCCTGAACCGGTTACCGTTCCCAATTCTCCGGAAACTGCCACGGGGCAACCGGTCCCAGTATCTTCCCAGCCGCCTGTTCCCGCCGCAAACACTCCTCCGCCCAAGCAGACGCTTATTTATGTCAACCTGCTCGGAGAAGGTCTGAACATGATGCGGGCGGTTCTGAGCCATGACCTGGGACGTGGTTATTACCTGATCGTCGAGCAAATGCCCGAGGAAGAACAATGGGAGTTTCAGACCGGCCAAGTGGTCCGCTGCGAGAAGAAAAAGCTCGCGAGCGGAAAACATCTGGTGGCCGTCGCCGAAGCGCCACGAGCTTAGAAATAGTTCACGCGTGGGCGCTGGTCCGGAGAATCAGTACTATCCTAGAACGCAAGAGAGCCGCCCAAGCACAACCCCCGGCTCGATGGGCGTAAGCGCGGCTTGAAAGCCCGTGCCATCAAGACAAAGCACGGGTCAAGAAAGCTGGTGTCCGCCCTGCAGGATGTTTTTCGCTGCTGCCACACTCGTTTCTTTCCAATGTCGATTGTAGTTATCCAGGCTCATAAGCGTGCGAGGATACATGCGGTCCACGTAAAGCGTTCCGTGCAGGTGATCGATCTCATGCTGCAGGATGCGGGCGTACCACCCGGCGGCCTCGATTACCTTCGGCTCTCCCCGGTGATCCAAGCAATCCACCTTCACACGCCTCGCCCTCGGGGTTAGAGCCGTGAATCCCTGCAAGCTCAAGCAACCCTCGAAGAATTCAACCGCTTCGCCTTCCTGCAATGTAATTCGAGGATTGAGGATGACGTGAAACGCCACCGGCTCACGTTCGCGCTCTGTCAACGTTTCAGGCAGAGCGTCGCGCATATACTCCGATTTGTCCTCGATCACCGCAAGTTGCAGCGGCAGGCCGATCTGCGGTGCCGCTAATCCGACACCGGGAGCATCATGCATGGTTTCGCGCATCCATTCAATCAGTTGCTGAATCTCGCGGCTGTCAATTTCGTGCCGATCCAGGGGTTTCGCCTGTTGCCGCAATACCGGGTCGCCGACTTGAGTGATCTTAAGTTTCATCCCCTGCCCTATTTTCCAACTTCGCCCGACAGAGAACAGAGCTTCGCGGTCGTCGTACACTCTGGGGAGGCATGGCGATTCAGTCTCCCTCTGAAAAGATGGTGCGAACCGAGCCCCGCTGGCCCGCTGTGGCGGGTGTACTTGCGGTTGGCGCACTTAATTTAGCCGTTCCTGAGCGGCTGAGCCTCGGGCCCAACTGGTTGCTGTTGGCGGTGACGATAGTCCTGCTCATCCCTACTATGATCTCGTTGCGATTAGGAAGGGTGAAGCTCAATTTTTATCTCGGTGTGGTTATCTCAGCAATCATTACGGTCGCGGTGGTGTGGTCCCTTTTGTTTCTGATCGCAGGTATTCCCAGCAAACGTGAACCGCCTTCGGCGATGTTGCGAGGAGCCACGTTGATTTGGGTCAGCAATATTCTCGTCTTTGCTTCCTGGTACTGGCGCCTGGATGCAGGGGGTCCTCACAATCGCGACATCCACCACACGCATACGCGAGGAGCATTCCTATTTCCGCAGATGACGCTGCCAGACGACCTGAAAGTGCGCGGCCATGTTTGGAAGCCCGGTTTCGTCGACTATTTATTTCTTGCGTTCAATACGAGCACCGCATTTTCCCCATCCGATACACCCGTGCTTACTCAGTGGGCAAAACTGCTGACGATGATGCAAAGTTCTATATCGCTCGCCACCATCGCGATACTGGCCGCGCGCGCAATCGGAGCACTTTAATTCTGGCTGAGCTCGATGACGTCAAAATCGATGACCCGGAGATGATGAGGTGCGGGAAGGAGCACAAGTAGTTCGGCGTGCACGCGTGGCTAGCGCTGCGGTAGTCCAAGTAATCGGGCGGCCGAATAACTGATCTGCATGGCTTATAGCTCCAGGTTCCCCTTGTTCTTCATCTCCTTTAACCGGAACTTCTCCACAACGTGCATCGATCCGAATTGAATGCTCAGGACCACTTCGCTGTCGCTCAATGTTATGGGATTGACTCGAGGAAAGAAGAGGTGGATCGCACCGGTTTTCGCATTGAGGGTTACGTCCTCCGGGGCGATCGGTTTTTGCCCTTTGGGTAAGAGTTTTGCCGAGGTCATTAGTCCCTCACGCATGCGTCCCAGTCCCGCAGGGCCGGGCTTCTCATGTTCGGTGGGGATGTCGGACGGATCAGCGCTCCAGGCAGCATCGTCTGCGGGCTCCGCGGGTTTCGGCTTCTCGCCGGGCCACAATCCCACAATCGTAATAATGTAGTCCTTTGACGAGCGAGCCAGCGACTCGTCCGCCTGACCGGAACGCACCAGAGCCTCCCGAACCGGTAAGGCGCTGTCCCAGCGGACCAGGACGGGCAGAGTCGGCAGACCGCCAGGATCACGGCCAACGCCCCCGTCCCAGCGGCCAATCTGTCCTCCCGGCAGCGGCATTCCAGCGCGGCTACCCACACCCGCGGCGGTGGGGTCAGCCTGCGCGCTTCCAGGCGATTCGTCGTGTTCCAGTATCTGAGGGAAATTTGCGCTGCCCTGCTTCGCCCATGGCGAGTCCGTCAGAATGTGTTGTACATCTTCCAAACTCCAATGGTCGGGCGTTTTGTGTGACCAGGGTTCCGCGGCTCTGGCGATCGAAAGCCAAAGCAGTGGAATCATACAAACACCGCAGAAGTAGCGAATTCTCATTGTTTTTATCATCGGCCCTGCTTTTATTCTCCCTTCGCCGGGTTTTCTGCGCTGAAAGATCCACAGGAATATAGAATCCGGCGTAATCGGAATTCGCCAAGCGACGATCCATTAGAGAACCTGGAGGATTTGTTCTCCACGGTAAGAGATGCCGAAACGGGGCAGCGGATCCCTGTTAACCGGAAATCCAAGCTACGCAACCAGCATTCGGGCAACGAACGTCGGCTCGGAGCGGCTGTTCTCTGTCAGCGACAACGGGATCGGCTTTGATCCGAGGTATACCGAAAAATCTTCCAGGTTTTCAACGCCTGCATGGCGTCGGGCAATACTCGGGTACTGGGATTGGGTTAGCCGGCTTTATAAGCGGATACTAGAACATCATCCGAGCTCGGCAAGGGTCCGCTTTCCCTTTCGCGCCGCCGATTTTGAGCGGAATTGAAAAAAATGTGATACCTCAACCCGATTCTGGTCTCCAACCTGTATCTAATACTGACACGGATAATGGAGACTCACGCACCACTGTTCGAAATTCTGCTGGTCGAAGACAATCTGGGCGACATTCAGCTGACCCGGGAGGCCTTTCGGCAGGGCCGCATCGCTCATCGCTTATCCGTGGCGTCCGACGGGGAGGAAGCGCTAAGCTTCCTACGGAGACAGGGGAAGTACGCTAATGCGCCACGCCCGGACCTGATTCTGCTGGATCTGACCCTGCCGAAACGCGACGGGCGTGAAGTGCTCCAGGATCTTAAAAACGACCCGGAGCTGCAGAACATTCCGGTGGTTATCCTCACGACTTCCAATGCCGAGCAGGATATCAGGCGCGCGTATAAACTGTATGCAAACTCTTATTTGATAAAACCGACGCAAATGGATGAATTTCTGCGAAAAATACAGTGCCTGGAAACCTTTTGGCTTAAGGTCGTGCGGCTTCCGCACGAGACGTACTAAACACTCTTTTAGATCATGCCCATCCGCAATTACAGCGTGGTGAAAGGGAAAGCCACGGGCGGCAAGATACAGTTCAACCGGAACGGCAACAGTCCTCACTACCTGATCGGGCTTAACGCAGGCGGCCAGAAATTACAGGCGGCCGTCAACATCGAATCCCAGGACGGGTCGGAGGTGCTGTACCTGATCGACCATTCCTTCACGCCGCCAGACCCCGGCGGACTGGCGAGTCTCCCGGCGGGCCGGACTGCCCTCGACAGCGTGGCGGGCGGACTCGCACTGGATTACGTTCGTTCGCGAGTGAATAACACGTTTATGGTGGACCGCAGAGCAATGAGCCTCCTTCCGGTCTCGCAGGGCCCGCAGAATAGCGATCTCCAAAACGCGGTGGTCGACCTGCTGGACCAGGCTGTGGCCGAGGGAGACGGTACCGTTTATGCGTTTGGCTCTTTTTACGAGGACGCGGGACAGTCAGCCGGGATCCATGACATCCACATGAATCAAGGTAATCCCGCTGATAATCACGGTGCCGACAACGGTGTGTGGCAGGATGGTGCGGTATTCATCAATTTGGCCTCGAAGAACCGCTGGATGGCTATTTTCATCGCCTTTCAGAGTCAGGCGTGGCATACCGATAACCACGGCGATCCAGCATAAATGCTGCTCACGACTTTCCGACGAAGTCAGACAGAACGGCTTTGCGCAGCAGATTCGGCGGCAACAAACCCTGCGACAGAATGAAGTCGTGGAACTTCCGCATGTCGAATTTCGAGCCGAGCGCCTTTTGCGCGGCGTCGCGGATCTCGCGGAGCCGCAGATAGCCATCGAAGTAGGAGACAGCCTGCCCGGGCGAGCGAAACGTGAAGCGGTCCACTTCCTCGGTCGCGAAGGCTTCGGATAACACTACGTCGTTTTGAAGTACCTGCATGGCTCCTTCTGGCGTGATCTTACCTTCCTGCAGTTCCGGATCGAGGAACGCCCGGGCAGCCCGTAGCAGGCGTAGCTGCAGGGAAATCAGCTTTCCGTCATCGGGCATGTAAGGCAACATGAACCATTCGGCGTAGAGACCCCAGCCTTCCACATTGGTGCTGTTGAACGCGAAGATACCTCGCGCATCAGAAACGCCTTCTTCCACCATGGTGGCGAATTGCAGCTCGTGACCGGGACGGGCTTCATGGGCCGTCAAGGTCCAGGACGCGGCGGCAAAGGTGAAGTCATCGTACTTCAAGGCTTTGCCGTTGGCTCCCGAAGTTCCAGCAGGCAAGACGAACTGGCCCTGTTCGCCGTGGTTATTCAGAAGCGGAGGCGGTAGCATGTGCGGCGCAGGCTGCTGCGCAGTTTCGGCGGCGCTCGCCAGACGAATGATGGCCGGACGGTTCGGGAGCGTTACCAGGTGCTCGCGGCGTATGATGCTTTCGATATCGGCGAGCCGTTGATGGTAAAGCGGCATGATGTCGGTGGCGTTCAATTGATCCTTCTTCAGGTCCTTAACGACATCGCGGTAATCGGACGAGGGGAGGTGGCGCTCCTGGGCGATTCTGGCCGCCAGCGGCTTCATCTCCCGCTGTATTTCGACGAATGACTGATGGGCCCGCTGTTTCAATTCGTCCGGTGTGAAGTCCACGCCGACTTCTTCCAGGTTCTGCTTGTACAATGCGGGCGGCAGACGGAAATCGGTGCGGGCTTTGGATAGAACTACGGTGCGGACAAATTGTTGGTACTCCGCCATCTCGTTTTTGAATTTGGCATATGCGTCCTCGTACCCCTGCATTTTGTATTTTTCGAGTAGCAAGCCAATACCGGTCACGAGCGAATTCGCGTCACTTAGGTTCTTCTCTACCTGTTCACGCGAAGGACCCAGCAAGCCGGGCGAATTCATTTTCTCGCGGAATCGTTGTTCGGCCAGAACCGTGGTCGGTGTGTAGCCTTCTTCGACCCCGGCGTAGCGCTTCAGACGGACGACGGCCGCTTTGCGGCGTTCAGGCGCTATCTGATCGTCCAGCAAACTGTGAATCCCATAGAAAGCGTTGCCCGCTACGTTAAGGTACGGGAGCAGAAGGCGCTCATTGATCTCTGACGAGCGGATCTCGCGCTGGCCGGCGGCGATGAGAATCTCCAAATCCTGTTTGACCAGAAGATCCTGTTCGCTAGCCAAGCGCGATTGAAGAGTGTTGACAGCTTCGGTGAGATCGTGGCGATAACGCTCCGGCTTGCCGGCAAAGGGGATTGAAATTTTCTCATCGAGCCCGTGCACGCCAAGAGAACCGGTGCCTTCGGGCGAGTAACGGGCGTAAACGTCGAGCAAGAGTTTGGCGTTTTCGTTGCTCTTGAGTACCCAGGCTGGCTTAGGCTCCCCGGCGAACATAGACGTTGAGAAAAGAAGGATCAGAGCAACTACAAAACGGCGCATAAAGTGGTTTTCACTCATGTTTACACATGACGCACCATTCGATACCCGCCAACACGGCCCGGCCCGGCATGGGCACTCCGTAGAAAGGCTGATAGTCGGCATTGCTCAGGTTTGTTACCCGCAGGTACGGGTGCAGAAAGGAGCGAGTCCAGGCGCCATAAGCGTCCACGAGCACGTAGGGGGTCCGGGCGTATTGATTGGTAACGCCCGCACGTAATCGGGCCATCCAACCGCGCGCCGAAACGCGTTGCCAGCCAACAACGGCTTGCTGAACCGGATAGTTGAAGACATACTTTGATTGCAGATCGCCCAGTGCGAGGCGTGCGCCATGCAAGCCAGTAAATTGAACATCAACGAATTGCGAGTCGGTGGGCTTCCACCGCAGTGAGGCCTCGATTCCTGTGAACGTCAGCCGGTCGAAGTTCGTTGCCCTCCAAATAGCTCGAAGATTCGAGCGAACGTAATCGATATCGTCGCTTTCGTGACGGGAAAAGACAGTGCCGGAGGCGGTCCAACGGGATGCAGGATGCCAGTCGACTCCGCCCTCATAGGTCAGTGCGCGCTCCGGCTTCAGGTTGGGATCGCCGACGTTGGCCGGATCGTGGTAATAGAGGTCTGTGTAGTTCGGAAGACGAAAGGACCGGCTGACCGAGCCCCGCACCTTGATCTTCGACGATAGCCAGTAACCGGCGCTGGCGGTGGGAACGAAGATGGTTTGCCGGTGACCGTATAACTCCTCGCGAGCTCCTGCGTTGAACGAGAAGCGGCGGAGCGCACGCACATCCACATCGCCATAGACGGCGCCCTGCTTTCGAGAGTGAACACCGAGGTTGTTGCTCCCCACGTGATCGGCCAGATACTCGCCGCCGTAGAAAAGATTTACGAGCTGGCCTACTGCGTCATGACGCCGCAGCGCTACGTCCCAGGTATGGTCTTCGTGACGGTTGGTGTAGTAGGACGGGTCGTCGCGCAGCAGCTCGAAAAGATCCGTATGACGGCGATAACCGAGCGAGAAGAGGGTATTGGGACCGATATCCTGCGAGATCGTGGCCAGCCAGGTCTTCGTGCGCTCCCAGGAGTTATACGGGCCATAGAACTGGTCCGCTCCGAAGGGACGGTCCATGTTCGACAAAAAAATACGCGTGAGGCCCAGCCGGCTGTGCAGCCAGGAGTTTGACGCATAGGCCAGGTTGCGGTACTCGCGGTCGTCGCGAAAACCTGTCGAGAGCTCGCGCTCAAAAGAGAAGCGCTGAGAAAGGGGGCCCGCATTGAAAGAAAGGAACCCGCTTTCTTCATTTGTCCCGAAACTGCCGTAACCAGCGCGCAGGCGCATCTCGAGATTGTCTTTCGGATTCGTTGCGGGCCGCGTGAGAATGTTGATGACACCGCCCACCGCATCGGAGCCGTACAAAGTGGAGCCGGAGCCACGCAGAATTTCCACCTGATCGATCGCGTCGAGCGGCACCGGGATATCAAAGGTGTGGTGGGCCGATTGTGCGTCGGTCAGCCGAATGCCGTTGAGGAGTACGAGCGTTTGTTCAAACGAGCCACCACGGATAGAAATGTCGCCTTGCACGCCTCCCGGAGCGCGGCTTTGCACTTGTACCGACGAATCGAGATCGAAGGCATCGCCCAGATTACCGAAGAGAAGCACCCTTCCGTTGAGCGGATAAGCGTTGACGGAACGGTCGGCTTCTTCCAGAGGCACGGGTTCCCACGTGCCTGTGACGACAACGGTTTCCTTTTTGGCGGCAGAGGCGGCAGGTTGCTGTTGCTGGGCAGCAAGAGTCTGCACCAGAAACGAAAGAAGAATCAGAGTTCGCATTATCAATGAGCCGTCGACTCATCCACTTTCAGGATTTGGTCCCCTTGCACATTCTTCAAGGTCTGGACGGTGCCGCTCGGCCAGCGAATTTCAACACTCTGGGCGACGGTTTCACCAGCGAGGCCGAAGTGCAGGCGCTTGTCACTGGACGATAGATAGCTGCTGGCGGTGGTGACGGTTCCATACTCGGTCATCTTTGCCGTTACGACCTTCACGACCGCGCCGATCGCATCGCGATTGCTTTTATGGCCGACGAGGGCAAGGGTCAGCCAGTGGCCACTCGGCTTTGTTTCGTTATGCAGCACATAAGCGGGCCCACCGTTGGTAGTGACCACGGCATCCTCGCGTCCGTCGTTGTCGATATCTCCGGTGGCCAGGCCGCGACCGACCCACGCCTCGTGAAAGATCTTTCCCGATGCCGAGGAGACATCCACGAACCCCTTTCCGGTGTTGCGGGCAAGGAGCATCGGCTCACGATAGTGAAGTTGGGGTGAGGTGCGTTCGATAGTGTCGAGATCATGCCCCTGCGCAATCAGCAGGTCCTTCCAGCCGTCATTGTCGTAGTCGATGAAGCGCAGGCCCCAGCCTGAATGCAACATGGTCATACGTCCGATACCGCTGCTCTCGGTGGAATAGGCAAAGCTGCCGTCTCCCGTGTTCTTATAGAGGGCATATTTCTGATTGGCCAGGTCGTCAACGACCAAATCGGCCAAACCGTCGTTATTGTAATCGGCGAAGTCGGTACCCATGCCGGCGAATGTTTTTCCATCTTCGTCGACCGCCACCTGCGACATGAGGCCGCTTTCCTCAAACGTGCCGTTGCCCTTGTTGTGGTACAAAAATTCCGGCATGGAGTCATTCGCAATAAACAGATCGACGTGGCCATCGCGATCGTAATCGGCGATAGAGATGCCCAGTCCCTTGCCGGGCGAAGACAGCCCGATCTTCTCCGCCACTTCGGTGAAGTGTCCCCTGCCGTCGTTGTGATACGCGAGCGGCAGGATCGGCTTAAACGTATCAGGATGGCAGTAGGCACGGGCGTCAGGCAGATGCTCGCCGCACCAGATGTCATCGAAGTCCCACTGCATGTAGCGCAACACGACCAAATCGAGCAGGCCGTCGTTATCGAGATCGACCCAGGCCGCGCTAGTGGACCATCCGCTTCCCGCAGTACCCGAGCTATCCGTGACGTCTGTGAATGTTCCGTTGCCGTTGTTGTGATACAGCTTGTTACCGCCGTAAGCCGTGACATACAGATCTTCGTAGCCGTCGTTGTCGTAGTCGCCCACAGCCGCACCCATGCCATAGCCAACGCCCTGAAGCCCGGCTTTTTCGGTGACGTCTTCAAATGTTCCATCGGGCTTTTGATGATACAAGCGGTTCCAGTCCCGCGCGCCCGTCTTTTGGGGAACCGTCCCTTTGGGTGTAGGATCGCTCACCTGTGCGCCGTTGACGAAGAACACGTCGAGGCGGCCGTCGTTATCGTAATCAAAAAGGGCGACTCCGCTGCCCATGGTTTCGATCAGATATTTTTTCGACGTATGCGCAGCGACCCCTTCAAAATGGATGCCGGAGGCCTGTGTAGCGTCGACGAAGTTGCCGGGCGTATCGACAGCCGCTCCGATCGGGATTGCACACAGGACGAGGGCACAGACAAGAGTGCGACAAAGCATTAAACCTATATGGTAAGGTGCGACGAAGCGGCTTTAATGAACGCCGTTCACGTCTGTGGAATGGGTACCGTTCAGTTGAGTGAAGCGGGCTAGTTCCTTTTTTGCCTTATCTTCCTGCCCTTCTCTGTGATAAATCTGCCCAAGCATAAAGTGCTCCGGTGCGCTGTAGGGCGCGAGGGCCACGGCTTGCTCCAGTTCCGCCTGCGCCTTGGTGAGCTGATTGGCGTGCAGGTAAGCTTTGCCCAGTTGGTTGTGTATCTTCGGATCGTTTGCGTTGAGTTCCAGTGCCTGCTGCAGATATGGAATCGCCTCCTCGGCCTTGTTCGTATCTACCAGCAAGGAGCCCAGATCGAGATAAGGACCAACGTCCTTTGATGGGGCATTCCTTTGCCACTCGACAGCGTTGCGGTAAGCGGCCGCGGCTTCCTCGTTGCGGCCCAACCCGGCGTAGCTGAGCCCTAAATTGTCTTCCGCTTTCACATTCCTCGGGTTCAATTCAAGACATCGCTTGAAGGCGCTGATTGCCTCTTCGAAGCGGTTTTCGTTGTATTTCGTTCGGCCTAGGTAGTACCAGCCCTGAAGGTCGTTAGGAGCCCATTCCACGGCCTTGGTGAACCACTTGTCGGCATCGGTGTAATCCCCTAAAACAACATAGTCGGAGGCGACGACCTTGAGGTCTTCGACGGTCGGCGTACGGTATTTTGCGCCCGCAGTGAATTCACCAAGCGATTCAGCGGCCTTTTTCTCCAGAAACAGGAGCTTGCCGAGCAGATAGTGGCCGTCGGGCGAGTCGGGTTGACTTGCGATGTACTGTCGCACGGCCTTTTCGGCGTCGTCGAGTTTGCCGGATCGGAGGAGTTCACGAGCTCGGTCAAGGGCTGAATCTGTGGGCGCTATTTGTCCCGGTTGCTGAGCGGAGACACCAAGCGCCAACAAAGCGCCCAGCGTAAAAATGGCAGCGGATATCATGCCTGATCTGTTACCAGCGTAAGCAAGACCGCCCCGAGTGGCAACACGGAAGAGCAGCGCGAGGGCACCAGAAATAAAAAGGGCTGGCAACCCGTTTCGAGTGGGCTGCCAGCGTAGGGACGACGAAGTACAACTCTTTTAGAAGGTAAAGCGTAATTGCGCTTGTCCCTGTCGTTGGGTGTTGGCCTGATTATTGATGACCTTTCCAAAGTCTGGATCGGTCAGCAACGCGACCGGACTCCCAAAGATGACTCGGTTTAGGACGTTGAAGTAG
>DATIMM010000201.1:0-56212 GCA_035475295.1 Bryobacteraceae bacterium
TCTCCGATCAGCAAAAGCACGGCTCGGGCCGGTCCTGGAGCAAGCGGTCGGCGATGGTTTACGCACCATTACTGCCCAGGACGCCAGGGGCTGGTTTCGTCATTGCCGCTATGCCCTATAAACGGCAGAAAATTGCAATAAGCAATGCGAGGAGCATGGATGTATGGAACTACAGAGCTGCGTGATCTGTCATCAGCCGCGACGCTGAACTCGAAGCTGACAACCGCATCCGTTCCGCCGGAAGAAGCCGGGCAGAACGGATGGAACGGTCACAACAACCCTGATGGCACTGTGCTGGTGGGCATGTGTCTGCAATGTCAACTCGATCATTAAAGACGGTCGTCGTGTCCGAGAGCTCATGCCGACCTTAATGTTCCGCTGGCGACTGGCAACGAGCGCTACTGTTTAGCTCGTGGTGATGGCCGGCATGGCACATTTTGGTTGCTGCTATGGGAAGCGCGCCAGCGTCCGCAGAATGCCTTCGACTCCCTCGACCGCCTGCCCGAACTTCCGCAAGGCGCGGTGCGCTGTGGACGGTCGATCGTTAGTCGAGGAAGCCGAATTGAAAGCGTTAGAGGATCTCGGGGGGCGGCTAACATGTCTCGTTTGGTTGTCAACCAGCATGCAAGCTGTCGAGGTGTGGACGCGTCCACACGATGTGAACACTGTCCGGACAATGGCCCCTCTGTCAGAACGCGATTTGTTTCCTGATTAGATAACATCGTCTGTGAATGACCGGAGAGGGGGCACGATCAGAATCAGGAGGTGTTCGACATGATTCTTGTTGGTTGTGACTTTCATTTTCGTCATCAACAGGTTGCTTGTGTCGATACGGATACCGGTGATCTGGTGGAGCACGGCTTGAACATGAGAATGGGAAGCCCGAGCGTTCTACAGTTCCCTGCCACTACCAGCGGGTGTCGCAGTTGAGACGACGGGCAGTCTGCAGTGGTTCGGGCGCATGCTCGCAGAACTTGGGCACGAGTTGATTGTCGGAGATGCTGCCAAGATCAGGGTCATGGTTGTTCGGCGACAAAGACCGATTCGCGTGATGCGAGTCACTTGCTTGATCTGTTGATGAACGACCAGTTCCCGGAGATCTGGGCTCCCACCCGGGCCGAAAACGATTTACGGCAACTCCTTTGGCATCGTCAGAAACTCGTATAGCTGCGAACTTCCGTAAAGAATCACCTTCATGCCCTAGCGATGGGCCAAGGAGTTTGCCGGAAGGCCAAGCTGTGGAATGCGAAGGGACGGCAAGAGATGGAGAGCCTGGCGCTTGATCAGCGGGCTGGCCGCCGCCGTGATGAGTTACTCCGGATGTTGGATGATCTTGACAAATCCATCGAGCAACTCGATCGTGCGGTGGAGGAGGCTGACCATGGTCGCGAAGACGTTCATCGCGGAATGACCCATCCCGGAGTAGGTCGCATTGTCGCACTAGCCTTTGCGCTGACGGTCGGACCAGTTCATCGTTTCCCCAACAGCAAGCATCTCGTCAGTTATTTAGGACTGAATCCGACTGAGCACTCTAGCGGTGGACGCCAGAAGTTTGGACGAATCAGCAAACAAGGAAATCCCTTGATGCGATCCCTGCTGGTCGAGGCTGCGCAGACAGCAACTCGCGTTGAACCAGACTTGCGCAGGCATTATCAACGGCTAAAGTTTCGAAGTGAGACACCGATCGCAAAAGTGGCGATCGCTCGGAAGCCGGCAGTGAGATTGTACTGGATGTTACGTAGCCAAGTTGACTACGTGCAACTGGTTCGTATGCAACGTAGCTCGGGGGCAAACCTGGTGGTCTGACTGACACACCTATTCCTGATTGAGCGGCTTGCCTCCCTTCTCTTGGGAGTTTGAATGGGCGAATCATGGTCACCAAGACCGTATAGATGGCTGGTGGAATCAGCGATTCCATCTCACTTGATCTTTTCGTACGAACTAGCATTTAACGGCCAGCAATTCTAAGATCGGCAAAGCCCAGGTCTGGTCTTCTCATTCCATTCTTACGGCCGAGAAAGACGTCAAGGGCATCCGATGAACGCCTACGGCGCCCTTGACGTCAACCCCGAGTCGAACGGTGAAGCTTTATCTTGACATTGGAACAGCCGCAATAGAGGTTTGCCCGTCATCCTGCCGCTATCCGGAAACTTTGCTACAGAGTCCGTAACCCGCGGCGGGTACGCATCGGAAGCGCCCCTCGGACAAATATCCACTCACGGCCTGTCGTCCGCAATAAATTAATCGGCAATGTCATGTGGCACTTGCCAGCGATATTCGTAGAAAAAGCGCCGAGGTTGTCCGGCGAACCCGACCCGTGACCGGCGTCAGTATTCATGCTCTTCTACCGCGTCGTGAGAAGCTCTTCCTGCTCTACAACAGGTACAATCCTTCCCGCGGGTTGTTCTGCGAAGAACGCGGCAGCCAAAACAACGCCGGGGATCAGAAGACTCCCATATATTACGCGCCCGTAGCTTCCCTTAACGGATTCACCGGCACTGAACAGAAACGGGCCGATGGTACTCCCGGCCACAATCCAGGCCATATTGAAACCTGCAATCGCACCCAAATTGGTTCTCCCGAATAGCTTAAGCCACGCTGTACTGGCAAGAAGTGAGAACAACCCGTTCGCAATACCGAACCCCAAAGCGGTAAATGCAAATCCAGCATCTGTTCCATAGGAATGTAAGCCCACCAGCTTACAGCAGATTCCGGCCTGCATAGTCGCAAGCAGATACTTCAAAGAGACCTTTCGCTCAGAAATCCGCTCAGAAGTTCGGAGCATGTCGATATAATCGCTACCGGAAGGAATCCGCTGAACGTCGTTCCATTGGTCATGTGATGGAGTTGCGCGATCCGCTCCATGTGAAACGTGATCGCCGTGTAGAGCAATGCTTGCGTGACCATGCCAATATTGAAGGCCCAAAACCTAAAGGTACGCTTGGCTCCAGCAGCCGTGTAGTCCACTGTATCCTGTGCGGGCGCGGTCGCATCGCTCTCTTGCCTTTCTTCCCCATCGATCACGATGCCGAACTGCTCCGGCGACTGGCGGAATGTGAGCCATGCGAACGCCGCCATCGCGCACGAGCTTCCGGCCAGAATCCATAACGAATGTTGCCAGTCGAATCTCGCAATCAGTGAGGTAAGCACCAGCGGCGCCAAACCGACGGCGAACGCGACGAAGAATCCGCTGATGCCCAACATCAATCCGCGGCGCCTCTCGAACCAGCGAGCCATCATCGTCGAGGCTATCGTGAGCTGACCTTGACCGAAGTGCCGGATTCCCAGAAAGCTGACGGCCATCACCAGCAGCGCGCTCCAACGATGATTCCAGAGCGCAACAGATGCAAGGCCATTTGTGATTGCTCCGCTATGCGCGAGGAAAATGAGAGACAGCGCGAGTCCGAGAGATGCAATCACGGCTACCGCCCGCGAACCGACTCTGTCCAGAAAACGACCCACAACGGGCAACAGAAAGGCAGAGGCGAGCGTTCCGAGCATCTAAGCAATGCTCAGGAACGTTCTGCTGATACCAGAGCTGTGGATCAGAAACTCCGTATAGACGCTGACACCCATCGTCTGCCCCGGTACGCTCATCACCACGCCTACTGTCCCGGCGAGCAGCACAACACATTCGTATTAAATTCCACGACGGTTCAGAACTATAGGCAAGTCAGGATATCTGTTGAACTTCATTTTTGGGACTCACAGCACTCGCCACGGTGGCTATCTCAACTAATCTTGTCGTCTGCAACGTGATAGCGCGGGTCTTCCAGTATGTTGACCTCCACCAGTGACTTCGCCCTGTCCAGTAACTCATAGCAGTCCAGGCTCAGGTGGCGCAAATGAAGCGTCTTGCCCAAGCTTTCGTACCGCTCTGCTAACGAGTCCATCGCCGTCAGTGCCGAGTGGTCCATGACGCGCGCGTGTCGAAACTCAACCACCACATCGTCCGGGTCATCCTTGGGAGTAAACAGGTCCTGGAAATGGCTGGAAGAAGCAAAGAAGAGTGTCCCGGAAAGCTCATAAACTTTCGTTTTGTCAGAGCCACCGATGTCCTGCTCGGTGTAGGTACGCACGGAAATTTGTTTTGCGTGTTCCCAGGCAAAGACTAGGGCAGCAATCAGCACGCCGACGAGAACCGCCGTCGCAAGGTTCGTAAATACCGTGATCAGTGTGACGGCAACAATGACAAAGACGTCATGTGCTGGCACCTTGCCAAAGGTCCGCAGACTACCCCATTCAAACGTCTTCTCTGCCACTACAAACATCACTCCCACCAGCGCAGCAATCGGTACGCGTTCAATCAGCGGGGACGCAAACAGGACAAAACTCAGGAGGCAAAGTCCGGCCGTGATCCCGGCCAGCCGGCGTCTGGCTCCAGAATTGACATTAATCATGGTCTGGCCGATCATTGCGCAACCGCCCATTGCTCCGAAGCAGCCTGAGATCACATTGCCCGCACCCTGTGCCAGACACTCGCGATTCGGTCGCCCCCGGCTGTCCGTCATATCGTCCACCAGGTTCAGCGTCAGCAGAGTCTCGATGAGGCCGACGCCGGCCAGGACAAAGGAGTAGGGCAGCACGACCGCGAGGGTCGCAAGATCGAATGGAACCGCAGGAACGTGGAACAACGGCAGACCTCCGTGGATCGACGCCATATCGCCGACAGACTTCGTATGAATGCCGCAGACCAAAACCACCGCTGTTGTCACCAGAATGGCCGCGAGGGACGACGGGAGAGCCTTGGAGAACTTCGGCAGCACGTAAATCACAACCATCGTGAGCACGATCAGCCCGAACATCGTGTATAGCTGCACCGGAGCCATCCAATGTTCTGCACCCGATGCATCCTTCACTTTGAAATGGCCGAACTGAGCCAGAAAAATCACAATGGCGAGTCCGTTAACAAATCCAAGCATTACGGGGTGCGGCACCATGCGAATAAACTTTCCGAGGCGCACTGCACCGAAAAGAATTTGCCACAATCCCGCGAGCACGACAGCGGCGAACAGGTATTCCACGCCGTGTTGAATGACAAGAGCTACCATCACGACCGCCGTAGATCCAGTGGCGCCCGAGATCATTCCGGGCCTCCCTCCGAATGCGGATGTGATCAGGCACATAATGAACGCCGCATAAAGGCCGACTAGCGGATTCACGTGAGCCACCAATGCGAAAGCGATGGCTTCAGGAACAAGGGCCAACGCAACGGTTAGGCCGGAAAGAATATTAGCTTTAGCTTCAGATAGAGAGATAGTTGACTGTACGGACAAAAATGGAAACTCCTGGCGCTCTCAGGCGTACATGGCTACGGCCACGCAGTGCCAGGAGCGTGCGATGCAAACAGGTTTAGTTCAGAACGAAGAAGATCTAAACAGAAATACAGCTCAGATCGGAGCGTAGATCGAGCGGAGGGTTGCCAGCATGTGAATGAACGGCAAGTTTCAGGGTACCATGCGACCGAAGCACTTTCCCCGGAAAGCTGGCACGAAAGTCGCACCTTTTGGCCGGTTGTGTCCGGATCACTTCCAGCATGGTGAGCTATCCGGACAGAACTCGTTTGATCCCGATAACCTGCGTGTAGTCGGCAAGGGTAGAGCTATACACCGCCGCTAGGGACGACCGATCACGGCTCGACATACCGCATCGGATCGCTGCCAAGCCGCTTCAGAACAAATTCCTGGAGCGCTACTACCCGGATGGCTACAGTGCCACTATGAAGCATCTCGATTTCAGATCGACACTCATGAGCTTGCCCATGACGGCGAGACTTGTGAAAGCAGCTATTGTGTGCGTGTTACTGGCAAGTGCTATCGGTCCATTGACTGCACAGCAACTCTTCGTCAACGCCGCTTCTGGCGTGGACACGAACCCTGGGACGAGGGAACGCCCCTTGAAGTCCCTCACCGAAGCCGCCCGGCGGATCAACGGCGACACCATGAGCAAGTCGTCAGAAGTGATTGTGGCTCCCGGCCTGTATGTCTTGTCCCAAACGGCGCTGTTCAAAAACAGCAAGGCTTATACGGCAACGGATCGGCTGGTCATTCGAGCCGAAGCCGTGCCGGACGACCCGACGTGGCATCCGCAGCAGATGCCAACAATCGTGACCGCTGTTCCGCTGGTGGCGGATGAAGGAGGCGAGTATGGCAAAGGCATCCAGATTGAGGTCAGTCACGCCACGATTCAGGGTTTACGATTCGTCGGGGGCTTGGACTTCTATTACGAAAGTCCGACGCAGATGCGACGCAGCTATCCGATCTGGCGTGATGGCAAGAATCTTGATGATCTGGTGGTGAAGCAGTGCCTGTTCATGGGAGACGAACAGGCGATGCCGCTGCATGTCGGCGTGATCGCGAAGGGGCATGGCGTGGTACTGGAACACGACGTCTTTTACAACGTCCGGAATGCTGTGGTTTTCTGGGATGCGGAGGGCGGAACAAGCCATCGGAACGCCATGCGCAATTGCCTGGTTTACGGGGCCAGTACGAGTGGCATATGGACCACACAGACGGACGGCGACGATTTCGATTTTCGAAACAACGTCATTGCCAACAGTCGAATCGCCTGGATGCGGGACCAAGGAGCGAAACGCCACTACAAAGCAGTTGCGTCGGTCTTTGCGGACAACACCAATATGGCTGGTTACGGAGGTGGAGCTGCCGGTCCGATGACACTGTCGGATTCGAGTTTCCTCACTTTGGAACAGATGCGACTCGCGGGCAAAGTGGAGCTTGTGATGGATCGCAGCCAACGTGACTACCTGCACATTCGCAAAGGATCTGCTGGGTCCGATTTGAAGGCGGGTCTCTTCACGAAGGACTAAATCCTTGGTGCGCTTTGCATGCGTGGCGCAGAAGGGTGGATCATGGAGGGACGGGACAGCGTGGGCTTAGATAACGTCGGTGCACGAGTTCGACCCATCGTCTTCGGCTTTCTTGGCTGGAGCGCGATCGGGCTGGTTTTTTCGATTCCAGGCATCCGAACCAGTGATCGTTGGGGCTATCCTCTCCTGCTCTCGTTCGTCCAGTGGTGGTCTTGGGGGCTGATCGCGCTCCTGATTGTGCAGTTCGACCGGCGTTTACCGTTCACCGATCGGCTGGTCGGAAGACGGTTGTTGTCTCACATCCCTGGAAGCTTGGTCCTGACGTCGCTGTACCTATACGTCCAGGCAGGACTCAACGCCTTGCTCGGACTTGGGCCCATCCAGGCAGTTATTGATTCCGGCGTGCTGTTGCAATCGGTCAACAGTGGCCTGTTTCTATGGGTGTGGATCGTCTACTGGATGATCCTGGGGGCGTGGCTCGCAAAGCAATATCAGGAAAGGTTCCGGAGGAGCGAGTTACAGCGGGAGCGGGTGGAACGATTGTCCACACAAGCCCAGCTCCGATCCTTGCGATTGCAACTTGATCCACATTTCGTTTTTAATGCCCTGAACGCGATCTCCTCAGAGATCGGAGCCGATCCAGTCAGCGCTCGCGCCATGATCGAGCATCTCGGAAACCTCCTTCGCCTGACCCTGGACACAAATGATCGTCAACTGGTTCCCCTGTTCGAGGAGCTTTCGTTTCTGGACCACTATTTGGCTATTCAAAGAATTCGCTTTGGCGATCGGTTTCGTTTCGAACAGGTCATCGACGAAGACGTTCGCCACATTCTCGTGCCTTCGATGACGATCCAGCCGCTTGTGGAGAATTCGATTCGCCACGGCTTGTCGCAGAGGGCGAAGGGCGGACTGGTTCGTGTGGCGGCCAGGCGCTCCGACGAGCAGCATATTCGGATCACAGTCGAAGATGACGGCGTCGGTTTGCCCGCCGATTGGAGTCCCGGTAAGTCGCTCGGACTTGGTCTCTCAATTACCGAGCAGCGTCTTGCCGCTCTTTATCCGGGGCAAGGTAGTGTCTTCGATGTACGGAGACGCGATGGAGGCGGAACGGAGGTGGAACTACGGCTTCCGATTCACCCTGGGGAAGGAGCATCCTGGAGGCCGGAACCGAGACATGCCTGAACGAGCGATGGGCGTTTTGGTTGCGGATGACGAGAGGCCCGCTCGGCGGCGATTGCTCGATCTGTTGCGCCAGGAGCCCGGCATCGCCTCCGTCTGGGAAGCCGCCGACGGACAAATGACGGTCGATCTGATTCACTCCTTCCAACCTGATCTTGTCTTCCTCGATGTAAAGATGCCGGAACTGGATGGCCTCGGCGTGATCGACACGATCGGAATTCCGGCAATGCCACTCACGATTTTTGTGACGGCCTACGATCAACATGCCATTCACGCTTTTGAAGCGAACGCGCTGGACTATCTGCTAAAGCCCTATAGCGACCAGCGGTTCCGGTCGGCCATGAGCAGGGCGCGTACTCGGCTAGATGACCGGGGGCTTCGGGAATTCGCGGTAAGAGTGAAGCAGATGTTGACTCCTGCGGTTGTCAACGGGCCGCCATTCGAACGGCTCGTCATCAAGGGAGGGGGCACAACGCGATTTCTGGAGGTGACGGAGGTGGAGTGCATCGAGGCGGCTGGAATGTATGTCGTATTGCATACGGGCGGAAAAGAACTGCTGTACCGTTCATCCCTCACCGACCTCGAAGCAAAACTGGACCCACGCCACTTCATACGAATCCATCGCTCGGCGATTGTGAATCTCGCACGCGTCGCGCATCTGGAGCCCATTTCTCACGGAGAGTTCGAGGTCGTTCTCAAAAGTGGTAAACGGGTACGGCTGAGCCGCACCTATCGCGGACCAGTCGAACAGCGTCTCCGTCAATCGCTTTGACAGGTCCTTACTTCGGATGACGACAAATAGCGGTTCGATGTCTCGCTAGCCGCCGTTCTGGACAGACCGATTCTCTTCAGATTGTGGCTGAACAGCGCACTACGTGGAGATTTATAGTTGTAACCTGATTCGACGCTATCAGTCCGGCTTGCGACGATTCAGGCGTCATCAAGGCTGGCCAGTTTTCAGCATCGAAAACCGGCGTGCCGTGTACGTGGCCAGAATTTTCGCGGAAGTATCAACTAAATACAACGTCTGCCAGATAATGTCTTACCAGGGCAGCACTTGATCTAAGTGGAAGAAGCCGCCGCTTGGTCCGCCTTCATTGAGCAGCGCGAGGGCCACTCCGGTTTTTGCGCCTTCGGGAATCTCCATGGGTGCTGCATCTGTTCCCATATCGGTTTTCACCCATCCTGGATGCGCGGAGTTGACTTTAATCTTTGTGCCTTTCAACTCGTGCGCGAGATGGATCGTGAATGAATTCAAAGCGGCTTTGGAAGCATCGTAAGAGAGTGCCTTGAAGTCATATATGGGGCTACTCGGATCGGCATGCAGTGTTTGCGACCCCAGAATGCTCGACATGTTAACGATTCTTCCGGCCTCACTTTTCTTGAGGAGCGGGAGCAGTGCTTGCGTCAGCGCAATAGGAGCAAAAAAATTGGTTTCAAACGTCTCTCGGAGAGATTGTTCCGTCGTGGCACTCACGCTTGTGGCTGCAAGACCGTCGGCAGAAATGCCAGCATTGTTGATCAGAATGTCCAATTTGCCGAAGTTTTTTTCTAAGTACGCTACGACCTCCGGATAGTCTTCTTTGTTTGTGACGTCTAACTTAACAAATCGAACGTCCAGCCCTTGTTGTCTTAGCTTCTCAGCCGCCTCCTCGCCCTTGGCCTGATCGCGAGCCGCCAAAACTACAGTCACTTTCTGTTGTGACAGTTGTCTGGCCATCTCAAATCCAAGCCCCTTGTTAGCGCCGGTGATTAGTGCCACTTTAATCGTATTCGCCATAGCCATATAGATCAGTAACGATGGTGCAGGATTCAGCAAATTGCGGAATCGACGAAACCTTCAGCTTCGCTTTTGGAACGAGCTGTTTACAGAAAGTGGACTAATTAATAGACGAGTAGCCAACGAACCGGACACGATCTGCTTGCGTAATGCAGGATGCGGAGAGTTCAACGGTATCGCACCGCCAGCCTCCTTGGCGGTCGTCGATTATGCGCCAAGGAAAGAGAACAAATCGCACTTGCCTGAGGGGCTGGCTAGGGAGCCTTAGCCAAAGCGAATGCAACGAGCATGTCACCTGCTCCCACCACAACGTATTGTTTGCCGTCGAGTTCGTATGTGATCGCTCCATTGGCCTGGTTGGCTCCCACCGTGGTGTGCCACAGCGTTGTGCCTTTCGCTGCGTCCAGGGCGAGCACGTGTCCGGAATTGTCGCCCGTGAAGAGCACGTTTCCCGCTGTCGTGAGCAGACCAGGACCCATTCCGCCGATCTCGTGCGTCCACCGAATATCACCTGTTTGGTAATCGATGGCCTTGACCGCTCCGGGATAGTTCAGAAAATCATCCCTACCCGCAAAGCCTTCGGCCTTTCCTTCCGCCGTTAGATAGAAGACACTATAGCTCTGCGATGCCACAACGTAGAAGAGACCTGTTGTCGGATCGAAACTCGGCGCGAACCAATTCGACGCCCCGTTTGAACTGGGAGAAACAAGCGTCCCATTCCGGGAGGGCTCTTTCTTCGGATCGGGAATCGGCTGTCCTTTGGCGTTGATACCCATGCTCCAGTTGCTGTTGATGAACGGAGTAGTTAACAGGTGTTCGCCGTTCGTGCGATCGAGGACAAAGAAGAACCCATTACGGCTCGCCTGCGCCAAGAGTTTGCGCCTCTGCCCGTCAAATTCGGCGTCGAACAGAATGGGCGTCTGCACCGCGTCCCAGTCGTGCGTGTCGTGAGGCGATACCTGATAGCCCCAGGCCATTTTGCCCGTGTCGACGTTCAAAGCTACAATTGAACACGTCCAAAGGTTGTCGCCTTTACGGGCTTCACCGGCATGGACCGGGTTGGGATTCCCCGTGCCCCAATAAATGAGTCGTAAGTCGGGATCGTAGGTACCTGTCATCCACGTCATCCCGCCGCCATGTCCGCGTGCGTCGTCATTGGGCCAAGTATCCGCGCCAGGTTCGCCCCGGCTCGGCTCGGTGTTCCAATGCCACTGGACGTCACCTGTTTCCGGATCACGTGATTCCAGATATCCGGGGTTATCGAGCGAATCACCGCCCACGCCGGCGACGATGTGGTTCCCGACGACCAGTGGCGACATGGTGCAGAAGTATTCCAGCTTCACGTCGGCAATCTGTTTCCGCCAGCGTTCTTTACCGTCTTTGGCGTTGAGAGAAATTAGGTTGCAATCCGGTGTTTCGAAGTACAGCCAGTTGCCCCACATGGCGACTCCGCGCTGGCCGATGTGTCCGCCCTCATTCGGCGGGTACTTGAAATGCCAAATCTCCCGGCCAGTTCGCGCATCAACAGCCCAGACGTTGTCGGGCATAGTGAAGTACAGCAGACCGTTAACTTCCAGCGGCGTTGATTTAACCACCGAACCGAAGCCGCCCGCCCCGTAGTTCGTGGCGCGATACACCCAAGCGGTTGCCAATCCGGCGACGTTCGAGTCGTTGATCTGATTCAACGAACTGTGGCGCCGTCCTGAATAGTCGCCGTTGTATGTCGGCCAACTGTCAGCGGCGGGCTTCAGCAGCGGCTCAGGAGGCAACTGCTGCGCGTTGTGAATCAGCGGTGTGAGCAGTAGGAACGTAAGCGCCCAGAATTTCATTTCAACGTCTCCAGATAGGCAAGGACATTGTGCATGTCGTCATCCGTGTACTTCGGAAGCAGGGCGGCGTGCGCCGCTCGCGGGTCTTGCACGTCGACGTTTGTGTTCTCGCGCGAGAAGGAATGGTACCAGCCGGACGAATCGTGCAACGAGACCGTGAACTCGTCAAGGTGGTCCAGTGTGCCCGAAAGTTCCTGCCCGGAGGGTAAATGGACCATCACCTTGGTGGGCGCAGCCGGTTTCACAGCCTTGCCGAGGAATACATC
This sequence comes from Bryobacteraceae bacterium, assembly GCA_035475295.1. Classification (GTDB taxonomy): domain Bacteria; phylum Acidobacteriota; class Terriglobia; order Bryobacterales; family Bryobacteraceae; genus Bog-105. The sequence continues at coordinate 11,881 of DATIMM010000201.1, forward strand.
AATGATGTTCGGCGCGGGATACAACATCCGGCGTTGCAATTCGACGGGTTCATACCTGTTCGCAACATGCGCGAGATCGCCGGACGGCGAGTGACACGTATCGCAGTGGCCGGCACCACTGAAGAACGCCGCACCTTTCCGAGGATCGCCGGTGATGATCTCGCCGATTTTATACGCAAAGCGATTCGAGACGTCTGCCGCACGCGAGTGCAGGAAGGTAGAGATGTCAGCAATTTGCTCGGCGGAAAGCGAGGGGAAGGCCGGCATCCCTCGCTCAGGCCGGCCGTTGTGGATTACCGGACCGATCGTGTCGCCCTTGTTGTCATGCAAAACCAGCGCCGACCGTACCAGATCGGGGCCGCTCTTGCCGTGGGCATCGTTGCCGTGACAGAAACCGCAGGTTGGAACGAAGACCTTTCGCCCCCGCTCGACTGCCGCCTGGTCGAGGCGCGGTTCACCCCTTAACGCGGCAAGCGCGTTTTCGGTCTTCTCTTTTTGCGTTGGATCCTTCTTCTGCTGCTGAGCAGTTCTTTCCTTTTCCGCGCCGGCCACCTGGTTGGCTTGCCGGGCGCTGAGCGACGCGGCAATTACCAACACGACACCGGCCCGGAGATAGTTAGACAACATACTGGTCCGTCTCCTCGGTTCACGCCTGCAGATTTTTGAGATATTCGTAGTCCACTTTAATCGCTTCGAGCGCGGGCATCTCGGTAAACGGAGGCTCCTGCTCCACGAACATGGCACGGATCTGCCCTTTGCTCGCTGCGCTAAGAATCTTTCGATAGTCGATTGCGCCCCTTCCGAGTTCAGTTGGAACGGGGGCCTTGGGGCCGTGCGCTCCCAACGTCGTTGTGGGCGTGAAACCCTTATGGAAGTCCTTGATGTGCAGCAAGCGATACCGATCCGGATACTTCGTCAGGTAAGCGATCGGGTCATGACCCGCCACCGTCATCCATCCGCAATCCAATTCCAACTTCACCAGGTTAGGGTCAGTGAGGCGAATGAACTCGTCGTAGCCGGTCGTCGAACCATAGGATTTGAATTCAAAGTTGTGGTTGTGATAGCCCAACTGGAGTCCGGCGTTCTTAACCTGCTCGCCTATTTTATTGAACTGCTCGGCATTCCACTTCCAATCGTCGAGAGTCAGCCCATTGAGGACGGCAAGAAAGGCTGCGATCTGCCCACCGGCCGCATCAGGCTTAAGGCGCGAAGGATCAGCTACCCAAGGCACTGTTATGACCATGTACTCTTGCCCGAGTTGTTTCGCAGCGTCGATGTTCTGCTGGAGCTTCGTCATGAGCTCGGGCAGCATGTAGTGCCCTGCCGGGTTCTTCAGTCCGACGTCGCCCAAGGCTGTCTTCAAATCTCGCAACGGCACCTTGCTCAGGGGAGACAACTCGACGGTCTTGTAACCCACGGCTGCCACCCGCTTGAGCGTGCCGAACGGATCGGCATCCATCTCCTTCCCGACTGTGTACAGTTCAAGACCAATGGGTATCTTCATAGGCTCTGCATTCATGGCGCGAGGCTTGAGCGCGGATGGAACTGCTGATCCAACAACGGCTGCCGTTTTCAAAAAAGATCTGCGGGAGAAATGGGTGGTCATACTCTTCGTTTATGGCTTCGGGTCCGAATTGAATTGGTGCGCCTATTGAGTGTTCAACATCAGGCGCTTTTCCTTCGTTTTGCGGCGGGGGTCCGCACGTGAGATTCAAGATCGGCTTCGATGCCGTCCAGTATCCATTTCAGGGCACGTTCGAAGCCGTCATCATCGGGTAGTTCAGTTCCCATGTCGACGAAGCGGGCGACATTCGGGAACTTGCCGGTCGCCAGAATTGCACTCGAGAACCTGGGCTGATGAGTTGCCCGCCGTTGACGTTTCGAAGGGCGTGTGGCGTCGCCGGCCGTTTCCGCGGCAACAAACCCATTCACAAACACAAACAAGACGCCCAAGGCCCGGCTTGCGGTCCTCATGTCCAGGCCGAATCGGGAAAGGGTCGTGAGTATGGATTCTAGAGTGCGGATACAGTTCGGACCGTACTCCGGATCGGCCGCCCGGAGTGCGCTTGCCCAGGGATGCCGTTTCAGGCAACGCCGGCTTTCCCTCGCAAAATGGCTCAACGTGCTCCGCCAGTTTGTGAAACTCGTTGAAGGCCATTCCCGCTCCGCATCCAAGGCATCGAGTATCAGGTTCAGAAGATCGCGCTTGCTGGGAACGTAATGATACAGCGCCATGGGACTCGAACCAAGTTGCGCGGCAATTCTCCGAACCGACACCGCCGCCAGGCCGTCCTGGTCCGCCAATGCTATTCCGGCGGCGACGATGCGTTCCCGGGTCAGATCATTTCGAGTTTCCTGCTGAACCACTGTGTCCCAGGTAGAGGAGGCCTGAGTTGCTTGTCGTTTCGAGCGGCGGGACGTTGCTTTTGACAAATTCACAGTCTCCTGATACAGTGTACACACAAATCGTACGGTGTACAAAAATATTTGGAGAAGAGTGTTGTGGTCAAGCAAATCGCCAAATGGTCGCTTATAGGAACCGCTGGTGTCGTCATCGTTGCCGGTATCTACGCCGCGATCTCGCTTCACAGGGTGTATTACGGGCGCCATGTGTACGAAACGGTACCGCCGCGGTTGCCCACGCAGTTAAACCAGCCTGCCATCCTCGTCTTTTCCAAGACAAACGGCTTCCGGGAGGATGATGCCGTTCGCGCCGCCAATGAGGCACTGGCGGCAATAGCTAAGAACCAGGGCTGGTCCGCATTCTTCACGGAAAACGGCGCAGTGTTCAACCGCACCGACCTCAGCCGCTTTCAAGCAGCGGTTTGGAATAACACGAGCGGCGACGTGCTCACACCCGATCAGAAGCAAGCATTCCGAAGCTACATCGAAAACGGAGGAGGTTTCGTCGGCATCCACGGCGCTGGCGGCGACCCCAGATACGAATGGCGCTGGTACGTTGAGACGTTAATAGGAGCGCAGTTTAAAGGACATCCGCTCCGCCCGCAGTTTCAAAGAGCCGTGATCCATATTGAGGACTCGAACGATGTAACGATGAGAGGGCTTCCCGCAGAGTGGAGCCGCATCGACGAGTGGTATTCGTTTGAGAAGAGTCCCAGGAGTGGAGGGGCAAAGGTGCTCGCCACTGTAGACGAGCGGACTTACCGTCCCAAGATGTTCTGGAAGGACATCCGTATGGGCACCGACCATCCGGTCATTTGGAAGCATTGTGTCGGAAGGGGTCGCGTGTTTTATTCCGCGCTGGGTCACTCCGCCAGCACATACAGCGAGCCCCTACATTTGAAAATGCTGGAGGGCGGGATGGCTTGGGCCGCCGGTCTTGCTGGAGATGGGTGTCCAGAGTGAACTCCGGCCAGGAACGTAGCCGGTGTGCATCGTCCTGCACCCGTTTCAGGGTAATGCTGTAGAACCTTCGGGGATTCTCGGGATTCCTGCTTCGCCGCTCATGTGAGTGCAATGGGACACTGCCTTCTGCATCGAGGAAATGTGTCAGCTTCCGCTACTTTGGCCAGTGACCTTCACGTTTTTGAAGTCGCCTACTTCATCGAACGAGCCCAGCCCCACTTTACCGGAATGCAGGCTGAGATCTACAGCGTGCAGCGCCGGAACGGCTTTGCCGTCCACCGTGACGCGAACCTCCCCTTTTGCGCCATCGTAGTTCAGAACCACGTGGTACCAGTGATCCTTGGCCGGGAACGCAGCGGGCCCTTCCTGCGAACTGATCCGCACACGCTCGCCTCCGAATACGTGGAAGACGCCGTTATGCACCGGCTGCTTCAGTCCTGTGTCGGTGGAGAGGTGGGCGTAGTCGAAGTGGGCCGGATCGCGGTAGGCAAAAACAATGATCAGGGAACGGCGGCGGGGCCGCATATCCGCCTCCACGGTAACGCGGGAGAAGTCCGGAGTTTGGGCAAGAGCGAACTGGAAAGGACGACGTGGACCCGGCAGCGGCTCGCGCGGTGTGTTCAGTTCTAATATGGGCGTGCCGTTATCGTCAGCCACTTTCCAGTCGGCTGCGTTATACACGCTCCACTGATGACCGAAGACCGACAAGGTGTTGGCGGGCGGTTCGCCGTAGGTCCGGGAGCCAACGGCAGAAACGAGGCAGATGCAGGTCAGGATTGTGGAGATAGGACGAAGGATCATCCTTTCCAGTCTAATTGCCCCTTTGCAGCATGCCGATGCGGGTAATCGGCGAGCAGCCGGGGACTACGCCCGACCCTGGACCCGGCCAGGAAGCAGGAAGTAAAAGGTAGAACCCATTCCCGGCTGCGACTCGGCCCAGATGCGGCCTCCGTGATTTTCGACGATCCGCTTGCAAAGTGCCAAGCCGATTCCGGTACCCGGCACGGCATTACGGTTGAGACGTTTGAAGACCCCGAAGACGTGTTCGGCGTATTCCTGAGCAAATCCAATGCCGTTATCGGAAACACTGAAGCGCCAATCCGGCCCCTGGCGCACGGCCGCGATACGGATATGAGGGGGAGTTCCTTCACTCCGATACTTGATGGCGTTGCCGATCAAGTTCTGGAACAGCTGCACGAGTTGAGTGAAATCAACCGCGATCGAGGGTAGCGAATCCGATTCGATATTGGCTGCTGTTTCCTTGATCAAAGCTCCCAAGTTTTCCTGAGCAACCGCGAGTGCCGCATTGGTATCGGCCTTTAGCTCAGATGGGGACGCGCGGCTTGTCACCTGCGCATACTGCAGGAGGTCCTCGATCAGGGCCATCATGCGGAGAGCTCCGTCGGTGGCGAACTGAATGTATTCATCGGCAGTCTGATCCAGTTGTCCCTTATACCGCCGGCTGAGCAGTTGTGTGTAGGCAGTGACACTGCGCAAGGGCTCCTGCAAATCATGGCTGGCGACATAGGCGAACTCCGCCAAGCTCGCGTTCGACTGCCGGAGGGCTTCATTTGCGGCTCGCAGAGAAGCGGCGTTTTCGGTTTCCCGCTGCAGCAGATCCCGAAGCTGATATTGCCGCCGGCGCGAACGCAAGGCAGAGTGAACCGCGCTGAGAAGGGTGGCGATTCGCAGAGGCCGTTCCAGCAGTGTCATGGGCCCACGCAGCGGCTCCAGTGTGTGCAAGCGATGCTGGCTGCCGACGTCGGCGCGGCCTCCATTAGTCATGACCAGTAGATTCAGGTCAGACCAGGCGGGCTGGTTTGCGAGTTCTTCGCTCAGACGCAAGACCCGAGACAGGCCGAGTGCTTCATCACCGATCAGGATGGCTCCGGCTCCTTCGGGAATCGAATTGCAGAGGTTTTCGAAGCAGGGGCATAATTCGACGACGAACTGTTCCCGCCTGAGGATTTCACTCAGCAGCGCTCCATCGCGTCCGAAAGGAGCATGGATCAGAATGCGCTCGGAGCCCATTGGTCAATCGGCTTTCTGGAAAAGCGATTCCTCGGATCCCAGAAACTTGGGAACGCCCGTCATCACTCCTTGAAAATCGGCCAGCGGTTCGCCCACTTGAATTTTGCCGTCCACAAAACGCAGTTCCCGAATTGTCTCTTCGTGCTTGCCACTCCGTTTCTTTACAACGGAGAGCGCCTTTCGAACCCGCCCGAGAGATTCAAAGTAGCGCGTCAACAAAACATTGTCCGCCAGATAGCTGAGATCGATGGGCGATGTCATAGTCGCCCCAAGTAAGCCCGCTTGGGCCATGACGAGAATAGTGACTACTCCCTGCTGGTTCAGGTAAGTGAGAAGTTCATGCATTTGTATGCCGAGAAAACGGTCCCCGGGCATGGAGCTGAGAAACCCATTCAGGCTGTCGATAACGACCACTCTGGCTTGTTGCTCAGTGACACTGCGGCGCACCGATTCCACAAATTCACCGGGGCTTAGCTCAGCCGGATCAATTTGATCGAGGCGGAGTTTTCCCTGCTCGATCAGTGGGGCCAAATTCAACCCCAACCCGGCGGATCGAACCATGAGCGTTTCCCGTGTTTCGTCAAAAGTGAAAACCGCCGCAAATTCATTCCGTGTTGCTGCTTCGGCCGCGTACTGAACCGCGATGGACGATTTGCCGGATCCAGCGGGTCCCAGAAACAACGTACTGGAGCCATGAGGAATTCCGCCATCCCAAAGAGCGTCCAGAGCCGGCAAACCACTCTTACACACGCCGTGTTCGTTCGGAGGCCGATGTTCATGAGCGACTAAGCGAGGATAGACAACCATTCCTCCCGTTGCGATCCGGTAGTCATGGTAGCCTTCGCGAAATGGCGAGCCCCGAAGCTTACTGATACGGAGCCGGCGGCGTTCGATGCCATATTCACGAGGAAGCCGCTCGAGGGAAATCACTCCATGAGCGATGCTATGCAACTGCATGTCATGGCCCTCGGCGGTCTTGTCGTCGAGCAGCAGGACGGTGCATCCGCGATTTGAAAAGTAATGCTTCAGCGCCAGAATTTGCCGACGGTAACGGAGCGAATCTCGAGCGAGCAGGCGTATTTCATTCAGAGAATCGAACACAATCCGAGTGGGATTGATTCGTTCGACCTCACTGAGAATCGACTGTGTGGTGTCCTGAAATTCCAGTTCGCTTGGATGGAAAACCGAGTATTGATCTTCTGGACGCAGGCTGTCCTCAGTCGGGGTGAACTCGAAAAGTGCAACACCTTCGAGCGACCATTTGTGGGAACGGGCAACGCCTTCCAACTCCAGTTTAGATTCGGACAGGGTGACATACATCACCTTTTCCTCGCGGCTGGCCCCTTCCATCAGGTACTGCAACCCTAATGTGGTTTTTCCGGTTCCCGGCTCGCCCTCGACCACAAACAAGTGGCCATTGGGGAGACCGCCGGTCAAAATGTTGTCTAAGCCGCCAATTCCAGTCCGTACACGGTATTCGTCCATCCAGATAGTTCCTAATACACCTACGCAAACGATCGTGTCCGACAGCGGATCTTCTGGAACCTAGCGCACCGAATTCCGCCAGACCTAGAATGGAGAGCCTGTTCCATTGCTTAGGGGCACAGGGGAGGCTCTGTCCTTTAAAGAAAGCCGGGGTCGGGGACAACCTGCCAACCAGATCGAATCCAGCTATTCATTCGACCAACGAATCGCGTATACAAAGTGTACACTTGTCGAGACTTGGACTGGAGGAAGCAGCCGAACGCACGTTGGATTACGCTCCCATCACATCTGAAAGCAGGGCTTATCTCAGTATGGACAGGATTTTTTCGAGGATAAAAAAGGTGAAGGTTATGCTGCGCTTGGTGCCTCAACTCTCGTTGAGCGGTTATGCGTGATGGAGAAGCTGTCGTACGGCTTTGATCGAATGCAGCCACTCCAGGGAGATATACAGGCTTGCAGAATGAGCGTACTGGATGCTCGTCCCGGAGCGTCTTAAAGTATGAGAATAGAATTTCCGAACGAGGGCAGTACTGTGGGGAATAACGCGCTCGGGAAAACCGTGAAACAGCGATTCTGTCCGGGTTACGCGAAGGCCAACCTTGTCATAGGAGTCCCGGGCGAGAAATTAAGGAGGCATTTGAGAAAGGCAATTTCCTGGAAGAGCGTTGGTATCCTCATGGCGGAGGTTTCGGGCTAGCAGCTTGCTTTCCGCAGTACGGAACGACGCAAACGAGCTTGTGGGAATTATAAAAGTCATGCGCGAGGTGACCGAACAGAAAGAGGCGCAGGAGCGGCTTCGGGAAAGCGAAGAACGTCTCCGGCTGTTTATCGAAAACGTTACTGATTACGCTCTGCTCCAGGTGGACACCGAGTCGCGAATTTCAAGCTGGAATACGGGAGCAGCGCGCACGTTTGGATACAAGGAAGAAGAGATTCTGGGTCAGCAGATGAGCACGCTTTATCCACCGGAAGACGCGGTCAGGGGTGATGCCGAGAAAGACCTGGAACTGGCACTGGAGCACGGCCGGTTTGAGGACGCGCGCTGGATGGTCCGGAAGGATGGCAGCCGTTTTTTTGGCCGCTGGGTGACCACACCGATGTGGGACGAAACAGGAGAACTCCGAGGATTTGCAAAGGTCTTGCGGGATGAGACTGAGCGCCGGGAGGCCGAGCAGCAGATGCGGGCGTCTTTAGCCGAGAAGCAGGCGCTGCTGCAGGAAATTCATCACCGGGTGAAAAACAACCTGCAAGTCATCACGAGTCTCCTGAGCATTCAGGCCTCGCGCATAGAAAACCCGCAGGTTGCGGCGGTACTGGCCGACACCGAGAACCGTGTACGCGCCATTGCAGCCCTTCACGAGACTCTCTACAGCTCCCAGGACCTGGCCAGCATTGAGTTCGGCTCGTACCTGAAGCAACTGGTTAGAGACCTGGTGAGCTTTTATAGCGTGGACCGGAAGCGCCTTCAAGTTACCGTAACGACGGAGGACCTGGTGGTGGATATCGGGCAGGCAATTCCCTTGGGGCTCATCGTGAACGAGCTTGTCACGAATGCCTTAAAGCATGCCTTCCCCGGTGACCGGCGCGGCACAGTGCAGGTGGAGCTAGGGTATGTGCGGAGCAGTATCGATGCCGAGAAAGGGCAAACGCTCGATGAGGGCTTGGGCAGACTTACGGTCCAGGACGATGGCATAGGAATGCCGCCGGGTCTGAAGTTCGACGAGACTCGTTCGATGGGACTGCACTTGGTAAACGTGCTTGTGGAACAATTGCGGGGCACGCTGGAGCTAGAGACAGCGGCGGGGACAAGGGTAACGATTGAATTCCCTCTCGCAGGATTCGTATCAGGATTCGTCGAGGATGGCTCGAATTTTTATAGTTGAGGATGAGATCCTCATCGTTGAGGACTTGAAAAACAAGCTCCGTCGTTTGGGCCATAACGTCGTCGCATACGCAACTACAGGCGAGGCGGCGGTGCGGAAGGTCACCGAGATGAAACCGGAGCTGGTCCTGATGGATGTACGGCTGCGTGGCGAGATCAACGGAATTGAAGCGGTCCGGCGCATTCGCGAGGCACTCGACGTGCCAGTGGTATACATCACGGCCCATGCAAAAGCAGTGGCCGACATTATCGGCGCACAACGGCGACAGTTCTGTTTGACGAAGCCCTTTACCGTGGGGCAGCTTGAGTCTGTGATTGCTGTGGCCTTCGGCTCCGAACCGTGTTGAAGGCGGGGCCCAGTTTCCCGGGATCAACCTAACTGGGCAGGCCGGTTAATCGGGGCGCTATAGGCCGGCGGGAACCGGCATTGCACCGCTGAACTTCTTTTCTCCCGAAGGTAGAATCTGAAATAAATTTGCCGGCTGGCGAGGAGATTGATACAAGCTCTCCGGGCCGTCGACGAGTTCGCCGATCAGATCGTAGTCATGCGCTTCGGTAATGCGGAAACGCCGGATCTCTCCAGGGCGCGGCTGACCCCAATCCTCTACGCCAAAGTCGTTAATGTAACAGACGCCATCGATTTCGGGAGCCTGCGTTGCCAGACGAGCTTCCCATAGCAGTTCCGTCTCTTTTGAGGGCCCTTCGATCAGCACCGGATGCTCCGTGCCGACCAGCTTCTTGTTCCGCGACAGAGAGATTTGACGCTGGACCGCGAGCAGGCGGCGCTTCCGGTTGTAGATGGTCCGTTTGTCCACTTTGCCATCGAGATGAAAGCTCGTGCTGGTTTCTTCGTCGCTGTAAGAGAACACACCAAGACGGTCAAACTGCGCGGCCTGCACAAACTGGCAAAGCTCTTCGAACTCCGCGTCGGTCTCGCCCGGAAACCCGACGATCATGCTGGTTCGAATGGCAACGCCGGGGATGGTGGCGCGAATACGGTCGAGCAGCTTCAGAAAGATATCACCGTGCGCGCCCCGTTTCATGCGTTTGAGCGTGGATGCGCTCGCGTGCTGCAGGGGCATGTCAATGTACTTCACTAGCGACTCATGCGCGGCAATGGTCTCGAGCAGCTTTTGCGTGACTTTGTTCGGATAAGCGTACAACACGCGAATCCATTTGGGCAGTTCCGTCGGGATTTCGGCCAGGCGTCCCATCAACTGCGCCAAGCCGTCCTTCAAACCCAAATCCTCGCCGTAGCAGGTAGTGTCCTGCCCGATTAAGTTGATCTCGCGCACGCCCATGGCGAGCATCCGTTGAGCCTCATTGACGACGCTCTCAAAACGGCGGCTACGAAACTGTCCACGAAATTGCGGAATGATGCAGAAGGAACAGGGATGGTCGCATCCTTCGGCGATCTTGATGTACGCCGAATGGCGAGGCGTAGTAAATACTCGCGCGGTCAGGTCGTGGTAAAGATAAGGCTCGGAGGGGATCTCTTTCGGGGCCAGCCCTTCACAGAGCGCAGTGATTTTGTCGAGCTCGTTTGTCCCGAGGACTGCATCGACTTCGGGGATGTTGTTCTGGATGTCGGTCCGGTAACGCTCTACCAGACAACCGGCCACGACGAGCCGCTGTGCCTTGCCCGTCTTTTTGTATTCGGCCATTTCCAGAATCGTGTCCACCGATTCCTGCTTGGCCGGATCAATAAAGCTGCAGGTATTGACCACGATGACATCGGCATCCGCGGGTTGAGGCGTGAGTTGATGGCCGTCCGCAACGAGCTGCCCCATCATGACCTCCGTATCCACCAGGTTTTTTGGGCAGCCGAGACTTACAAATCCGATCTTCAAGTGCTGTTCAGGTTCCGTGTTCTAGGATTGCGCGGCGGAGTGCCGCCAGAACTACCAGAATAGCAGCCTTTTGCGTGGTTTGGGATAGGCTAAAAGGGATGAACTGGACCGCAACGGGTGCATTCCTGATGGCGCTTGCCGTAGCGCTGGGGGCTTTTGGGGCGCATGGGCTTCGCAGCAAACTGGATGCTTACTCGCTATCGGTTTATGAAAAAGCCGTTTTTTACCACTTCATTCATGCACTGGGTATCCTGCTGGTGGCGGTGCTGGCTCGTACGGGTACGTTTCCGCTGGTTTCGCAATCCCGCGTAGCTTGGTTCCTGTTCCTCGGCATCCTCATCTTTTCGGGCAGCCTTTACGCATTGGCGGTATCGGGTATCCGCATACTAGGAGCCATTACGCCCATTGGGGGGCTGTGCTTCATCATTGGCTGGCTCCTCTTTGCTTATTACGCGGTCCGCGCCCGCGCCGTCACGCTTTGAATCTCGAGAAGAGTTCGCGCGCCCGAACCGTCCGGCAGCTCATACCGGGAGATAATTTCGGCACGGACAGGGCGTTTCCGCGCTTCCAGCAGCTCCGCTTCCACATCGGGACCCTTGTAAAGGACCAGGCGCGCTCCCCTTTTGAGGGCCTTCCCAAACAGATCGAGCAGGCGGTCCAGAGGGGCCACGGCGCGCGCCGTGATGACGTCCACGTGTCTCGCTTCGGCGACGCGCTCGGCACGGTCCACGATCACGTGGACGTTCGGCAAGTGCAGCGATTCTACGGCGCCTTCCACAAATCGCGCCTTCTTCCCGATCGACTCGGCGAGCAGAAACTGCGTCTCGGGTAATACGACCGAAAGCGGCACGCCTGGGAAACCCGCGCCGGTACCAGCATCCAAGACACGTCGCGCATTCCGGAACGCCCGCCATGGAGCGACCGAGTCATACACATGCTTGATGGCGGCGTCGCGCGGGCTCAGAATCCGCGTCAAGTTCATGTATTCGTTGGCGGCGACGATCAGCTCCAAGTGCCGCGCCGCTTTTTCGATCAATGTCTCCCGGTGGGGGATGTCTGAAGGTAGAACACGCTCCAGTTCTTCGGCGAACTCCACGTTCCCCATCATGCCATTCGTGAAAAATCGGAACTCACAGAAGAGCGTCCCACTCGGAGCGCTTTCTACTGGCGCGCGCCGAACAGCGCTCTGAATTGCTTGATCAGTTCCGTGCAGGCGATATAGATGTTCAGCAACCCCAATCCGCTGACGACTCCGCGGAAGTAACGGCTCATCCAAATATCAGAAAGTGTACGGGAGTGGACTGGGACCCAGTTCAATTCCCAGGAGCGCATCCAGGGGAACACGAGAAGGAAAAAGCCCAGCTCGAAGGCGAAGATGACCAGACAGAAACCCAACACCCGTTGATGCCATCGCCAGAACCGATTGGGCTTTGGTGCGGGTGGCGGATTGCTGGCAATTCGTCCGGGCGCGGGAGAACTCATTCAACGGGCCTGCTTTCCATTTCTTCCTGTGCAAAGAGATCTGCAGGTTCCTCAAATGACGCAGGGGGGAGGGCGCCGGTTTGCAGATAACCACTCCAGTGACTTTTCGTCGAGCTGGCGCGCACGGGAGCAAAGGAAAACCGATGCAGGGATGTCGGCCCGAACTCACGAAGGGCGCGGCGATGATCCGGTGTGGAGTAACCTTTGTTCGACGCCAGATTGTATTGGGGAAAAATTTCGTGCCAGCGCCGGAGGCACTCATCGCGATGCACTTTCGCGACGATCGAGGCGGCCGCAATTGACCGGCATCGGGCATCGCCATCAATCAAAGCAAGCTGAGCCAGGGGCAGATCGACTGTAACGGCGTCGATCAGGAGGTAGTCGGGGCGGACGGGCAGCGCTTCCACGGCACGGCGCATCGCGAGCCGCGAGGCCTGAAAGATATTGATCTGATCGATTTCGAAGACATCGGCGCCGCCCACCGCCCAGGCAATGGACCGGGCTTTGATGGACGCAGACAGTTCGACTCGGGTCTCGTGATCCAGAACCTTGCTGTCGCACAGCCCTCGGATGGGGCGTTGGGGGTCCAGTATGACCGCCGCAGCGAACACCGGACCGAAGAGGCATCCGCGGCCTACCTCATCTACGCCGGCAACAGACAAAAATCCCTGCTCACGAGCAGCCTTTTCGTAAGAACTCAAGCACCGGATAGACGTATACCTCCCGTCCTGAACGGGCGCCCTGCCCCGCCGGTTCCGTACTTTGCCGCGAGCACGTGGAGGCACTGAGGCGGAAGCCTATTCGCGCTCGCGTAAACGGGCTGCTTTTCCTTTAAGGCCGCGAAGGTAGTACAGTTTGGCGCGGCGTACGCGTCCGGTACGAACCAGGTCAATATGATCGACCACGGGGGCGTGAAGCGGGAAAATACGTTCTACCCCTTGACCAAAGCTGACCTTGCGCACCGTGATGGTCTCGCCCATGCCAACGTTGTTCCGTGCGATGACGGTCCCTTCAAAGGCCTGCAGCCGCTCCTTTTCGCCCTCTCGGATCCTTACGTGAACCCGAATGGTATCCCCGGGGCGAAACTCCGGGTGCGCAGTGGCACGAGCGTGCTTGCTAATAAACTTGCTGACAAGAGCGTTTTGCATATTTAGTTCTGCTTTCTTTCACGGCCGCCGATCAAATCCGGTCGAAGCCGCTCTGTTTTTTCGCGCGACGTCATCCGCCGCCAGCGCCTAATCGCTTCGTGATTGCCCCCCAGCAGCACTTCCGGCACCTTCCAGCCGCGAAACTCAGCGGGCCTGGTGTACTGAGGACAATCCAATAAACCCTCATACTCCTCGCCGAAACTCTCGTTCCGCGAAGATTGCTCGTTGCCCAGAACGCCGGGCAACAAACGCGCCACACAATCCACTACGATGGCTGCGGCTAACTCCCCGCCGCTTAACACAAAATCTCCTACCGAGATCTCGTCGTCCGCAAGATGCTCGGCCACGCGCTCATCCACGCCTTCATATCGCCCGCAGATCAACAACAACTCATCCAGTTGCGCATACTGACGCGCGGTTTCCTGGTTAAAGCGCCTGCCCTGAGCGGAAAGCAGCGCCACCTTCCGGGCGGCCGACCGCTCCGGGAAAATGGTTCCTACAGCCTCAAATAACGGCTGGGGCTTCAACAACATGCCTTCGCCCCCGCCAAAAGGCCGGTCGTCTACCGTCCGATGACGATCGTATGTCCAGTTTCTCAAATCATGGACCCAGATTTCCAATTTATTGGCGGCCCGGGCCTTTCCAACCACGCCATATTCAAACGGTCCCGAAAAGAATCCGGGAAAAATTGTCACAATGTGAAATTTCATCGCTCCCGGACCTCTTAATCATTAACCAATTTGTTAATTCCTACAGGTCCAGCAATCCTTCGGGGATATCCACCGAGACGGCCTGCTCTTCCAGTTTCACCTGGCAAAGAGAGGGGACGAACGGGATCAACACCTCGCGCCCATCCACACTGACCTCCATTAACGGTGGTCCGCCATACTCCTGCCACCCCTCGATCTTTCCCACCACTCGGCCACTCGCCGCATTAATGACGGAGCAGCCAATCAGGTCGGAGCGAAACCACTCCCCTTCAGGCAATTCTCCACGCTCGGTGACGGGCACCCAGAGGTCCGCACCTCGAAACCGCTCGGCTTCGCTGATGGAATCGATACCGGCAAATTTCAGCACCCAATCGCCCCGATGGGCCCACGCCTCTGTGAGTTCCACAGGCACGTCGGCACCGTCCTGTAACCTCGCCTGCGCTCGCCTGAGCGTTTGCAATCTGCCGGGAACATCGGTTTGCGATCGGGCCAGCACTTCGCCGCGATTCCCCCGCGGCCTGAGTATCTCGGCTACGACGACGCGATCCCGGTCCATGCGTTCCCCAATCTGAAAGGGCGGACTACTCCAGGATCTCCAGCGAAAAACGCCGGTTCAACTTTGTTCCCACGGCGCCGAGAAGCGTACGAATCGAGCGCGCAGTACGGCCCTGCTTCCCGATCACCTTGCCCAGATCGCCCTCCGCTACCCGCAATTCGAAAACGGTGGACTGTTCTCCGGTGATTTCATTAACGACCACCTCGGCCGGAGAATCGACCAGGGCTTTCGCGATGTCCTCCACCAGCGTTTTCACACCGTTACTGTCGTTCATGTGCATCCTAAAATATAGAGCCTTGGCCTAACACTTCCATCAAATTCGAGATTTGTGCAGCCCGAAGATTACGGCAGCCGGTACTTACGGCGCTAGGCGACAGCAGGAGTTTCAGTCTGTGCCGGAGTAGCCTTGAGCAAACGGGTGACTGTATCGGACGGTTGCGCGCCGTTCTTGATCCAGTGATCGATGCGGTCGCGATCCAGCTGAACCTGCGCCGGCTTCGCTACGGGATTGTAGAAGCCCACCACCTCGACGGAGCGGCTGTTCCGAGCCCGTTCCTTTTCAATCACCACCACACGATATGTGGGTTTCTTCTTGGCACCGAAACGCGCCAGACGAATTGCTAACATTCCTAACCTTTTCTACTTTCCTATCGGCCAGATGGCCGGTCTACTTCAGTGAGTGCCCGTCACCGGGACACGCAATATCTAAAAACCGGGAAACCCAGGTAGCTTCATCTTGCCCAGCCGTTTGCCCAGCATTCCGGCCTGCCCCGTAAAGCTCTTCATCATTTTACGCGCTTGCGCGTACTGTTTCAGAAGATTATTGACGTCCTGGACCGTGGCTCCGCTTCCTTTGGCGATCCTGCGACGGCGGGAACCATTGATAATCATATAATTCCGGCGCTCTTTCGGAGTCATGGAGTCGATAATCGCGACAATGCGGCCTACTTCGCTTTCATCGATTTTGGCGTTTTTTAATTCCTTGAGCGGACCGATCTGAGGCATCATCTCCAGCAGTCCGCTCAATGGTCCCAGTTTTCGAATCTGCTTGATCTGGTCGCGAAAATCTTCCAGGGAGAAATCATCGCCGAGCAGCTTTTCCTGCATCTTCTCGGCGGTTTTCTGGTCGATCGCCTGCTCCACCTTATCAATCAGTGAAAGCACATCGCCCATGCCCAGAATGCGGGAGGCGATGCGGTCCGGAAAAAAGGCCTCCAGCGCGTCGGTCTTTTCACCCACACCAACGAACTTTAAGGGCTGCCCGGTGATCGAGCGAATGGAAAGAGCCGCGCCACCTCTGGCGTCGCCATCCATTTTTGTGAGCACGACGCCCGTTATTCCGAGTTGTTTGTGGAACTCGTCGGCGGAGCGCACGGCATCCTGTCCCGTCATGGCGTCCGCCACGAATAGAATTTCCGACGGATTCAGCGCTTCCTTCAGCTCACGGAGCTCGTGCATTAACTGGTCATCAATATGCTGACGGCCGGCGGTGTCGACCAGGAGGATATCCCTGCCCGCCTGAACAGCCTCCCGCCGCGCGGACCGGGCCAACTCCAACGGCTTCGTCTCCTCCGGCGTGCCCTCATAAATAGGCGTATTGACGTTTTTTGCAAGAATACTCAGCTGATGGCGGGCGGCGGGCCGGTATACGTCCACCGAGACCAACTGCGGGCGGCTCCCTTCCTTTGTAAGAAAGCGCGCGAGCTTGGCCGTGCTGGTCGTCTTCCCGGAGCCCTGCAGTCCTACAATCAACACCACACTCGGCGGCTCATTGGCAAGCTTCAGCTTGGCCTGTTGGCTACCGAGCATCTTGGTGAGCTCGTCGCGAACAATCTTGATGACCTGTTGGCCCGGCGACAGGGCGGAAAGCACCTCTTCGCCCATGGCCTTTTCTTTGACCTGCTCGATGAATTGCTTGACGACCTTGAAATGGACGTCGGCCTCCAGAAGAGCCACGCGGATTTCGCGCAGCGCCTCGTCCATATTGGCCGCCGTTAATTTTCCCTCGCCGCGTAGGTTCTTAAAGACCCGCTGCAGCTTATCGGACAAGTTGTCGAACATTTTTATTAAGTCAGAAGTTTGTCGCTGGGACAAGAGCCAGGCGTGCAGACGCACGTATAGCCAAGCAGGAACCCGTTAATACCTCCAGTATAGCCAAGTCGAGCCAGCTCCGCCAACCGGTCCCTATTGAGTAAATTTTACCTAGCCACACCCGGGCTGTAAGGGTACTTACACATCCTAAAACGGGTTCCATTTCGAATTTATTGTTTCAATTCAGAACCCCTGATTTTGCCGTTCACAGAATTAGCTCTTTTTTTATTTGGTTTGTTTTCAGAGGTTTAATCGGATTTTTTTCAGACAATTCGGCGTGGCCACCCATAAGCTCCTAGGCGTAAAGGAGCTACACCAAATGAACTTCTTCCTATCCATGCACCCGCCGGTAATTTTCGACGTACTTGTCGCCGCCTTTCAGGCACTGTTTGGCAACTAATAAAGTTCTAATTTGGAGTCACTGGCCTGCTAAAGCCGAGGCTATTTTTGTCAAAATATACTACCAAGTAAAAAATACTTGGTAGTTTTTCGAATTGGTGTTAGAGTACGGTTGTAAACCTCCGAGAGGATTTTTACAAGGACCGACTCTGCAACCGCATCGAGGCTGGAGACGAGCACTTGCCTTGTGGCCGTCAACAGCAACATATATGTTAAGCGTGCTCTGTTGCGGGCATGTCGGACTCCTGTGCGCGGCACCTTCCCAGCAACCCCCCTCCATAAAGGCGAAAATCGAGACCTTAATTGAAGAGGGTAAACAGCAAAAGCACGACGGGCACTTCGCCGCGGCTTTAGGCATTTTTTCGAATGCGGGCAGAATTGCACACCAGAATCATGACGCCGGGCTCGAAGCCAAGGCTTTGGCCCTTAGCGCCGGGTGCCAAATAGGGCTTTTTAGGTACCGGCAGGCGCTGGCTCAGGCGAACGAAGCTCTGGAGCTTGCGGTCCAGGTGAAGGACGACACCGTCGCCGGAGCAGCCGCAGGCAACTTGGCTACGGTATACGCTCAACTTGGTGACTTTGCGAACGCAGGGCGGCGGGCTGGGCAGTCGGTTACGTTTCTTCGACACTCGAACCGTAAAGACTGGCTCGCGAAAGCACTTCTGAACTCAGGCGATATAGAAGCCCAGCAGGGTCAAGCGGACCCGGCCAGCCGTGCTTACTTCGAATCGATCCAAATCGCGCGGGATGCTCACATGGCCGACGCCGAAGCCATGGCGGAGCTTCACCTAGGTGAATCGCTTCTGGATGCGGACCGTCTCCAGGAAGCTCGCCGGGTACTCCTGAAAGCAGTACAATTGCTGCGGCAAACCAAAGATGATGACCTGGCGATTGCCCAGGCGGACATCGCCGAACTGGACTTCAAAGAGAAGAAGTATGCCGAGGGCCTCTACATGCTGGATCGGGCCCTGGCGTCGCATCACCTCTTAAGTGTCTCGCCGTACGTGCCTACGCACCTTCGTGGAGAGATCCTGTTGGCTCTCGGACGCCAGTGGGATGCACTGGCGGAGTTTCGGAAAGCGGCCAACCAGGCCAGCAAGTGGCGTCAGGGCGCCCTGCCGGGCGATGCGACGAGCCTTCGGACCGTATCCTATCTGCACAGCATTTATCAGGATTTTACGGAGCTGGCCGCCAGTCTTGCGCTGAAAACCTATAACACTGCACTTGCGCGTGAGGCAATCGAAGTGTTGGCTGATAACCGGGCGGCCAGTCTCCGGGAGCAGATCGCAGTGGCCCTCGATCGGAAAGGCGCCTTGCCTCCCGAGTATTTTCAATTACTGTCGGAACTTCAGTCTGCCCAAGCCTATGAGACTTTAAGCCCCACCCGCGAAAGCCAGGCGAAAGTCGAACAGATTCGCCTGCAGGTCAGCGAGCAAGAAAACAAATTCGGAATAAATTCTGAGAATTTTTTCGACAAAGCCGAGAAGATTTCTTCGCGAAAGTCACTTAGAAACATCCAGCGCGGTCTCGGCGGCTCAGAACTGCTTTTAAGCTTTTGCCTCGGCAAGGACAAGTCCTTTCTCTGGGCGATTACCAATGAGCAGGTAAAGCTGTATGAACTGCCGCCGGAAGCGAAGCTCACCATGCATGCTGAAGCATTTTCGGAAGCGGTACACCGTGGACCATCTGCGGTGAATGCCGGCCGTGCATTGAGCAGCGACCTTTTTTCCCATCTGGACCGCAACTTTCTGCAGCGTCCCGATTGGGTCATCGTAGGCGACGGTGCCCTGCTGAACAGTGTTCCGTTTTCTGCCCTCCCCGAGCCATCCGGTTCTGGCTATACGTATCTGGCGGTTAACCACCGAGTGCGCTTTTTGCCGAGCGAGGCCTTATTGGGCGGCAGCTCATCTCCGGTGATGCCCCAACCGGAGTTTATCGGAATTGCGGATCCCATCTACAACCTAGCTGACTCCCGCCGAAGCAGAAGCCAGCTTTTCGTTAAGGCCGCGCATTCGGAGGGATTTGTGGCACTGGCCCGGCTAGTCGGCAGCGACCGGGAAGTCCGGGAAGCGGCCAAGATGAGCGGCTTGCCAGTGTCCCAATTTTTGACAGGCGTCAAGGCCACCGGCGCTGAATTGCGCAACGCGCTGTCTTCCAAGCCTGAAGTGATCCATTTCGCAGTTCATGTGGTCAGCCCGGACGGAAAACCGGAGGAAGCCGCCCTGGCGCTCAGCCTGACGGACGACGATCTTCCGGAAATGCTGACTCCCGAAACGATCTCCGCCTATCGCGTTCCCGGCAGCCTGGTAGTCCTTAGCGGTTGTTCGTCCCAGCAGGGGAAAACCCTGCCGGGAGCTGGATTGATCGGCTTAAGCCGTGCCTGGCTACTGGCGGGAGCGTCCGCCGTGGTGGTCAGCGCCTGGCCCACTCCGGACGACTCAGGACACTTTTTTTCAGCCTTTTACAGTCATTTAGAGACGAAGACTCTCACATCCAGATCGCTCGCTAGTCGGGCGGCCGCCGCGCTCCAGTTGGCGCAGACCGACATGCAACGCGGTGGCGGATACCGAAGCTCGCCTGCTTTTTGGGCGGCTTACTCGATCATTTCCAAGGAGTAACCCATTTTATGTTGGCGGCACAGCAAAAACTCAGTCCTACCCCGGCAGCAAATGTGACCCAGCTAAGCCCGGAGGCCGAAGAGGCGAAGACCTCAAAGCCCGGCTTTACCACGGTTGAGTGGAGTGAACTAGTATCGAAGGTAAAAGCTGGCGAAGACGAAGGGATGGAACAGCTTTACAAGCTGTTCAGCCGCGGTATTCGCTATTATTTGTGCCGTCAGCTAGGGCCTCAGGAGTTGGAAGACAAAGTTCACGACACCTTCCTGATCGTCGTGAATGCAATCCGTCGCGGCGACCTCCGCGAACCGGAGCGCCTGATGGGCTTCGTACGAACAGTGGTGCGCCGCCAAGTAGCCGCTTACATCGAAACCGCAGTCCATACCCGCCGCGAGCAAGCCGATCTGGAGACTGGCATCACGGTCGCCGACAAGAAACAGAACCCGGAGCAGGAAGCGATCCTCCGCCAAAAGACTGCCTTGATGAAGAACGTATTGGAGTCTCTCAATCAACGGGACCGCGACATTCTGGTACGCTTTTACCTGATGGAGCAGTCGCAAGAACAGATTTGCCGTGAGATGTCCCTCACCGAAACGCAGTTCCGGCTCTTGAAGTCGAGAGCCAAGGCGAAGTTCGGGGAGATCGGAAAGAAGAAGCTGACCGCCAGCGGAATTTTTTCGGTTTTCGTGAGAACTCAGGCGAGCTGAGCGCACTAGCCCTGTAGGAGAGGGAAGACTAAGGTCTTTTAATCTTACTGATGCAAGACATTTATCTCGATCATCCAACCGAAGAAGCGCTGGAGCGTTTCGTTCTAAATCATGCCGACGAAAAGGAACTGGAGATAGTTGAAACCCACATTTTAGCCTGCGAATCTTGTGTGACCCGTCTCGAAGGCCTTGAACTACAGATATCGGCGACCAAGCTCGCCTTGCAGCAAGTGCGCAACGAGCAGTTCGCCAAGCAGGCTACAAAAAAGACCGCCTCCTGGAAGACCTGGGCCACTGCTCCCGGGCTGTCCCTAGCCGGAGGACTTGCCGTCCTCGCTTTGGGAGTGGTGCTTGTTCCCCAATTTTCGCAGAAACAGCCCGCCGCTGTAGCGTTGTCCGCTTATCGAGGGCTCGAGAACCTCACCGTCCCCGAAGGACGCCCTTTACACATAAGCCTTAACGCAAACGACCTCAACAGTGGGCCGGTGGCAGTGGAACTTATCAATGAGAACGGCCGGAAGCTTTGGCAGGGCTCGTCCAATATTCAAGGCGACAAGGTCGAAGTTTCAGTTCCGCAGATCAGCGAGCGAGGGACTCATTTCTTTCGCCTGTACACACCGAAATCCGGTCAAGCGGAAGGCGATTTGCTACGGGAATTTGCTTTCCAGGTGAAATAACCGTCAAAACACCCGCCGGTGCAACCGGTCTAACGTAAATTTGGCCGTGTTGGCAACCGCCATCACGGCCATTACTCCTGCCTGCACGGGGTCGCTCACCACGAGGTCGCAAGCATCTGGTACGCTGCCCGCCATATTCAAGCTGATCACGATCAGTCCTTCACTACGAACTTCCCGAACCGCAGTTTCAATATCTCCGCCCATCAGCGATCCGGCCAGGACGAGAGCGCGCACGCGAGCCAGACGCCGAACCGCACGAACGGCTGAGGCTAACGTCTGCTCACCGACCAGCGGAATCGTATCGATGGAGATGTGCTCGCCGCGAATGTTGTGGCGGTCGGCCTCCGAGATTGCCCCAAGCGCCACCTGGCCCACCTGAGCGCCACCCCCAATGATGATGACGCGCTTCCCATACACCTTTTGAAGCGTCTGTACAACCGCGACCGAACGCACAACGTCGAGTTGTTCGAGGTCCCTTACCAAGCCCTCCGAGCTTTCCGGCAAATCGAGCTCTAAGTAAATGGGTGTTTCGACCGGACGGTCCTCGATGATGGAGATGGACCGAATATCGCCCTGGTGCCGGGCTATCACACCGGTCAACTGGTGGAGCACTCCCGGAGCGTTCGCAACGACCAGAACCAGACCGAGTTTGTCCTTCCCTGCCTCGCTCAGATCACCACCTCATACTTTTTCAAGAGCTCGTCCCAGACACCCCGGGCCTTCAGAATGAGCTCAATCACTTCCCGGACCGCGCCATCGCCGCCCGACGCTTCGGTGGTGGCCTTTGCTGCACGTTTCACCTCCTCTCGGGCGTTTGCGGTCGCAAAAGACAGCCCAACACGGCGCATGATCACGACATCGGTGAGGTCGTCGCCGATGTAGGCCACCTCTTCCGGCGTAACTTTCGATTCGGCGAGAATCTGTTCGAGAATGGGGATCTTCTCGATATGGCCCTGAAAAACCCAGGTCATTCCGACTTGGCCCGCCCGCGCTACGGTGGCGGGGGATTCCCGGCCGCTAATCACGCCAGTTTTGTAGCCGTACCACGTCAACCAGCGCAGCGCGATGCCATCCTGCGAATCGAACCCCTTCGTTTCAACCATCCCGCCGTGGCCGTCGGGGACCATATAAAGACGGCCGTTGGTCAGCACGCCGTCTACGTCCATCAGCAGAACCTTGATCCCGGAAGCCGCCTGCTGGAGATCATGTTCGGTAAACGGGTGCCTAAAGATCATGGCTCGCAGGGAAACTGGTTGAGAATGGAAATGTGAGCATAGCTGGTACGCTGCCCGATCGGGTAGCGGAAATCATGTCTCGTTATAACATGCTGTCTCCGGGTGGGAGGCTGGGCGTGGGCGTCTCCGGCGGCGCCGATTCCGTAGTGCTCCTGCATATCCTGGCAGTGCTTTCCAGACGAGCAGGGTTTGAGGTTGTTGTGCTCCACGTGAACCATCAACTTCGGCAAGAAGAGTCCTTAGCGGATGAGTTGTTTGTACGGGCTCTGGCGAAAAGACTCGGGCTGGCGGTCGAAGTCAAGCGCGTCAAGCTTCCGGAGGCCGGCAACCTTGAGCAGAACGCCCGGACGGCGCGCCAGACGTTCTTTCGTGAAGCTATGGAAAGCTTGGGGCTGAACGGAGTGGTGCTGGGACATACGCGGAGCGATCAGGCCGAGACGGTGCTGTTCCGATTACTCCGGGGCTCGGGGCTGGCGGGATTGGCCGGGATGAGGATTGCCACGTCCGACGGTTTGTTCCGGCCCCTGTTGACCACCAGCCGGGCGGAAGTTCGGAACTGGGCTGAAGGCAACGGGATCACCTGGCGGGAAGATTCGAGCAATCAAGAGCTTCGCTTCCGGCGGAATCGCCTGCGCCTCCAGGTACTCCCGGCGCTGGCGGAACGATTCAACCCTAACCTGGAAAAGACCCTGGCCGGGACGGCCGAACTGGCGCAAACGGAGGAAGAATACTGGGCGGAACGAATGGACGCTCTTTATCCCCAGATTTCGAAGCGAACCAGCTTGGCTTCGTTCCTTCAAGTTCCGAAGCTGACAGAGTTGCACCTTGCCGAACAGCGCCGGGTGATCCGCCGCGCCGTGCACGAGTTGCGAGGCGACCTTCGCTCGATCGATCTCGACCATATTGATGGAGTACTGCGAATCTGTCGAAGCAGACATGGCCACGACCGGATTCTGATTCCCGGCGTGGATGCGCTCCGCTCTTTCGACGTACTGCGGATGACCCGTTCTGAGTCCTCCAGCCAGGAAGAGCGCCATTACCGGATTCCCCTGGAGCCAGGGGCCTGGCAGACTCTGCCGTTCGGGGCGGGAAAAATATCTGTAAACTGGGCAGATTGCGGGGCCTCCGATTGTGTAAACTTCAATAAGGTTGAGGGAACGGCGCTGGAAAGAGTAGAACTGGACGGGGATCAACTTTCCGATTCAGATGTTCCTCCCCCTTTGTACGTACGGAACTGGCAGCCGGGTGATGAAATACACCTGCCCGGACAGGCCGCGGCGAAGCGATTGAAATTTCTTTTTCAAGAACATCGGGTTTTGCTGTGGGAGAGGAAACACTGGCCCGTTCTGCTTTGGAAGGATGAGATCGTGTGGGTACGCCGATTTGGCTGTTCGGCCAAATTCAAGAGTTCCGCTGGAAGCCGGAACGTTCTTACGATCTCATATCGCGCGGACGCGCCCGACCCTGAAAACTTGACCAGAGACCTCAGTTTGAATCCAAATTAGCCAAATTGACGTCTTTACTTATGGTGGGCCGGATTGCAGATCCGGTTGGTAGCACGAGGGTGATCCGAGTACACATACTCGGGCTGGCGAGATGGTAGGCCAGCAGAAGGTGAATACATGAGTTCAAATGTGAAAACCGCAGTATTTTGGGTAGTCATTATATGTGCGGTTGTTCTTGTTTATATGGCGGTGAAGACGGGCCGTGGGCAGCCGCCGCAGAACCTTTCGGTATCGCAGTTTGTCGATGACGTCCAGGGTGGCAAGGTCAAAGAAGCCAGCATTACCGGGACCGATGTTCAAGGAACTTTGGTCGACAACGGGGTGTCCTCCCAGTTCCACACGGTGATTCCGCCGAACTATCCCGAGATCTACAAGATGCTTCAGGACAAGGGCGTGAAGTACACGTGGAAGGATTCGACGGGCAACGGCTGGATCGGTATTCTGTTTAACGCCATTCCTGTTTTGATTCTGCTCGGGCTGTGGATCTTTATGATGCGGCAGATGCAGAGCGGCGGAAACAAGGCTCTCAGTTTCGGGAAAAGCCGGGCTCGCCTGCACTCCTCGCAGCAAAAGAAGGTGACATTCAAGGACGTGGCCGGGGTGGAAGAGGCCAAAGAAGAGCTGCAGGAGATTATCGAATTTCTCCGTGAGCCTCAAAAGTTCCAAAAGCTGGGCGGTCGGATTCCCAAGGGCGTTCTGCTGATCGGGCCTCCTGGAACAGGTAAGACGCTGCTTGCTCGCGCGATTGCGGGCGAGGCAAACGTACCGTTCTTCTCCATATCCGGTTCCGATTTTGTCGAGATGTTTGTAGGCGTGGGCGCGAGCCGCGTCCGTGATCTGTTTGAACAGGGCAAGAAAAATGCTCCCTGTATCATCTTCATCGACGAGATCGATGCGGTAGGCCGGCACAGAGGCGCTGGTTTGGGCGGCGGACACGACGAACGTGAGCAGACGCTGAACCAACTGCTGGTAGAGATGGACGGCTTCGAATCGAATGAAGGCGTGATCCTGGTGGCAGCAACAAACCGTCCGGACGTGCTGGATCCGGCACTTCTCCGCCCCGGGCGTTTTGACCGCCGGGTGGTGGTGGACCGTCCCGACGTACGCGGCCGGGAAAGCATCCTGAAAGTTCATACGAAGAAGACTCCTTTGTCCGACGATGTGGACCTGTCGGTGATCGCCCGGGGAACGCCGGGATTCGCCGGAGCGGATCTTGCAAACCTGGTGAATGAGGCTGCCCTGGTAGCCGCCCGTCAAAACCGCAAGGTGGTGACTCAGTACGACTTTGAGCTTGCGAAAGACAAAGTGTTGATGGGCGTGGAACGCAAGAGCATGATCATCAGCGACAAGGAGAAGCGGATGACCGCTTACCACGAAGCTGGGCATGCGATTGTGGCCGCGCTGCTGGAAGATGCTGACCCTCTGCACAAGGTAACGATCATTCCTCGGGGTATGGCCCTGGGATTGACGATGCAGTTGCCGCTGGACGATAAGTTGTCGCACGACAAGAAGTATCTGGAAACGCGTCTGGCCATATTGATGGGGGGACGTATCGCAGAAGAGATCTTCCTGGATCAGATGACGACGGGCGCCGGTAACGACATCGAGCGCGCCACCGAAATGGCACACAAGATGGTCTGTGAATGGGGCATGAGCGAACTGGGACCTTTGAGCTTCGGCAAGAAGGATGAACAGATCTTCCTCGGTCGTGAAATCGCCCAGCATCGCGACTATAGCGAAGCAACTGCCATTCAAATTGATGAGCAGGTGCGGAAGCTGGTCGAGAACGGCTACAAGCGCGCGCGCCAGATCATTGAGGAGCGTTCGGACGCCATGGTCCGCATTGCGGACGCACTGCTGGAACGTGAGGTTTTGGAGGGCTCCGAGGTAATCGACCTGATTAATGGCAAGCCATTGAAGGTGGCACCCAACGCGAAGACGCCCAACGATCCTGGAAATCCGCAGGGCATCGTAATCGCCCCACATCCTGGCAACTCCATGCCGGGTCTTGTGGGAGGTGAGAGTCCCCAACCGGCTTGATTCCTCAGTTCAGCGCCTATCTTTTCGACGTTGACGGCACCCTGGTTGACTCCGCAGCCGATATCTGCGGGGCCATCCAGGGTGTTTTAATTGATACGCCGCAGAATCAAGTCAACGATCAATTTCTCCGTGGCTACATCGGCCGGCACCTCGTCGATTTGTTCGAGGATCTGTTCCCGCTTTATACTCCCGAGCAAATCGAAGCTCTGGTAGAGAAGTACAGAAAGATTTATCCTTTGCGCCAGCACGCTTCCACGGTTTGTTACCCGGGAATCCAGGAGGTGCTCGCAAGATTGCCGGGGAGAAAGTCGACAGCCACCACGAAAGGAACGCCCACCACGAAGGTCGTGCTGGAAAAGTTCGGGCTGCTTCCCTACTTCGACCATGTCCAGGGTACGGACGGATTTCCGGCCAAACCCAACCCCGACGTTATTTTCAAAGCCCTGGAAGGACTGAAAGCTTCGACGGCCGATTGCCTGTTTATAGGCGATTCAGCGGCCGATATGGAAGCCGCGCGGCGGGCGGGAGTGAGGTCATGTGCGGTGACGTACGGGTACGGGCCGCGCGAGGACTTAGCGCGATGGGAACCGGATTACTGGGTGGACGATCTGAGCGAGTTGCTGACGGAGACGGCCGGGCTGTAGACGGCAAAGACCGGCTAATTTGTTTGTGGGTAGGCTACTCCTTAAACGTGAATCGCCCCGCTACGGATGAGCAAAAGCGCGCTGACCGCCACAACCGCCCACAGCACAATACCCTGCACGAAAGGCCGCAGGCCGACCTGCCGGACGGTAGCCCGTGAGATGCCGCTTCCGATCAGGAAGAGAGTGACCACAAGCCCAATGCGACCCAGATGGCTAAAGGCTTTGAACGTTGCGGAGAGTTGTGGAAGACACGTATTGGCTAGCGCTGCGAGACAAAACAAGCCGATGAACCACGGCCATCTGCCATACACCTCGTTCATCTTTCCCAGACCCTGGACCGTGCGATTTGCGCCGCAACGGCTGAGAAAGATCGATGAGGCGATGGACAACGGAACGATCCATAGAGCCCGGGCGAGTTTTACCGCAGTTCCCACCGCCAGCGCTGTGGGGCCGTACTTCGCGGTTGCGCCGACTACCGAGCTAGTGTCGTGGATAGCGAGGGCCGACCACAATCCAAATTGTGCCTGCGTGAGGCCGAGAACGTGCCCAATGAAGGGAAACAGGAAGAGCGCAACCGAGTTCAGCGTGAAGACAGTGCCGAGCGACACGCTCATGTCTTCATCGGTGGCACGCACGATGGGTCCCACGGCCGCGATGGCGCTTCCGCCGCAGATAGATGTGCCTGCCGCGATGAGATAGGAACTCAGGCTACTGACCCGGAGAAGGCGCCCGAGAAGAAGTCCTAACAACATTGCCAGTGCGATACCGGCCGCCGTGTAGAGGATACCGGAGCTGCCGGCGCGAATCAACTCTGCCAGGTTCATACCGAAGCCCAGAGCAACCACCGACGCCTGCAGTAGCATGCGTGACAGCTTCTTTGCTTGCTCCGGCAAGGGATGGGCGACTGTCAGTCCAAAGACAAGGCCCTCGGCAAGCGCGAACGGTGGAGACAGGAATCCGCTGGCAGCTACGGCCATGCCCACAAAAAACAATGTCCTGGTCTTCACAGCTTCAGTGTGGGTTCCGAAGGCAACTCGCGTCCAACGAGAAGTTCTTATCGGTGATAAGAAATGTGCTGCCGCCCCGCCGATCGAAGGTGACAGAGAAGCGCATCGCAGTCAAACTGATAGTAGTTCGACTTTCAGCTTGAATGGCTATGTTCTACCCTTTTCGTTGTCTTCTTTTTCTCGCCATCTGCCTGTGGCCGGTGATCGGCGCTGCTGAGAACACCGCAACCTCTGAGCCCGCTCCCGATTCCGCGACACAGCAGAAGATTTTAACCGCGATGCGGGAGTACGCGGGCGAGTACGTCGCGAACCTTCCAAACTTCATGTGCAAGTTGACGACCGAGCAGTTTCGGGCCGGTAAGAAGTCCGAGCATTGGCATAAAGGCGATACTCTGACATCCACACTTACATTCAATCAGGGAAAAGAACATCGCAATCTGGAACTGGTAAATGCCAAACCCATAAAGCCCGGTATAAAGCGGTGGCGCACACCACTGACGACGGAAGGCGAATTCGGCGTACTGCTGAGCAATGTCTTTGGCGAAGCGAGCGCGGCTTCCTTTCAGTGGAACGGATGGCAGACCATTCGTGATAAACGGCTGGCCGTGTTTGACTTTTCGATAGACCAGGAGCATTCGACGTTGCGGCTTAGCCGGAGCGATTTAGCACACGCGGTGGTTCCGTATCACGGCTCGGTTTATGGAGATGCGGAAAGCGGCGTGATCTGGCGGATTACAGACGGCGCCTCAGGTCTGCCGGCCGATCTTGACACGCAAGCGATCTCGACAACTATTGACTACGGCCCCGTTCAGATCGGGCAAGGGAGTTACATGTTGCCAACCCACGCCTCGGTTTCCCTGGAAATGCGGGACAAAAAGGTGCGCAATGACATGACCTTCCAGGATTACCGCAAGTTTGAATCGCAATCGACAATCACGTTCGGAGATTCGACCGAAGACCCACCGAAGCCTCCCGAATAAGACGGAGGAAATGCCCAAGAATGCCTTGCGGTTCGGGGCCGACCGGCAAGACAACGCTTATGTCGCGTGGGATTTGCAGATCGACTACTTTTACGGTACGGAGCGTACCGAGCCGCAATTCCTTTCGGATGCTCCAGCTCGACACGAAACCGACACCCAATCCGGACTCGACGGCCGCTTTGATGGCCTCAGTCGTATCTAACTCCACCAGGACACGCAGGTCCCTGACGGGCAGACCAGCTTTTGCCAGAGCGAGTTCCACGACATGACGGGAGCCCGAACCACGCTCACGGGTCAGCAACGGCACGGAACAGAGGTCGTGCAACGCAATCGGCTGGCTCTGATCCCAGGGGTGGCCCGATGGCACGATCAGGACCATTTCGTCCTGCAGGATGGGCTCCACGCGGACGTCGCGCCGCCTCGCCGGTCCTTCAATAAAGCCGAGGCTCGAGTGACGCGCGGCGACCGACTCCACGATCTGCTCCGTGTTGCGGCTCAGTACCGACATATGGACGCCCGGATGTTCACGGAGGAATTGGCCGAGCAGCAAGGGCAAGATGTATTGAGCAACGGTCAGCGAAGCGCCCACGGAGATGACGCCTCGGAGTTCGCCGCGAAACAAACAGAGCGCATCTTCTGCTTCCGCCAAAAGCAAGTCGACCCGTTCGACATACGACAGCAGCGTGGCGCCAGCAGGGGTGAGAGCTATGCGCCCGCCAGCTCGGTTGAACAATTGCAGATCGAGCTCTTCTTCCAGGGCCTTGATCTGAAGAGACACGGCGGGCTGAGTCATGTTTAACTCTTCCGCCGCCTTTCGGAAGTTGAGGAGCTGTGCGACACACCGGAAGACCCGGAGCCGGAAATTCTGCATTGAGGACAGCGTACGGAGCTTTGCCTGGAAACAGGCCGTTCGCGACGAAGCTATTCCTCCCGGGAGGCACGGCCGCGCGGGGCCGCGGTGACGGTCAGGGGCGATTCCAACCGGAAGTTCACGACGGTTTCCGAAGGGACCTTTACTTTCGAGCCGTGAGTAAAGAGCTGATATCCCAATACACCACCGCCACCAGCGGCAGCACCGATGCCGGCGCCTTTACCGCCGCCTGCCAGGCCCCCGATGAGTGCACCCGCCGCGGCGCCGATGCCGCTGCGGACGGCGGTCTGTTTTCCTTTTGCCTTTCCTGTTTCTTCAATCGTGCTGCTGTCGATTTCGTAAGACTTGCCGCCGTACTCGATGCTGGCGAGTTCGAGCGTGATTTCGTTGTTTCCGCGAACCCGGCCCGCTTTGGTCAAATTTGTGAGCTTAACGACCGCAGGAGCGCCAGCAGGAATGACGACGCGCCCGTGCGCAGTGAGAGGCGCATCCAGAGAGGCTCTGAAAGTCTGGCCCATTTGAGCCTTACCGGAATCAATTGCATCGGTCATCCGGACGGCAACCCGATCGCCAGCAGGAATCGTGTAGGTCGACGGCCGAGACTTTACAGGCGCGGGAGGGGGGGCGGCGGCTTCGGAGGGCGCAGGTCTGGTGTCCGGAACAACGGGTCGCGGTGGCGTAGAAGCTGCCGTAGTCGACGGGGGTGGCGTGGATGGGGATGAAGCAAGATTATCGGCCGGCGGCTGATTGGCTGTACCGGGCTGATTGGCTGCAAGAGAAGGGTTCACCTTCATCTGGTCGTTTACTTTTTGTATGCCGGAGACGCTATTCGCCACTTTCATCGCTTCCAATTCAACATCGGAGCTGGGCACGTCGCCACTCAGTGTAGCGTTTCCATCCTTTACGGACACGTTAATGGGCGCACCCTTGATCGCAGCGTCTGAATAGAGTTTGGCCTTGATGTCGTTTGCCAACGCGCCATCATTGTTGTTCGCGGCTTTGTTACCGCATGCCACTCCGGTCAACACCAGGACAATGGCGGCCGACCACAAAAAGCTTATCCTTACACGTTGCATGTTTTCTCCTAGAGCCCATCAAATTGTAATTCACTGCACCTGCCGGCACAGTCAGCTTATAGTTTTAGGGTAACGCGATAATCTCATCTCCCAGGCTGGGAGCGGCAACGCGACTGGGAAAGTGGTTTGTTGTTTCAAACTCCGCGTCCCAGCAAACCGGGCGGTAGGATTTGCCGGTTCCTACCACCCGGTAATCATTGGGTCGAAGTACGCGGAGGCTCGAGGTATAGCGGGCGCAACAATATCGGCAGGCGATTCGATCTAACGCCGATATGCTGTTTCCATTTCTTCCGGCTCTAATTCGAAGTCGCTCTCCGGAGAAAGGGAAAGTACCAGGGCGTGGATGCCCTCTGCCAGATCCTGCAGCAGCACTTGCCTCCCGTTGGGAAATTGCAGTGCATCCCGATAGGAGTAACTGCGGCTGGATAGTTCGGTGAAAACCACGGGCTCCGAGGGACCAATGTGGAGAGAGTTCTGAACTTTCTGCGGCACCTCCGTCACCAGTAAGCGTGCGCCGGGAGGAATGCAAATTGCCGGCACTCCTCCGGCGGTTTGGCAGAGCAAGCTTTCTTTCAGGGCCGTCCAGAAGCCCGTCTTGCTCGTTCTCGCGATTTCTTGCTCCAGGTCGCGTACCGAAGCGAATCCAAGACTGCCGGTACTGAACCTATGAAGAACCAGCTGCTCTCCTTCCCTAGCAAGCCGATTCTCTGTTACGTAAAGAGAATAATCACACATGCTGCACTTCCTTTAAGCTCTTGTGAGGATGCTCATACTCGATTGGGAGTGTGGACTTGTCCTTCTTTAATTTTGGACCTACTCGTTTGACGGACGTGACGCAATTTTTTAGCGGCGCTCAAGCTGGAATGTCCAGATAGTTCCAGAGCAAGCCAGAGCGTGCCTTCTGGTAGGATGCGCTGGGGACAACAGCGACGATGCTCCTCCGCTGTTGCGAGTTAATGCCCCATTCTGCGTGGAGAAAAATGGCTATGCCGGGCAAGTTTGGAATCTAACAGTCTGGTGTTCGGGATCAAAGTGGAAGCGCTAAGCGAGAGTTATAGATCCAAACGTTCGGCCTTGCGACGGCCAAAGCTTCGCGTAGCGGAGTGGGTGACGGTATGCTTTTTTGCTTATGTCGCCCTTATTTCACCCTGGTTCCCCCGCCGGCCGTTTTTGAAGACTCAGCCGCTGCTACTTCTGCTGGCGGTAGCGATCCTGTTTCTTCTGGTGGCACGGGCGCAATGCATTCGATCATGGGCGAAACAGGTCAGCATCGTACGCGACTTGCTGCCCATCGTTACTACGCTGGTTGCATTCAAGGAGATGGGGCTTTTTCAGCCTCTTCAGTTTTCCCATCGGTACGAGAGTGTCTGGATCCATTGGGATGACCTGGTTCTTCGGCATTGGCACTTGCGCGCCGTCATCGAAGCTTGGGGTAGTGCAGTTCCATCGATCTTCGAGAGCTTCTACTTCCTGGTGTACCTGGCAGGCGTCTTCGGAGTAGTTACGCTATATCTGGTCGGCTGCCGAAAAAGGGTGGACGGCTTCTTGACCCTGTATGTCCTCGGCACTCTGCTTGCGTACTCGCTGTTTCCCTATTTCCCATCCCAGCCGCCGCGCATAGCCTTCCCGCAGGTTGATCCGCCCCAGGTGTTTACGGCCATGCGCGGGTTGAATCTTTGGATCCTGGAGCATGGCACGATTCATTCGGGTGTTTTTCCGAGCGCACACGTTTCCTCAGCGTTCTCGGCCGCCTGGGCGATGTTTTTCGCGCTTCCACGCCGCAAGGTATTTGGCTGGGCGATGCTCCTGTATGCCGTGGGCGTGGCGATCGCGACCGTCTACGGACGCTACCACTACCTGGCGGACGCACTCGCAGGGTTCGGCATCAGCGTGGCGGCGGCAGCCCTTTTCCAGATCGGACGATTATTTCCGAGCCGTGTTTCCGGCGCGTCCCTGTGGAACCGGCGTCTTCGAGAGGATTGAGGGAGAAGGCTCCCGAGCTGAGGATCCGATTTTCTGACGCCCGGCAGCAACGTTCAGTGCTCTGGGTACGTCTAACAAATTTGTGGCAGAAATAGCCAAGGATTCACGCGGTGTTAAGTCGCCGACGAAGCGCCTACTGATCGGACTGTTAGTCACATTAGCCGCAGTAACGGTTTTTTCCTGCGATGCATTCTACCAGCTTCGCGGCCTGCGGACCCTACAGCACAACCTAATCGACCGTAACCGGCACGACTCGCTTCTGTTGGTGGAGGTGTTGAACGACGTAAACACCTTGGGCGCGACATTACGATACATGACCGATAGCACGCAGGAATCCACGATTGCTGCGTATCGGGACCGTTTTACCCGGGTTCGTAAGGACCTGGAACACGCCGTAAAAGAAGAGGCGCAATCGTCGCCGGTGACGCGCCAACCCGAAAAGCAAGCCCGCCTGCTGGAGTCCTTAAAGCACTTCTGGGAGATGTCGGACCGGGTCTTTGAGGAGGCCAACGCGGGCCACGAAGAGTCAGCGCGGTCGCTGGCCACAATGGAACTGGCGAACCAGCAGTCCCGGCTGGCTTCGTTCGTTTCGTTATTGCTACAGCGCAACAACGAAGCCGAAGCGAGAACGGACGCACAGATTTCGCAGATTTATTCCAGCAGCGAGCGCAATCTATTTCTGTTTATTGCGGCCGTGATGATAGCGATTGTCGGGACGACCTCCTATCTCATTTACTCCAATCGCAAGATTTTCGAGAGGCTGGAGTCTCTGTCCAGCCAGCGCCGGGTACTCGCCGCCAAACTGATTACCGTTCAGGAAGAGGTGCTGCGCTCGGTGTCGCGGGAACTTCACGATGAGTTCGGGCAAATTCTTACGGCCGTCGGAGCGATGCTTGCACGGGCTGAACGCAAAGGCGTTCCCCCGGATTCTCCCTTGCGCACGGAACTCAGCGAGGTGCGGGAAATTACGCACAACACACTGGAGAAGATGCGCAGCCTGTCGCAGATGCTGCATCCCGCCGTTTTGGACGACTACGGATTAGTGAAAGCCGTGGAGTGGTACACAGAGATCTTTGAAAAGCAGACCGGCATACGGACAAATACGCAGATCAGCGGCGAACCGGTACGCATCACGGGTCAAGAGGCTATCCACTGCTATCGCATCGTTCAGGAAGCGTTGAATAACGCGGCCAAGCATTCAGGGACGAAGCTAGCCGAAGTGGAGATGAGTTTCGCCCCGGGAACGCTCTCGGTATGTATACGTGATTTCGGGCGCGGCATGCCGCACGAGAAAAGAAGCGGGAAACTCGGCCTGGGGCTGATTGCCATGCAAGAACGAGCGGAACTGGCAGGCGGTACGCTGAAGGTCTCGTCCATTCCCAATTCCGGTACGACGGTGTGTTTGGAAATGCCCTTGCGCGGGGATGATCAACCATCGCCAGAGACGACATTGGAAGACTTAAACATCGGAGGAGCATTAAGCCATAAATGACAACAACCATGACTGACGAAATCACGGTACTTCTTGCGGATGACCACAGCCTGGTAAGGCGTGGGTTCCGCAGGATTCTTGAAGACGACGAAGCGCTGAAGGTAGTCGGTGAGGCAAGCAATGGCGTGGAAGCCATACGCATGGCCTACGAGCTGAAGCCCAAGGTGGTGGTGATGGACCTTTCCATGCCCGAGCTTGACGGTGTGCAAGCGACCAAGGAAATCGTGAAGCATTTGCCAGGCACCCAAGTACTTGTACTCAGCATGCATGCCGACGATAACTATGTCCGGAACGCGTTGGACGCCGGTGCGATGGGATACCTGCTGAAGAGCGCGATCGATGTGGATCTGGTTGGGGCGATTCGCTCGGTCTCCGAAGGCAAGCGTTACATCGGCTCCGGCTTGAGGTATGTGGCGCAGGAACGGGACGATGAGCTGAGCAAGCTTACGGCTCGTGAAAAACAGGTGCTTCAGCTGATTGCGCAGGGCAAATCGAACAAGGAAATTGCATCACTCCTTGACCTAAGCGTGAATACGGTTTCGGTTCACCGCGCCAATCTCATGGAGAAAATGAACATCCACCGTACAGCAGAGTTGGTTCTGTTCGCTATCCGCAAAGGTTTGGTTGCTCCCCAGTAGGCAATTCGCGGCGGGACCGGAACCCGGTGCGGCCCCTGCTCCTAACGGCAGCACGAACGGGCGAAAAGGGCTATCCGGAAACCGTTTATCTGTTCTTTGCCCGTTTCCTCATATCCTTTCTCGAGCAATTCGCGGGCTTTGATTTTGTCGAGCTCAAGCGGAGTATAGGGATTGGCGACCAGCACCACAGCTTTCTCCGACGAGCGGCACTCTGACTTATTCAACGAGGGCCGGAAAAATGCGTAATAGACGAGCCCATCCGGGTCCGCCGAAGCGATGCAGTTCCCTGCGAGGCTCAACTGGTGCAAACGATCGGCAACCGGCCGCCAGTCTTCCTGCGGGCCTGTTTCCTTGATCGTAATGGTGGCTGCGGAGCCAATCAAAACGGCGAGCAGCAGGAGTCGAGCCAGAACCTGCCGGCTGGGCATTCGTGATTCGAACGCATACGCGCCGAGAAGAACACCTGAGGGAAGCGCGAACATCAGATGCCTTGCCGCATAGAAGTAGTGAAGCTTTTGTTCCGCAAGAAGCGGGACAATGAGGCCCGCAGCAAATCCCGCAGCGAGCACAAGCTTCGTTCGACGTCGGCCAGGGATTTGCAATCCAAGCACTACGAGAGCGAGAAGGCCTAGCCCGACAACGTAGCCGCCGCCTGTGTACTCCCGTAACACTCTCAACGGCAGCTTGGTGTCAAATACCGCAATCGTTCCTTCCGAGGCCAAGCCATTGCTCCACTCCTTGCTGGCCGACAAATACCACGGCAGATAAAGCAAGAAAGAGGCGAGCACGGGAAGAACGAGATATGGTAGTTTGCGGCGCCAGTCTAGCGACGTCCCCGCCAGGAGCGAAGCGATGGCAAGTATTTCGAAGATGGCAAACGGATGGCTGTAAAGCGTGGCGGCCGCAACGAGCAGCAATCGGACGCTTCGCCTCGCTGAGGGCTGCTCGTCGAGTTGAAACAGGAGCAGAAGCGCCCAACAGTCGAAGAATAGCGCGGGGGAGTAGGGCCGCGCCTCCAGAGTGTAACGAAATACAATAGGCAGGGCCATCCAAAGCGCGACGGCGATTTCAGGAACTTTGAGCTTTAATTCACGCGCCTGGAGCCAGAAGCAGACAGCTGCGCCAAAGCCGAACAGCAAGGAGGGAAGCCTGGAGACCGCGGCACTGTACGGCAGGACTTTGAGGATCAGCCACTGACAGAAATGAGGAAGAAAAGCACCGCCAGCTCCGTGCCGAGCGTACGATACCATCTCGTCGAAGCTGACGTTTCGGGTCCGAAGCTGCTGCCAGATTTCGTCAAGCCAGAGCGGCTTGTGTCCTACCAGCAGCAGCAGAACCGCCAGATATAACGCGAAAAGGAGAGGGACAGTTACAAAGCGCTGCTGTTTGCCAAATAAAAAAACAATCGAGCGCTGCAACAGAAAAACAAACTACTGAACGGTTTTCACGCTGGCCTTGGCGTCGGCAGCAGCTTTCTTCTGGGCTTGCAGTTCACGCGCCTTAGCAAACTTCTTCTGAAAACGGTCTACGCGGCCTTCGGTATCTACCAGCTTTTGCCGCCCTGTAAAAAACGGGTGGCAACTTGAGCAGATTTCAACACGGAGATCGCCCTTGTGAGTCGACCGTGTTTGGAATTTAGACCCGCAAGCGCACACTACGTTTACCGGCTCATATGCGGGATGAATCCCAGCTTTCATTTATTTGGATCCTTTCGACTGATGAAGAGACTAAGTACTATTTTAACATGCAAAACCCCGTTTAAGCACCTGGACAGGCGCTTAAACGGGGCGTTGATAATGAGCCTTGCGGCTACACTCTAGCTACGTTACGCGCGACGGGCGGCCGGTCCACAAGGAACTGCGGCCTCGTCACTGAAACGAAACCTGAACGTACGAACGGCGACTTTAAGAGTCGGCCACCTCGCGCGTGGATTGTATGCTACAGTCACTACCAGAATTCATATATTTCCTGGACCACCTCCTTCCTCAGTGATAACTCCATCATAAAATTGAGCTTTGGAGCTGTCAACTACCAGCGGTCAAGAAGCCCGACCTGACCGCAATTTTTTTATCGGAACCAATTGGATCAGCAGCTTTTTACTAGCCGGGGTACTACTAGGCTCAACCGGCCCACTCCTGGTGGCCTGGCAATATCATCTCGGCACGGATCCGCGGCTGATCGGACTACATTTTCTGGCGATGAATGCGGGTTACCTGGCGGCAGCCATTCTCTCCCGCTTCATTCTGCTGCGTTTTCCTGTGCGGCTTGTCGCTGGGGGGGCTTCGCTCATCGGATGTCTGGCGTACGTGGCGCTGTCGTGGCTCCCGCCTCCCGTTCCGGCGTTCTGGCGCATTCTGGCGCTTGGCTTCGCGGGATTTTCGGGAGGCGCGCTGGTCTCGGCCTTGCTGTATGGACTGCGGAGCCGGTTCGCGGACGCTCCCACAGAAGCAACAGCAAGGTCGGGCGCCTTTTTCGGCTTGGGCTGCCTTCTGGCGACGCTGATCGTAAGCACTACTTATTTTGTAGGCTCCATCCAGATACAGACCTTGATTCTCGCGGTGGTTCCGCTCTGCTACGCCGTCTTTTTTCTACGGACAAAGCGCCAGAAGCCTGTGACCGAGGAGGTGGATGATGCGGCCTTCGGGCCCATCACGAATTTGCGCTCCCTGGCTCCGGTGCTATTCAGCCTGCTTTTATTTTTTCAATTCGGCAACGAATGGAGTATCGCCGGCTGGCTTCCGCTCTTCCTGATCCATCACCTGGGCGTCAACCCCGCAGGAGCTCTTTTCACTCTGGCTCTCTATTTCGCGACCCTCATGCTGGGGCGATTTTTGGCCTTGTGGCTTTTGCGCCGCCTCGGGAACCGCAAACTTCTGCTGGGGAGCCTCGCGGTCGCGATGCTCGGTTGCCTGAGCCTCGGCCTGACGAATTCGCTGATCGAAGCGGTGATCGCGGTGATTGCGACCGGACTAGGCTTCGCCCCGGTATATCCACTGGTGGCACAACATTTGGATGATCGTTTTTCGTTCCATCCGGCGTTCTACAACAGCATCTTTTCCGTTGGCATTACGGGAGCTTTGTGCGCGCCGTGGCTATTGGGCTACGTGAATGCCTACCTGCCCAGCGAGTACCTTGTTCTGGTACCAGCTATCGGAGCCATGATGGTACTGATTCTTGCTTTCCTTCTGATGCTCGATGCGCATCTCGTCGCAAGCCGGCCGCATAGCAGCTGATCCGGTGAAGCCTTTCATCATCTGTTCGCTTGTTACGATTGTTTCTTACTCTTCCCAATGGCTCTTCGCTTCTATAACACTCTCACGCAAGAGTTAGAAGTTTTCAAACCGCTGATCGGCAACACCGTCCGCATGTATACGTGTGGGCCCACCGTTTACAACTTCGTTCACATCGGTAACTTCCGCACATTCACATTTCAAGACATTTTGCGCCGCTGGCTGCGGTACCGAGGTTACGAGCTAAACCACGTCATGAACGTGACGGACGTGGACGACAAGATCATCGTGAACGCAGCAAAAGAAGGCAAAACTATTGAGGAGTACACGGCTCAATTTACTAAGGCATTTTTCGAAGATGCAGCCCAGCTCCGCCTGGAGCAACCGGAGCATGTTTCTCTGGCGACCGCGCACATCCCCGCCATGGTCGATGCGATCAAGAAGCTGAGCGACAAGGGCTTTACGTATGAAAGCGAAGGGTCGATCTACTTCCGCATCGCCAAATTTCCGGAGTATGGAAAGCTCTCCCACAACGATTTCAGCGGGATCCGCGCCGGTGCCCGCGTGGATGTCGACGAATACGATAAGGCCGATGCGCGAGACTTTGTGCTATGGAAGGCGCGCAAAGAGGGTGAGCGCTATTGGGAGACATCGTTTGGCGAGGGACGGCCAGGCTGGCACATCGAGTGTTCCGCTATGGCGATGGAATACCTCGGCGACACGCTCGACATACATGCCGGCGGAGTCGATCTTACATTTCCTCACCATGAGAACGAGATCGCGCAATCCGAGTCCATCACGGGCAAGCAGTTCTCGCGCTTTTGGCTGCACTCGGAGCACCTCCACATCGAGTCTCAGAAGATGTCCAAATCGCTCGGTAACTTTTTTACCCTGCGCGATCTGCTGAACATGGAGTACGCGCCCGAGGCCATTCGCTATTTGTTGGCCCAGGTGCCCTACCGCAAGAAGTTAAACTTTACATTTGAAGGCCTGAAGGCGGCGACGCGGAGTATCGAACGTATTCGCGACTTTGAATTACGCATACAGTCGGCGCGCCTGGAGCCCGGCCGCAACAGCGAGGCCAGCGACCGTGCCGAAGAAGCCATCCGCCGCTTTGAAGAAAGCATGGATGACGACTTGAATACGGCTGAAGCGCTGGCAGCAGTGTTCGAGTATGTGCGCGCGACCAATACGGCTCTGGACGAGAATGCCATCCAAGAGGAGAACCGATGGGAAGCAGCGAGAGTTCTGGAGATATTCGACAAGGTCTTTGACGTTCTGAGCCCGAGTTCCTCGTCTGTTCTGATTTCGCCATCCGAGATCGAGGCGAAAATCGAGGAACGGAAGAACGCGAAGAAGGAGCGGGATTTCGCGCGAGCCGATGAGATCCGGGGCTTTCTTCTGGAACGCGGAGTGATTATTGAGGACACCAAGGATGGTGTCCGCTGGAAGCGAAAATGAAGTTCGAAACTCAAGTAGTCCATGCGGGCGACCGCAAGCGCAAGAAGAGCGCCGCCGTTCCGTCCACCACGCCGATTCATTTAGGAACGACATATTTTTACGAGACCGCGGCGACGCTAGACCGCATCTTTGGGCACGAGGAAGAAGGCTTTAGCTATGGCCGCTATGCCAACCCGACCAATGATGCGCTGGAAGAGCTGACAACGGTGCTGGAAAACGGCCACGGCTCGCTCGCGTGCGCTTCCGGGATGGCGGCGCTGCAGATTGCGTTCCAGGCGGCACTGCTAGACCGGCCTCATACCATACTTTCGGCGCATTCGATCTACGGTGCGACGATGAAGCTTCTAGACCAGGTTCTAAGTCCGTTTGATATCAAGATTGTCTATGTCGATATCTGCGATTTGCCGGCCGTGCAGCAAGCGATCGAAAAGCATCAGCCCGGTTGCGTGTTTATGGAGAGCGTTTCCAATCCGACCCTGCGAGTGCCATCGATCGACAAGATCGCGAAGCTGACGAAGGCGGCGGGCGCTTCCCTGATGGTGGATAGCACGTTTGCAACGCCCATGCTCATCAAGCCTTTAGATCTGGGGGCGAACATCGTAGTCCACAGTGCCACCAAGTATCTGGCAGGACATGGAGACGTGCTTGGCGGCATGGTGACCAGTGACGAGGAACATCACGAGACGGTACGTATGCTCTCGCGTATTGCCGGACCTGTACTCGGCCCTTTTGAAAGCTACTTGACGATGCGAGGCATCAAAACGCTGGCACTTCGTTTTGAGCGCCAGTGCAGGAACGCCCAGCACCTGGCGGAGTGGCTCAGAACACATCCTTGCGTCGAACGGGTTTACTACTGTTCCGATCCCCAACACCCGGACAAGGAAGCAATCGAGCGGCAATTTGCGCCGGGTCTCTTCGGCGCGATCCTGAGCTTCGAAATCAACGGTGCAAATAAACAGTCGGTGATGGCCTTCATGGATCGCCTGCAGATGATTGTACCGGGAACCTCCCTGGGGGACGTCCATAGTTTGCTGCTGTACCCGGTGATGGCGTCGCACCGGGATGTTTCCCCGAAGATGCGCGAGCGCATGGGCATTCGCGAGAATCTGGTGCGTGTCGCAGCCGGGATCGAGGCGGTCGAAGACATAAAATCCGATCTAGATCAGGCTCTTCGTGGATGACCTGGCGAGATTGCTGCTAGATTAAAGCTTGCCTGTTTCTCACTGAGGTTTTTTCGTGTTTGCACACCACCGGCAGAAAGTTCAGCTGTTGTTTGCTGCCGCGGATGCTCTTTTGACGCTCGTCGCGTTTGAGGCCGCGTATCATACGCGCGCGAACCTGGGCATGGAACTCCTGTTTTTCCTGCATCGGCAGACGCATGTTCTCCTGCTTGGCTACTGCATCCTCGTCTGGGTAGGTCTTGGAGCGATGCAGCGGGTCTACGAGTACCTGGATTCGGCGCGGCCCACCGTGATTCTTGTTCACACGTTCCGGCAATGCCTGTTCGGCACGGCCTTAGTCGTATTGTTCCAGTACCTGATCCGCCTGGAACTAAGCCGATCGTTCCTTTCGTTCTTTTTCGCTTATAACCTGGTACTGCTCGCGCTTTTTCGGTGGAACTCGCGGCGTTTGGTAGGCGCGTTCCAGCGGGGTTTCGGCAGCCCGTATCACATCTTGATTGTGGGGCCGCCTCGGAAGGCTGACAAGCTGGCGAAGCAGTTGAGCCGTGGCTCGCCTTTCCGCATTCAAGTTTCAGGGGTCATTTGCGAAGAAGAATGCGGACAAAAACTTCCACGCCTTCTGGCGGAACAGATCATTGATGAGGTGATTTTTAACGTTGACAGCAGCAAGTTATCGGCTCTGGAAGAGACGTTCCTGCTGTGCGACGAAGAGGGCGTCCGCACACGTATTGCGGTCGATTTTTTTCCTCATGTGAATAGTGAAATTACGCTTGACCGGGTGGGCAACGCCCCGCTGTTGACGTTTTCGGCTGCACCGCTCGATGACCTCAGCCTGATCGCAAAACGTTTCTTCGACATCGCTTTCGCCGTAGCGGCCCTCGTTATTCTCTCGCCGGTTTTATTGATCATTGCGGCCCTGATCCGGCTTACTTCTCCAGGACCGGTCATTTTCCGGCAGGCGCGTTGCGGACTCAACGGCCGCCGGTTCACCATGTATAAATTCCGTTCCATGGTGGACAACGCTGACCAGATCAAGGCTCAACTAGCGCACTTGAATGAGAAGGAGATTGCATTCAAGATAAAGCGGGACCCGCGCGTGACCCCCTTGGGAAGGTGGCTGCGCAAATTTTCCATCGACGAATGGCCCCAGTTTTGGAACGTGCTGAAAGGCGATATGTCGGTGGTTGGCCCACGCCCACCGGTGCCGGAGGAAGTGGAGAACTATCAACGCTGGCAGCGGCGGCGTCTGCGCATGCGTCCGGGCTTGACCTGTCTGTGGGCGGTCATCGGCCGTGATCACCTTGATTTTGAGTCGTGGATGCGGTCGGATCTGTCTTATATCGATAACTGGTCCCTAAAGCTCGACTGGTCCATCATCGTGAAGACAATTCCCAACGTGCTGGCGGGAAAGGCCCATTAAACTTTTAGCCAGCTTGCTGTCCGAACGTGCTGCCCGCCCGCGGGACTTCACGCCTTAGGCAACGGCTCTGGAGCGTTTAAGCCCCGGAATTGAGACGTCACGGAAGGCTTTCGTGGGGGTCTCCGGGGAGCAGGCTTGAGTGCTTTCAGAGCAGCACGCTGTTCACGGTCCAAAATCAACGGGCGAAGATCTTCTTCCACAATTCGATAGTTCCGGAGCTTTGCCACAAAGCCGGCATCCGAGGCGCAGGCTTCCGTCAAGAGTTGAAGGCAGAACACAGGCCCAACCTGAATGGCTATCTTACATTTGGCGAGGAGCGGCAGGTCCACTTTGATGGAAAAGACAGCCGCGATCTTCGATTGCTCTATCCCATGAAAGTGAAATGATCGGACATCTCCCTCATGTGTGAACCCCTGATAGACGAATTGCATCATGCGCGTGTCTCCCTTCTTGAGGGCTCCGTTGCCGGGAGCCCCTACACCGCAAGAAACTCCTCGAACCCGTTCAGCATTTCTTTCGGGGCTAATCCGGGGTACTCACGAACGTGAGACTTCTGAACCTGAGGGGCCAGTACGCGGCGCCGCCAAGCGCGTTTGCTCACGTTAGTGATCAGGCGATTT
Source organism: Bryobacteraceae bacterium (assembly GCA_035475295.1). GTDB lineage: Bacteria > Acidobacteriota > Terriglobia > Bryobacterales > Bryobacteraceae > Bog-105. Next base: position 54,263 of record DATIMM010000201.1, read on the forward strand.
CCGCCCCGGACCTCTCCGATGTACGACCCGTCACATCCGTACACCTCATCCCCTTCGGCAAAGTAACCAACCTGATGCCCTTCGATGTTGAACAAGAAGTCGGAAACGCGGTACCCCACGTATTTACCATTCCAATTCCAAAACGCAGTAGTAGCTTCCATATAACCTCATGACCTTTACCAGCAAGCAGGTGAGGCCGTTAGCTCTTTGAAGCCTGCTCCTCAACAACCGGAGTTGCAGCAGCAGCTAAGCTCTGCCGCAAAATGTGGATTTGGCTGCGCCGGAGGCGGCGTTTCCGCGTCTTCTTATTGGTTCTTGCGCGGTCTCCGTTGCGTGATGACAAGGCGAACTCCAGACTGTTGAAATGCCAGAAGCGTGTTAGCTCCGGGTAAGTGAGGGAGGGAAAATTCGAAACGTCGAACTTGGGACCGACGAGACGGACGGTTGAAACAAAATCGCTTTAACCGTAACAATTATAGCGAAAAACTACGACACCGGGTGAGACTTTGTGGTAGACGGTGTAATCGCGCTCAGACTGTCTCGCATAGCCGGACGACGATGAGCAGCCAAAGGGCTGACGCAACGAAGAGAACGTAGAGGATCTTATCTAGGGCGGCCACCCGGTCAGAGTACGCCAGTAATTTTTTGTACGCAGGAACAGGAAAGGCGAATAAGTACGTACGGTAAGGATCAACGTAGAAACGGTTCGAGCCGTTGTTTTCGGCGGCAGCATAACCAAATGGAGCCGCCTTGGCGACATTGATATTAGCGTGAACAGCTTCAAGTATTTTTGTCGTTCACCGGTACTGAGTAACCAGCCTTAATGACGTCTCGGCGGTCACCGAAGCGACTGAAATCCAGCGGATCTTTCAGGATCAACACAGTGGAAGCAACGCTTGGGCGCACCGCCTCCGCATATCATTTCCCTCGTATTTAACCGGAATGGACGGGATGGTGGCGACATTCATGTCAACTCCGGATTAGCCCCAGTAAACTCTGAGGCTGTCTACCGAAGGGCTTGTAAACTGCCGTTTACAGCGGCCTCGCATGCCTGCCTTTTGAACCAATAACTTACCGCGCCCGGATAATAGATCAGCTTGTGGACTCACAAGTGCTTTCAAGCATGTCATGAGGTGCGTTATCGACGACAACCGTACAACTATCATAGATTCCTTTGTTTGCGGAGTGTAGGGTGATGGGGGCCGAGGACATCGCGACGCGACGAATGCGCTATTCTGCCTCTTCTGCGGCCGCTGCATTGGAAAATTCCATGCTCAACATCTAAAGCCGACTGCGAACAGGCGGATTATAAACCGCACCGCAGAGGCGGAATGACATTGATATACAGGGAGACAATCAGCATGAACAAGGATATGATCTCCGGGGCAGCAACGCCTGCACCGAAAGAGAATGTCTTAGATACGATACTCTCCACCATTCAGCAAAGCCGTGAAGAGCAATCGAGCACAGACGAGTTTGAATTGGTGTGCCATCCATGTACAGATTGGGTGGCTATTATTGGCCAAGGACTCGGCTTGCGCACAATGCCGAACGGCCAGCACTCGCCATCAAGCATTTGCGGTGTCCCACTCCATAAAAGTAGCGGAGTGCCGCATGGCCTCGTTGTTCTAATTAACTTGAGCGCCCTGGAGCGATTCCGCAAGACCGGAAATCCAGAACCCGATATGATCGTGACGATAGACTTGGTCCCATGAATGCGAATAGCGACCACACAGGTTGGTGTCTTGGGCCCAGTATGTAAGCCGTCGGGATCTTGCCCGAAAGGGGAGCCCGTTAGTGTTGCTGACTGTGGATGAATTGAGAAATGCAGCCCGTTTCGGTAGCGGGCGCTGTGTTTGAGCCTGTGGTAGGGGCGAGAGGGATCGAACCTCTGACCCTCAGCTTAGAAGGCTGATGCTCTATCCGACTGAGCTACGCCCCCACTTTCCG
>DATIMM010000202.1:0-4859 GCA_035475295.1 Bryobacteraceae bacterium
ATTCGCGCCAGCTTGTGGGCCGCTGCGGTGATCGCTTTGGGCGCTCCTAACCTGGTTCGCATTCGCCGATAGAACACTCCCAAAGCCGATTCACTTTGTTGCAGTGACTGGGCGGCCATACGGAGGGTGATGGCAATACGGTTCTTGACTTTTCTCGTTCCGGTCCAAAGCACTTTGCCGCCGCTAATATCGTTGTCCGGACATAGGCCCATCCACGAACTGAAAGCTCCAGCGCTCTTGAATTTTGAGATGCCGTCGCCCAACTCGGCGAGTATGCACTGCACATGCAGGACACTGATTCCGGGAATCGCAGTCAGGTCCACTCCGAAAATACGGTAAGCCTCTTCACGTAACGCCATGGCTTTGACGGGCGCCATCACCTTGCATTTCCTTACCGAATCCTTAGCCGTCGGCAGGGTTACGGTAGGGTCGGCTTTGCTTTCGAGATCCTTCATCAATAGCTGCATTTCCTGTTCGCAGGTGGCGATTTGCCGCTGATATTCGCGATACAGTGCAACCGATTGCCGAAGGGTGAACAAATGCTCCCGTCGGTAGTCTCCCACGAGGCTTTTGGCGATGGTCTCATGGCTGGCTCGAATTCTGGGATCGCGGAGCTCGGCCAGCGCATTTACGTCTCGATTCCCGTCGAGGATCGCATCGAGAATCGCCAGTCCTGTCGTTCCGGTGATATCACTGATGACATGGTGAAGTTGCAGGTTCATCTGATCGAGCGCTTTCTGCATGTGCTGGACATGACAGCTCGCCAAATCGACCAGGCTTGCCCTATGTCGTAGCAGCGATCGGAGAGCGCAAATCTCCTGTGCCGGACGGAAGGAGGCACGCAACAAGCCAACCGAATGCAGATATTGCAACCACTGACAGTCGGAAACGTCCGTCCGTCTTCCAGGCACGTTCTTGACGTGCTTTGCATTCACAAGGTAGACCTCCAACCCGCGAGTTTCCAGTATCTGCATCAGCGGAATCCAGTAAACCCCGGTGGATTCCATGGCAACAGTGCGAATGCGGCATTGTTGTAACCAGTCGGCAAGTTCGTTTAGATCGTGGGTGAAGGTGGCGAACATCCGGATCGGTTCCGGATTCCGATCAGCGGGTACTGCTACATAAATCTCTGTCGCACCAATATCGATTCCCGCGGCATCAGGGTTCAAAACAGGCAGTGCGACTTTCTTGCTCTTATTTACTCGTTTGCGCGACATGTGATCTCTCCATCAATGGATTTGCCGGGGACCGGGTCCGGATCGTGAAGATAAGGCATTCTCCCAATCGGGATCGCTTCGTTCGCCTTTCGGCGGACTCACGTCACCACTGCTTTGATCACGCAACCCGGGGCCACACTGGAGAAACGGGCTCAAATTGAGCACCACTGCAGACTCGGCCTACAGCCGCGGACCCCGGCGATCCATTATCGTCCTCAGTTCCTTCAGCGTTTTGCCCATCGATTCGATGGCCCCACACTGGAGAGCATCCCGCCAAGGAATAGCCGGCTGGAACTCATCGACGCCGATGAGCGCCGGGAGCGGTGGACAGATGCCGCTTCCGGCTTTTTATTTCAACATCGGACCGATAGATTCCCGATGCCTTAAAAACTCATGCAACACGCTGCCGCGCAGCGGCCTCCATATTCTGAGCCTTCAGTTGAGCTTCGAACTCGACCGGCGGTAGATATCCAAGGGCCGAGTGCAGGCGTTTCTGGTTGTAGATCTTTTCCAGGAACTCGGGAATCGAGGCGCGGGCCTCGGCCAGATCACGATACTCGTTGCGCAGGACCTCTTCGTACTTCAGCGTTTTCATGAACGACTCGCAGGCCGCGTTATCCCACGGATTGCCCTTGCGGCTCATGCTGATGTCGATTCCGTGCGCCTTCAGCAAGTCGGTGTAATCGTTGCTTGCATACTGGCTGCCGCGATCGGAGTGATGCACCAGGCCTGGTTGGATGCTTCGCCGCGACAGAGCCATGCGCAGCGCCGTCAACGTCAACTCGTCTTCCATGTTGCGATCCAGAGCCCAGCCGATAACGCGGCGCGAGAAGGCGTCCAGAATCACCGCCAGGAAGACGAATTCTTCGCGCAGCCGGACATAAGTGATATCGGCTCGCCAGAGTTGATCTATACCGGTCAGCACCAGGTCCGCTGCCAGATTCGGATAAACCTTCCGCCCGTGGTTGGAGTCGGTGGTGACGACGAACTTGCGCTGGCGAACGCAAAGCAGGTTGTCCTCGCGCAACAGTCTGTAGACCCGCTTCGGGTTCACCGTCCATCCGCGCCGACGCAGTTCCGCCGTGATGCGCGGTCGCCCATAGCTGGGCCACTCCAACGCGATACGCTGGATCGCATCGCGCAGGTCGATATCTCGGTTCGGTGTGGCGTCCTCGCTGAAGCGGTAGAAGCTGGCCCGGCTCACCCGCGCCAGTTCCACCATCCGTCCGATCGTCAGTCCCCGGCCGGCGATCACTTCTTCGCCGATCTTCCGGTAGACCGCGGACTTCCACTCGATGCCTGCAGCATCCGCTGTTCTTCGATGCGCTGCAAGCACCCCTTCAGTAGGGTCGAGGACTGGCGCACAACAGTAGACTCCGGTGGCGAATCCAGCACTTTCGCACTGGGCCTCATTCCGGCTGTCGTGGTTATGTTTCCAGCCCCCGCCTCGTCAAACGGAGCATGCGGATTTCCCGCACTCCGCTTTCCTGTGAGCTTCGCGGCCAGGATTATGGGCCTATCATGCTGGGGTTGCTTTCGGCGCAAACCGTTTGAGCCGGTAGGCGTTGAATAGCCCCAGGTGCTCATACAGCCAACGCGTACTCCACCTATCCCAGCCGAAGCCTTTCCGTTTCCGGGCTTGCATCATATGGCGCCTGACCTTCAATTCGACCCAGCGTTGAACCATACGAAAGCATTTGCTCGCGTGTCCCACGGCGAAGTAGTTGACCCAGCCGCGCAGGATCGGATTGATGATCTCCACCACCCTGCCGACCGGCTGTGATCGATACCGCCGAAACACTTCTTTGAGCTTTCGCAGCAACGCCGTGCGCTTCTTCATCTTGGGCGTAAGCTGCACACGCCATTTCCCACTGCGTGCCCGGATTCGACGAAAGTCGAAGCCGAGAAAACCAAAGCTCTCTCCTTTACGAAGATCGACGCATCTGCTCTTTTCATCGTTGATTTCTACGCCAAGTCGCGCAAACTCCTCTCGGAGCCGTCGGCTCACCTGACCCAGGAGTCCTGGCGGGCCATATTGGCTGTAGACCAGAACCACAAGATCATCGGCGAAGCGAGCGTACTCAACATACTGGTAGCGTCCGCTCCGCGTCACCTCTAACGCCTTCTCCAGCATCCTGTCTACCTCATTCAGGTAGAGGTTACTGAGCATTGGTGAAATGATGCCGCCCTGAGGAACGCCCATCGACCCGGATGACTTGAGGATTTTCTTGAGCAATGCCATGACGTCGTCATCCTGTATCCGCTGTGCCACTTTGTGTAGAAGCCGGTCGTGCCGGACACTATCAAAGTAGGCTCGCAAATCCAGATCGATGATGTCGAGCTTGCCGAGAAAAATACCGCGCATCACCCGCTCCACCGCTTGATGCGGTGTGCGTTTGGGACGATAGCCATACGACCCCGATTGGAAGTCGGCCTCGAAGACCGGCTCCAGAATCAGCTTCAACGCACCTTGTACTACCCGGTCGCGGATCGACGGAATCGAAAGAACGCGGACTCTGCTTCCGCCGTCCTTGGGAATTTCCTTCTTCCGTAACCGAAGTGGTACGTAGCTGCGCTGCTTTAGTTCGTCCTGTATCTGCCGAAGGAAAGCCTCAACACCCTGCGCTTCAATGGCCGCAAACGTCACCCCGTCGATTCCCGGCGCTCCGTCATTGCTCTTCGCCACTGCATAGGCCGCCTGCAGCGTCTCCATCTTGCAGACATGAACGTACATCCCCCAGAAACGCCAAGACGGTTCAGCCTTTGCCTTGACGTATAGCTTCCTTCTCAGGTCCTGCAAACCGATGAGCGCTTTTTTCATTTCGCCCTTGCCTCCCTTATGTCAGAAGCGTTGATCACAGCAGGACGCCTTCCCTCCACCAGAATTACCCGGCTTCTCCGGTACTGCGCGCCCCTCCGCCACCCTCTCGTCTTCGGCCGATTTCCCGGTGCTACCGGTTATACGGCTTCCCTGCTTCCGCCAGTTTCCTCGCGGGACGAGGAGGGTTTCTCCAGTTGCTTTTGCGTATCCTTGTCAACATGCTGTCGGTTTCACCCCGCCGAAGGAGTGAAGCGCTTCAGCCAGTCTGCGCCGCACTCTGCTGTCTTCGCCTGATTTTTGAAGGCTCGACCTTCGGAGTTTGAAATTTTCGAGGCCACATCTCCGTTCACTTGCGTTACGGCCTGTTGACTCGCGATCGTCCAGAAGACGATTTTGTCGATGGGCTTCAGCGCCTTGATTTCTCAAACACGCTGCCATCCAAGCTACGGGGTTCTGACTCCTTCCCCGGCGGGCCTTTGTTCCCGCTGAATACACCAGCCTTAACTGGACGCACAAAAATCGATTTCCACTACCTGCTGACCGATCTTGCGCTCCAACTCGGCTACCCGGCCTTCAGACCAGCGCCGCTGCCCGTTACCGGGAAACGCGTTGCCGGGCGCCTGACGAAACTCACGCCGCCAGCGTTGCAACACGTTCGGGTTGACCTCCAACCCGCGTGCAACCTCGGCCAGCGATACCCCTGCTTCCAAACGCCGAACCGCGGCCAGCTTGAATTCCTTGGTGAACTGCCTGCGTGACAAACCCATGACTCAACTCTCCATTCATTGGATTTTGAGTCTTAACCGTTTGTCTCAGAAATG
>DATIMM010000203.1:0-48683 GCA_035475295.1 Bryobacteraceae bacterium
AATCCGCCCGACGCCCTTGGTGCGTTCACCCCAGATCGGATTATTCGTCAACAGGTTTTCGTATTCATCAACGCGGCTGGGGAAGACGTCGATAAACTTCTTCACCCGCTCATACCAGCCGCGCGGATGATCGAGCGCCAGGCCGCCGATGCGGAAGTAGCTGGTCATCATCCGCTGGCCGGAGAACATCTCGAAAACCTTCAGGATCTCTTCGCGCTCGCGGAAGCAATAAAAATAAACCGACATCGCGCCTATATCGAGCGCGTGCGTGCCCAGCCAAACCAAGTGGCTGGCAATGCGGGTCAACTCCACCAACATCACCCGCATCCACTGGGCCATCGGCGGAATCTCCAGGCCGAGCATCCTCTCCACAGCCAGGGAGTAACAGAGATTATTCGACAGGTTGGCCAGGTAATCAACACGATCCGTCAGCGGTATCACCTGTTGGTACCGCAACGCCTCACACTGTTTTTCAATGCCGGTGTGCAAAAAACCGATATCGGGACGGGCCCGAATGATGGTTTCCCCGTCGAGCTCCAGCAGAATGCGCAACACGCCGTGCGTAGACGGGTGTTGAGGGCCCATATTGAGCACCATGCGGCGCGGTCCGCCGGGTGTTTCCCCTACCTGATCGATCCCGGAAGGATCTTCGGTATGAAGCTCATGTTCGGCGTCGAGTGACGCGACAGTTGAGTTCCCTTCTTTCATGAATTCGTCCTTATCTTCAGTGTGCAACGGGCGTTCCACCGGCGGCTTATTCTTCGTCCCGGTATGAATACTTATGGCCGTGCGTCGGATAGTCCTTACGAAGCGGGTGACCCACCCAGTCCACGGGCATCATAATTCTATCCAGGCTCGGATGATTGCGGAAGGGAATGCCGAACAGATCGAAGACTTCGCGCTCATACCAGTTCGCGCTGCGCCACACGTGAAACACGGAGTCAATCTCTTCGTTCTCCGCCAAACGGACTACCAGCCGCAGCCGCGCGTTGTTCTGTAGCGAGTGCAGAAAATAAACCACCTCGAACCGGGGAGCCTGGGGCCACCAGTCCACTCCTGTGATGCCGCTCAGCCGGTTGAAGCCCGCTGACTCTTTCAAGAACCGGCACAGGGGCACAATCTGTTCAGCCGCCACGGTCAACTGCAACTCGCCCGTGGCGATCTCGGCCTTCTTAATTGCTTCCGGAAACTGCTGATGGATCGCGACTGCGGTTGGATTCTGCTCAACTACCTCAGGCAGCACGCTTCGCCTCCCGGGTTTCTCTCAAACGCTGTTCGGACGACCAATCAAGCACCCCTTTTTTCCAGATATAAAAGAATCCACACAGAACCAAAACAACGAAGAGCAGCATCTCGAAAAATGCAAACAGCTTCAGCTCACGGTAGACCACAGCCCAGGGGTAAAGAAAAATCGCTTCAATGTCGAACAGAATGAACACCATCGCCACTAGGTAAAACTTGACACTAAAGCGTTCCTTGGCATTACCGATCGGCGTCATGCCAGATTCGTAGGGCGTCGACTTCACGACATCGCGCATACGCTTGCCGAGAAGAGCCGAAGCGCCAATCATGCCGCCCGCCACGGCGATGGCCAGCAAAATCTGTATCAGCACCGGGAAATAGGTTTCGGCGTAAGAAGTAGGCATGGATTAAGTACCAGAGTAGCAACGAGAAAAAGACGTACTGAGGCACGGAAGTGAACGAAGTCCCAACTCCCTATAATGGAATGATACAGGCTTCGAACCTATCCCTCGAAACGAGCGATGCAAGCGCAATCTATTTACATCACCCTCAACGGCGAAAAAAGACAAGTACCTTCCGGCCAGTCGGTTGCAGCATTACTACAGCACCTGGAAATCGGGGCCGACCGGGTTGCCGTCGAGCTGAACAAAGCGATCGTACGGAAGCGCGATTGGGAGCAAACGTCTGTGCCCGGCGGCGCCCAAATCGAAATTGTGGAGTTTGTTGGGGGCGGCTGAGTAGCAGTACGGTCGTATACCCCCGAGCTTGACAGCGGAAAGATGTCTAGTACAATCTGGGGAGCCGTTCCACTTCAAAACGAAACTGGGGCATTATGTTCAAAACGCGAAAACTCGGTTCTGATCTGGTGGAGAAGAGTCAGCGAACGTACACGAGCACCGATGTCGCGAAAATTGCGCAGGTGAGCTTACGGCAGCTCCAGTGGTGGGACGAGCGCAAAGTGGTTTCTCCGCGTCATGAGGGTCACAAGCGCATTTATCTAGCGGAAGAAGTCGTGGAAATCACCCTGATCGCCGAACTGCGGCGGAAAGGCTTTTCGCTTCAAAAGATTCGCCGGGTACTACGCTTTCTTCAACGCGAAATGGGCCGGCGGCTGAGTGAGGTGCTGGCCGGCGACTCTCAACTGCATCTGCTGACCGACGGCAAGTCCATTTATCTGGAAGACCAGCAGGACCGCATTATCGATCTGCTGAAAAATGCGCGCCAGCCCATGTTTCTCGTCTGCGTAAGCGACCAGGTCCGGCGGCTCGATCAAATCCCTAAAAAAGGGGTTCGTGGCGAACTTTCCCTGAACCGCCGCATGCGAGTGGCTGTTTAGTTGCGTTTTCGCATTCCATTACAACCTCTTCTGCGGTTCTAACGTCTATACTGAAATCAAAGACCGGGAGGTCAGTTTGTCGTCCCAGCGGCGGTATTTTGTATTAATTCCTTTATTTTTAGGTGCATGCGCTTTGTTGGGCGGTTTGTTCGGCCCCGGTGCGCCGTCCGTCGCCGCTGCTCAGCAGAATGGCGCGGCGGCCTCGGACGAAAATATTAAATCCAGCCTCCAGGCATTCACCAAGGTCTACGACATTGTAGATGAGAACGCGGCCGAAAAGCTCTCGGCCGACAAGGCCATTTATAAGGGTGCGATTCCGGGCATGCTGCGGACTCTCGACCCCCACTCCAACTTCTTGGATTCCAAAGACTTCGCGGGCCTGCGCGAGGAACAGCACGGGAAGTACTACGGCATCGGAATGCTGATTGGTCCCCAACCCCGTACCGGCAAGGCGATGGTCATCCATCCGTTTGGTGGATCGCCGGCTTACAAAGCGGGTATTCGGCCCGGCGACGTTCTCGTGGAAGTGAACGACAAGCGTGTCGACACGTTGAGCACCACCGAAGTAGCGGACATGCTGCGCGGCCCTGAGGGCTCGAAGGTGCAAGTAGTCGTCAGCCGCGAAGGTACGAACAAGCCCATCACGTTCAACCTGGTTCGCGGCGAGATCCCGCGGAACAGCGTGGATTCCGCGTTTTGGGTGAAGCCCGGCATCGCGTATCTGCGTATTCAATCGTTCACCGAAACCACCGGACAGGAAGTAGATGACAATCTCGCCCGCCTGGGCGAAAACAATATTCGGGGATTGATTCTCGATCTGCGTGGAAATCCCGGCGGCCTTCTGCAGGAGGGCGTGGCTGTGGCCGGCCGATGGCTGGATCGTGGCCAGGTGGTTGTCTCCCATCGCGGGCGCGCTTACAACGACAAGCCTTACCTGGCAAGAGGGAGTGCGTACGGCGAGAAGTATCCCATCGTGGTTCTGGTGGACCGCTACTCCGCCTCGGCTGCCGAAATCGTCTCCGGTGCGTTACAGGACCATGACCGTGCCTGGATTCTGGGCGATACCACGTTCGGCAAAGGACTGGTTCAAACGGTGTATCCGCTCAGCGACAACACGGGACTGCTGCTCACAACGCAGCACTACTACACGCCGAGCGGCCGCCTCATCCAGCGCGACTATTCCAACATTTCGTTTCTCGATTACTACTACGGGAAACGCTCGGATACCCATAGCAAGACGGATATCCGGGAAACCGACCTGGGCCGAACGGTGTACGGGGGCGGAGGCATTATGCCCGATGAGAAGTACACGCCGCCCAAGGTCGATAAATTTCAAATCGACATCGGCCGCAAAAACGGCTTCTTCAACTTCGCCGCTCTGTACTTCTCAAATCACAGCACCAAGCTCCCCAAGGGCTGGGTTCCGGACGAAGCGGTGTTGAACGACTTTCATGACTACCTGATGAAGCAAGGCGTTCAGTTCACGGAAGCTGACTGGACCCGCGATCACGGGTGGATTCGCGACCAACTGCGCGAACAGATGTACGTGACCGCGTTCAGCTTCGAAGATTCACAGAAGATTGCGGTGCAGCAGGATCCTGAAGTACAGAAAGCGATCGCCGCAATGCCGCAGGCGATGGATTTACTGACGCGTTCGCAAACGCATTACGAAAATCGGGCGAGCCGCTAAACTCAGGCTCGCCGCTCCGTTGAATTCTTGAGCATTCATCCCGAAGTCGCACAGCTTATTCCAACCCCGGACGTTGTGGGCACGCCGCAGATCAGCGTGCTCGATACGGGTGGTCAATATACCCATCTGATAGCTAGAAAAGTACGGGAGTTGGGCGTTTATGCTGACGTTCAGCCTAGCGAGACGCCGGCCAGTGAGTTGCAATCCCGTCGCGGGGTTATCATCTCCGGCGGTCCCGCCAGCGTATATTCGCCCGATAGCCCCAGCATCGATCCCGCTATTTTTCAATTGAGCGTTCCCGTGCTCGGCATCTGCTACGGTCATCAACTGCTGGCCCATCATCTGGGCGGCAAGGTTCAAAAGAGCGATCACGGCGAGTATGGATTGGCGCATCTGAGCGTAACCTGTACCGACCCGCTTTGGACAGGCGTGGAGCACTCTCAAATCTGGATGAGCCACCGGGACAGCGTATCGGCAGTACCCGCGGGTTTTCGTGTCATTGCCTCGACCGAAGTATCCGGGGTCGCCGCTATGTCCGATCCGGAGCGGAAGCTCTTCGGTCTGCAATTTCACCCCGAAGTGGTTCACACCCACGCCGGTGCCCGCATTCTGGAGAACTTTATCTTCGGAATCTGCGGTGCCACCAAAGACTGGGATGTCTCTCAACGCGTTCCAGCTGTCGAAGATCAGATTCGGGCCATCGTAAGGGACCGCAACGTCTTTTTTTTCGTGAGCGGCGGTGTCGATTCCACAGTGGCCTACACTCTCTGCCTTCGAGCGCTTGGTCCGGAGCGTGTCTACGGCATCTACGTGGACACGGGCCTGATGCGTCAGGGGGAAACAGAGTTCGTCCGCGGCATTTTCAAGGAACTGGGAGCCAAGAATTTTCTCGTCGATCCGGCCGAGGATGAATTCCTCGCTGTCCTGCGCGGCGTGACCGATCCGGAGCGCAAGCGCCATGCGATTGGCGAACAGTTTGTTCAGGTCCAGCGGCGTATCCTCACTTCGCAACACTTTCTCGACGGCAACTGGATTTTGGGCCAGGGCACAATCTATCCCGACACCATCGAATCCGGCGGTACTGCCAAAGCCGACCTGATCAAGACCCATCACAACCGTGTCGCGGGCATTCAGGCGCTGATCGATACGGGACGAATTGTGGAGCCGCTCACCTCCTTTTACAAGGACGAGGTCCGCGAAATCGGGCGTGAGATCGGCGTCCCGGAGAAGTTTCTCGCGCGCCATCCCTTCCCGGGCCCTGGCCTTGCCATTCGCTGCCTTTGCTCCGATGTCGAAAGCGGTGTGGTGCATACTGCGGATGGATTCTTGCTCCCCGTGAAGTCGGTAGGCGTTCAGGGAGATTCCCGCAGCTACCGCGACGTGCTGGCACTCCCCGACAAGCCAACGATCGACGGCATTCGCGCAACCGCTCCTAAGCTGACCAACAAGCGAGCCGATATCAATCGCGTGGTGGCTCTTTGCGGCGGGAAAGCACCCGTCGAGTCCTTGCAGGTGTTCCGCGCTTCGATCACCAAGGAGCGGCTCGACGTTTTACGCGAAGCCGATGCCATTGTGAGGTCCTTTTGTCTCGACACTGGGGTCGAGGAAGAAGTGTGGCAATTCCCTGTCGTTCTTCTGCCTCTCGGCACCGAGGAGCAGCGGGAATCCGTTGTACTGCGCCCCATAAACTCGGTCGACGGCATGACGGCCGACGTAGTTCTCCTTGAGCCCGAACCGCTGGCCCACCTCACGCAGGATTTGTTGCAGATCCGGCAGATCGCCGCTGTGTTCTACGATCTCACCAACAAGCCACCCGGCACAATTGAGTGGGAATAGAGCCGTTCACGCCCTTTCGCCGGGTGGGATTCGCTTTAGAGCCATAATTGCTTATACCGGATCGAACAACCGGCGATTGCAATGCGTACTCATACCGTGAGGCATCCCATGATCAGTCGCTCCGCATCACTCGTCCCGTTCTTTTGCGTGCTTGCGTTGCTAACCGCATGCGACGTTCAGAACGTTAAAACGGGACCACTGCAGGAAGAGCCGGTCTCCATCCCCCTCGGCAGTAATGAGCGAGCCAACCTGGAGTTGAAGATGGGCGCCGGCGAGATTCACCTCACGGGCGGAGCAAAAGAGCTGCTGGAAGGCAAGTTCGAATACAATGTTCCCGACTGGAAGCCCACAGTCCGGTCTTCGGTCATTGACGATCACGCCAGTGTGACCATCGCACAGCCGGCCAGCGTCGGCGGCTTCGGCCACGTTCGCTACCGTTGGGATCTCCAGCTGAATGACAACGCCCTGCTTGATCTGAAAGTGAATTGCGGCGCGGGTAAGACCGACCTCAATCTCGGAGATGTCAAACTGCGTATTGTCACGGTTAATATGGGTGCCGGAGAAGTCGATCTGGACCTGCGCGGCACACCGAAACGAGATTACGAAGTGGACATCTCAGGCGGAGTCGGCAAAGCGGTAGTGCATCTTCCAACCGGCGTGGGAATACGCGCCGAGGCACACGGCGGGCTCGGCAACATCACGGTTACGGGGCTTGAGAAGCGCGGAGACCATTACGAAAACAGCCTGTACGATAAGGCCAAGGTCAACGTCCGTTTGAAAGTTCGAGGCGGAATTGGAGAGATTCAACTGATCGGCAACGGCGAATCGGATATGTAAGTTTTGCAGTAGGAGCTATCAACGCGCATCTTGATCACTGCGCCTACCGAAAAGATTCGGATCGGAGGGGCACGTCAATGCCCCTCCGCCTCTAAAAAACGTTCTACCTCAATGGCCGCCATGCATCCTGCGCCAGCCGCCGTAATCGCTTGGCGATAAATCCTGTCCTGCACATCGCCGGCGTGAAATACGCCCTCTACGTTGGTGCGCGCTCCGCCATGGGTGATGATGTACCCATCGTGATCAAGGTCAAGCTGTCCGACAAACGGCTTGGTATTGGGAATGTGTCCGATAGCCACAAAGAAACCGTCCACCTCGCGGTCGTAAGTATCCTTCGTGACCAGATTGTGCAGCTTCACCCCTGTAACGTGGCCCTTTGACACGTCGTAAACATCTTGCACCACCGTATTGGTAAGAAACTTGATCTTTGGATTCGATTCGGCGCGCTCCAACATGATTCGCGAGGCACGGAAGTTTTCGGATCGATGGACCAGCGCGACTTCGCTGCCAAACCGGCTCAGAAAGTTAGCCTCTTCCATGGCGGAATCTCCCCCGCCGATCACCATAATCTTTTTGCCGCGAAAAAAGAAGCCGTCGCAAGTAGCGCAGGAACTAACGCCATGACCGATCAATTTCTGTTCGTTGGGAAGGTTCAGCCACCGGGCTGAAGCACCCGTGGCGATGATCAAAGTGTGAGTCTCAATGGTCTCGCCGTCCTCCAGCTGCAATCGAAAAGGGCGGACTTTCAAGTCAGCCGAGGCCACGCGGCCATGCCGGTATTGGGCCCCGAAACGCTGCGCCTGCTTCTTCATGCTTTCGATGAGTTCAGGGCCCATCACTCCCTCGGGAAAGCCTGGAAAATTTTCTACGTCCGTCGTGATGGAAAGCTGGCCGCCGGGCTCATGTCCTTCTAGGACAAGGGGCTGGAGGTTGGCTCTGGACGCATAAATAGCCGCTGTGTTTCCGGCACACCCGGACCCAAGAATGACTACGTTAAAGATATTATTCATGCTAGAAAATGGCTCGCCAGATGGTATGCGATCCACGAACCAGCATAAGCCAACGCCAACATATAGGAGAACTGAAAGATGGGCCACTTCCAGCCGCCGGTCTCCCGCTTGACGATCGCGATAGTGGAGAAGCACTGCATGGCGAACGCGAAGAAAATGAGCAAGGCTATCGCTCCCGCCGTGCTCAGGTCCTGATGCACGGCCCGCTGCAAGCCTTGTGTAGGTTCATCTCCTTCGATGCCATAGATCGTGCCGAGGGTGCCGACGATCACCTCTCGCGCCGCCAACGACGTAATCAATCCAATTCCAATCTTCCAGTTGAATCCGAGCGGCTTGATCACCGGCTCCACGGCTTTGCCCACGGCAGCGGCATAGCTGTGATCCAGCGGAGGGGTCTTGCCGTTCTCTAGCGGCAGATGTGCAAACACCCAAATGACCAGCGCCACCAGCAAAATCACCGTACCGGCGCGGCGGAGAAACACCTTGGAGCGGTCCAGGAGCCGCAGACCGAGCGAGCGTAAAGTAGGCAGGCGGTAGGGCGGCATCTCCAGCACGAACGACGAACGCTCGCTCTTCAGGATGCTCGACTTCAGCACGCGAGCAGTCGCGACCGCTGCCACGAAACCGAGTACATACATTCCCAGCATCACAGCCGCGGGCAACGAGAACAGATTACCGAAAATGTGAACGTTGGGGATGAATGCGGCAATCAGCAGCGTATACACCGGAAGCCGGGCGGAACAGGTCATCAGCGGCGCAATCATGATGGTCGCCAGGCGGTCGCGCTTATTTTCAATGACACGGGTCGCCATGATGGCCGGAACCGCGCAGGCGTAAGCCGAAAGCAGTGGAATGAACGACTTACCCTGCAGGCCGAACTTCGCCATAGTGCGATCGGCGATCAGGGCGGCGCGGGCCAGGTAACCTGAATCTTCCAGAATGCCGATAAAAAGAAAGAGCAGCAGAATCTGCGGCAGGAAAACAATAACGGAGCCAACGCCCTTCCATGCGCCGTCAATCAGCAAGGAGCGAAGCGGTCCATCCGGCAGAAAGTGGCCGAGCCACTGGCCGGAAACAAGCATGCCCTGCTGCAGCGCATCCATAGCCGGCTGAGCCCAGGAAAAGATGCTCTGAAAGACAGCTACCACGATCGCCAGAAAGATCACGGGCCCGGCAACAGGGTGCAGAAACACAGCATCCAGACGCCGGGTCCAGATTGGAGGGGCCGGAGCTCTGTAGGAAGCGCGATTCCCGATGTTCGCGGCCCATTGGCGGCACTTGGGAATATCCTGCAGAACCGGCAGTTCGATCTTTGGAGGCGGTGCGTTCAGCTTGGCGGCCGTTCCCAGAAGGAACTGTTGAATACGGTCAATGCCCGTCCCTTTGGCGGCGCTGATCAGTGCCACCGGGCAATTCAGTTCAGCCGAAAGCGCGGAAACATCTACTTTGCCACCCCGCACCGCCAGGTCGTCTGCCATGTTCAGCAGAACCAGGGTAGGCATTCCCAGGCTCAGAATCGGCGCGGCGAGGACGAGATTGCGTCCCAGGTTCGTGGAATCCAGGATCAGAATAACGGCGTCCGGCTTCGGAAAATCCGCGCGTTCGCCCTTGAGAACATCGTGCGTGACCTGCTCGTCCTCCGCCCGAGGGTGCAGGCTGTAAACGCCCGGCAAATCGACCAAAAATACTTCCTGGCCCTGATGTTTGAGTTTTGCCTTTCCCATGCGGTGCTCCACTGTGACACCGGGGAAATTCGCGACCTTTTGGCGAAGACCAGTCAGGCGGTTGAAAAGAGTAGACTTACCGGAGTTCGGCGGCCCAACGATCGCAACGATAATCGGGCGCTCCTGAGCGGAGCGCGGTAGCGGAATCGAAGGGTTGGGCAGGAGACCGGCTCTTGGCGAGTCTCCGTGGCAGCTACTCATGAAAGCACGACAAGATCCGATTCGGGATTTCGCCGGATATACAGTTTCGCCGCGGTATCGTGCCGCAGCGCCACCTCCGAACCATCCACTCGAAAAACTCGCGGACCGCCTCCCGGCGCTTGTTTCGCGGGAACAATCTCATTTCCAGGGAGAAACCCCAGTTCCATCAGCCTTCTGGCGATCTCCAGGGGAAGATCGAGCCGGTCCAGAATACAGCGCTGCCCGGTAGGCAGCTCGGCCAAGGTTCGCACGGGGGTAGTCGGGCGGGACCTGGTCCAGAATCTCTTTCTGAAAAGCATATCGGACCATTTCAGTATGAGATCGAAAGGGCAGCGCTGTCAACCGGAGCGCTGTCACCCGGCGTTAGTTCCGCCGGATGGTATTTTGGGACATTCATTGGGAAGTAACCGTTCCGGTGCTATGATCTACGGTGTGCTGCGGGACAGCTCGCCACATCCTACAGTGACGCTACAGCGCGAAACGGGCGCATCGTACACCCGCAAAGAGGTCTGTCGGCTCTTAAAGATTCGCGCCCGCCAGCTAGTAAGCTGGGAGCGTCAACAGCTGGTTCCGCAACTAAGCGAATACCGCTTTTCCGATCTGCTGGCGTTGAAGACTATCATCCGGCTGCGCGGTGAAAACGTGCATCCGCGCCTGATCAGGCAGGCTTTGGAGGCTCTGCGGCAGCGTTTGAGGGATTTCCAGCAATCCATGGACGATGTTCGGGTTTACAGGGAAGGCCGCAGCGTTCGGGTCCAAATCGGAAAGCAGCGCATGGAGCCCGTTTCGGGCCAGTTGCTGTTCAATTTCCCTGAGGGAGAAATCAGCAAACTGCTTCAACTCCCCCCTTCACAAAAGAGCAGCACCCAAATGGCGGAAAGGCTGCGAAACAAGATCGAAGCCGACCGCTGGTTTGAGCGAGGACTGGAACTCGAGCAGCGCGGTGCTCCGCTCGAGCAGATTGTGGAAGCGTACCGGAAGGCGGCCGAACTGGACACCAGCGCTGCTGGCGCATTGGTGAATTTAGGCACGATCTTCTTCAATGGCCACGCCTGGGCGGATGCGGAAGAACAGTATAAGAAGGCACTGGAGATCGACCCCAACTATCCCCTGGCGCACTTCAACCTTGGCAATCTTTACGAAGAACGCGGGGAGACCGAAACCGCCCTTTCCCACTATCTGGCGGCTCTGAAACTGCAACCCAACTACGCCGACGTCCACTACAATCTGGCGCTGTTGCATCAGAGCGCCGGTGACGTGATGAGGGCCGTACGGCACTGGCGGGCGTATCTGAAGCTGGACGGCAGCAGCGAGTGGAGCCAAATTGCCCGCCGCGAACTCGGCAAATTGGAAGCAGCCACCGTGTTTCGCGGAAATCGGCCCGCCGCTGCCCGAGTGCCGCTGGCCGTAAACGAAGACGCGTGACCGCCGCGATCATTCTCGCCGCGGGGGCAGCTACTCGCATGGGCCGGTTGAAGCAGCTACTTCCCTATCGCGGAGAGACATTGCTGGCACATGGGGTCTACCAGGCCGTAGATGCCGGGTTCCAGCCCGTTGTTGTGGTGATTGGCGCGCAGGCGGAAGCCGTTCGGGAGTCCCTGGCTCATAAACCGGTCGTCATTGTCGAAAATGCCGCCTGGCAGACCGGCATGGGTTCCTCGATCTCGGCGGGAATGCGGCGGTTAACAGAAGGCGCGATCCCGCCGGCGTCGATCGCGATCTTGTTGGCTGACCAACCATTGGTAGAGTCCCGGCATCTTCAGGCAATGCAAGCGCTCCTTGAAGGGAACGAAGCTGATGCTATTGCGGCCGAATACGGTGGAACCGTGGGAGTTCCCGCGATCTTCACGTCAGCCATGTTCGAGCACGTAGGCAACCTTCCGCCAACGGAAGGAGCCCGGCGCCTGCTCCGGCATCCGCATTTCAAAATCCTTTCATTTCCTTTGCCCGAAGCCGAAGTAGACCTGGATACGCCCGAAGACCTTGCGGCGCTGGCCGTCACTTCTTCTGCGGAGGAGGAGCAGAAGCGGGCGGGGGGGCCGACTGGTTTCCGCTTCCGTAAGTGATGGTCGATTCAGCACCGAAGCGCCGGTAGTTTTCGTACCGGATTTCAATACGAATACGCTCCGGCTCCTGCCGGAAGTACAACGTGTCGTCAGCGTAGGTCCGGACGGGAAAAAACCACTTGCCGTCGATCTCGCGGCGAAGGGTCGTAAAGTGCGGGAACAAGTTCTGCTCGGTTAAGGTCTCGATCTGCGGGACCGCCTGCCCTTCGCTCCGGACAACGGAAAGATCCGATTGCCGGACCCAAAGTGTTCCTTTAAAAAAGCGCTGGCCGGAAAGGATCTGCCGAGGCCGGATGTATTCCACAAAGCACGGATACCCGTCCATTGTTTCTTCTCCCTTGAACTGCCCTTCATAAAGCGGTACCTGATCCGGCGTAAGAAGAAACGGCTGGACGGTCCGCAGGTCGGAGAAGTCCTCTGGGGTCAACTTTATCCGGGTGAGCGTGTTCTGGGGCGAACCCACGGGCTGCTCGTTGCGAACGCGGTTGGCGGAAAAAGTGATATCGCTCGCTTCGTGATACTGCCCGGTAACAATCCCGGAAGCATTCACCTCCTGGATGGTCACGCTTTGCCTATACAGATAGTTCTGCCGTGCGCTTCCGTTTTCGGCTTCCCGCTGGGCGATCTTCTTCAACAGCTGCGGAGGAGGGTCGGCCGCCCATAAGGGAAGAACAGGCAAAAGGAATGCCGATGCTACGATGAGGGCGATGCTTGGGGCTATGCGTCCGTTTTTCATTGGGTTAGCGTGCGTTTGGCTCGCACTGATCGGCGCTGGTTTCGTTCTTTTTAGTCATCACGAGCATTCCTACTGGATTATCACGGCCGCCCTGCCAGCCTGCCTTTTGGAATTCTCCTTCTATTTGGCATCCGTCTTAGAACGGACCCGAAAATGGATTGGACGCCTGCAGGGCCCAAAGATGATCGCATCACTGCTTTGGGTCAGCGCGCTTCTGCCCTACTTGATCTTCAGTCTGGGAGCGGGAACCTTCCGGAGCGGCTCTTTTCTATCGCTGGCCGCCTTATGCGGGATTTTGGCCTACTGGTACGCGGTTTTGCCGAGGCACTGGCTCTGCGATGCGGGTTTCCTGCTTTTCGTGGCCGTTCCGGTGGCCGCGCGCCTCTTCGGACGGATCTATCTGTCGCCCGATCCTCATATTCACCTGAGCATCGATATATTAGGCCACCTGGCCTGGATCCGATTAGCTATCGTCGCTTTGCTGGCGCTGCGGGGCTGGCAGCCAGGCGCCTTTGGAATTTGGCCGAACGGAAGAGAGTGGGCGCTAGGCGCGGTCTACTTCCTGGTCGCGATCGTGCCTCTAAGTTTTGTGGCGACGGAATTGGAGGTTTACCGGTTTGCGCCGTCCCATGCTCCCTGGTGGCAGGTGGCCGGTATGGCAGCAGCCAAGTTCTTCGGAGTTCTTTGGGTTGTAGCCCTCAGCGAGGAGTTGTTCTTTAGGGGCGTGATTGAGCGGGCTTTGCTCAACAGTGGAAGTTCTCCACTGCTGGCCATCCTGGTTTCCGCCGTCCTGTACGGATGCTCCCACTTGTGGCACTCCCATTTTCCGAACTGGCAGGACGCTTTAGTCACCACCGTCCTCGGGATCGCGTGTGGCATGGCGTACGCGAGCACCAGGAGCGTACGCACACCCATGGTGACTCATGCTCTTACGGTGCTCGCGGCGCTCCTGTTCTTTCGCTAGACCTGCTCCAGAGCGTACAGAAAATCCGCCAGCATGTCTTTCCAGTCCTCAATGCCTACGGAGACTCGAACCAGGCCTTCCGTAATCCCGGCGGCTTCCAGGTCTGCCGCGTTCCAGGCAGAATGCGTCGTGCTCCGAGGATGACAAGCCAGGGTCTCCACCCCGCCCAGGGAAACTGCGTTGCGCGCCAGGCGAAGATGGCGCAGAAAGTCGAAAGCAGCGCGCTTGCCGCCGCAAAGGTCAATCGATACAATGCCGCCCGGGAAATCACATTGCTGTTTTGCGATTCGAATCTGTTCAGGATCATCGAACAGCGTCGGGTAGAAGACTTTGCATATCTTCGGATGATTCGCCAGAGCCTCCGCAATTTTTTGGGCGTTCTTACTTTGGCGGTTCATCCGCAGCAGAACGGTGGAAAGCCGCGTATCCAGGATCCAGCATTCATCCGGCTGCAGAATATTGCCGAAGAGACTCCGTTTGCTCCGGATTTTCTTCATCAGCTCTATGTCTTTCGTCAGAGCCACTCCTCCGATGATGTCGCTGTAGCCGCCCAGGTACTTGGTAGCGGAATACAGCGAGACATCGGCGCCCAAAGCGATCGGATGCTGAAAGGCCGGCCCCATGAATGTGTTGTCGATCATGACGAGAGGCGGCTCGGCTTGTCCCAGCGAGGCCACGGTCTCGGCGGCATGCTTGATGTCCGTCATCGTGATCGTGGGATTGGCTGGCGTTTCTATGAGAACGACGCGAAGGTCTTTGGCGCCCCGGATCGCCTCATCGATCTGCCCCGCCTGGCCGGCTTGTACGGGAATACCGGTGATTCCGAAGGGTTCCAGGAAGGCTCGTATAAAGGTCTGAGTGGCGCCATAGATCGGCACGGTGTAGACGATGCTGTCTCCCGGTTTCAGAACAGCCAACAGAGCCGTCATAATGGCCGCCATACCGGAATTGAAGACAGCCGCCGCCGTAGAGCCCGGCTCCAGGGGAACCAAATGGTCTTCCACCAATTCGGCGTTCGGGTGGTTGAATCGGGAATAAACCAGGTCCACGCTTTCGCCCGGAGCGAGTTGGCCACGTCCGCCCATCACGTCAAAGGCGCGTTCGGCGGCTTCGGGACTGGAAAAAACGTAAGTAGAACTCCGGAAAACGGCGGGACGGGCGGAACCGACCGACAAGCTCGGATCGAACCCCCTGGTGAGTACATCCGTTTCGGGACTAAGCGTCCCCTGAGGTTTATGATTGGCCATGGGAAAGCCTTTATTTCTTTAGGGTAACGCCAGCAAAGAAAACGAAGTACCCTGGGAATTACGAAACGAACTATCGTGCGAACAGAAAGAATTGGCGGAACGAAGCCAGATATTTTGAAAGGTTAGTGAGGAGGAAACTGAAGCTGCGAGAAACCCTTTCGGGCGCCAGGGAGGTGTTGCTTCAGGGGTCTTTCTATGAGGTTAGTCTCGCTTTGGTGGGAGTTGCCTCCCTGGCTTACTTCCAATATTAGAATATGAATTTACGGATGGCAAGAGTTTTGTGTACAAAAATCAAAATTTTTTTTGAGAGACGCCCGTCCAAGGTTGTAGCACCGGCCTATAAAACCAACTAAAATGCAGATAACCATATTAGGATCAACAGGTTCCATTGGCCTCAGCACCCTGGACGTGGTCCGCCAGCATTCTCAAGATTTCAGAATACATGGTTTGGTAGCGGGCAAGAACGTCGAGACGCTGAGTTCCCAGATTTGGGAATTTCGCCCCAGCGTCGTTTCTGTACAGGACAACACCTCCTTAGAACGGCTGAAGTCCGCCCTCGAAGACTCCGGTTTGCCACGCAAAGATTGGCCTGAGCTGACGGCCGGTCCCGAATCGAAGGTGGCGGCCGCGACAGCGGCTCCCGTCGACTTCGTCATGTCGGCCATCGTGGGAGTGGCCGGGCTGGAGGCTACCTACGCTGCGATCAAAGCCCGGAAACGCATCGGATTGGCGAACAAAGAAACCCTGGTCGCCAGCGGACACCTGGTGATGGAGGCCGTCCGGGAATCCGGCACCGAACTGCTTCCCGTCGATAGCGAACATAACGGAGCCCATCAGTGTTTCCGGGCTGGACGCCGCGACGAGGTGACAAAGCTGATTCTGACCGCTTCCGGCGGTCCTTTCCGGGACACGCCCCGGGATGCCCTCTGGAATGTGACGCCTGAGCAAGCCCTGAATCATCCAACCTGGAAGATGGGAAAGCGAATCACCATCGATTCAGCAACATTGATGAACAAGGGGTTTGAGGTGATCGAGGCCTGTTGGCTGTTCGGTCTGCCCCCTTCGCAGGTCGATGTGGTGGTTCATCCTCAGTCCTCCATCCACGCCATGGTGGAGTACTTTGACGGCAGCGTGATCGCGCAGGTCTCGGCTACCGACATGAGAATGCCGATCCAATACGCCATGACCTATCCGCGGCGGGAAAACGCGCCCGTTCCCCGGCTGGACTGGACCCAATCGCGCACTTGGCATTTTTCGGCTCCGGATATGAAGAAATTCCGCCTGTTGAAGCTCGCGTATGAAGCGCAAGCGCAGGGCGGGTCGGCTACGTGCACCGTGAACGCCGCTGACGAGATCGCAGTGCAGGCCTTTTTAGATGGACAGATCGCGTTTCCGGCGATTGCGGAGGTGGTGGAGGAGACGTTATTGCGTCAGCCTAACCGGGAACCACGGACGATAGAAGAAGTGATCGAGGTCGACCGGCAGTCCCGCAAGTTGGCTGGCGAAATAGTAGGACGCTTGACCGGCCGTACTGCGAAAATACAATCAGAAACTTTTTAACCGCGTCGAACTAATATCCTTAGCGATTATTAGCCCGCACCGGGAAAGGAACAAAGCAACACGTGGGGTTTGTACAACCTATTTTTTGGGTATTAATTTTGCTCGGGGTCATGATCCTGATTCATGAACTGGGTCATTTCTGGGCAGCCCTTTCGGTGGGGATCAAGGTGGAGACGTTCAGCCTGGGATTTGGGCCGCGACTGTTCGGCTTCCGCCGGGGCGAAACAGACTTTCGCGTGTCGGCAATTCCGTTCGGGGGTTACGTGCGGATGCTGGGTGAGCAACCCGGCGATGAGACCGTGAACGACCCGCGTTCCTTTCAGGCAAAGGCCCGATGGCAGCGCGCCATTGTCGTGATTGCCGGCCCGCTGATGAATATTCTGCTGGCCATCGCGATCGTCACAGGCGTCTATATGTACGCTTTCCCCAAGGAGACCAGCTCGACCAATCCCGTTATCAGCGACATTACTCCCGGATCGCCTGCGGAAACGGCGGGACTGCGGCCCGGGGACAGAATTGTCCAACTAGGCAACGAGAAGAACCCGACCTGGCAAGACGTGATGACCCAGGAGGCCCTGAACGCCAATCACCCGCTGCAGTTAGTAATCGACCGCAAAGGCAAGCTTTTGGGAGCGACGGTCACGCCCACAATGGACCCCAAACAAGGAATCGGCGATGCGGGCTGGATGGGCGATCCCGATGTGCAGGTGGCCGAGGTCGTCCACGGATCTCCGGCGGCTGCGGCGGGAATCGAGAAGGGAGACTTGCTGATCAGCATCAACGGCCGGTCTGTGGAAACTCCAGGCATCCTGCCGGAAGCGGTCCGGACATCGGGCGGCAAACCGCTGCAGATCATTTTGCTGCATAAGGGCCGGATAGAAAAGCTGACCGTCAGGCCGGAGGCCACCAAGGATTCGCAACTGCCGTGGCGGATCGGCATTGCATTTGGCTTCCGCGGGCAGATCGTGAAGCTCCCGTTTGGAGAAGCCTTTATTCAATCGTTGCGATTCAATGCGAAGAACGCGACCATGATCTTCGAAGCTTTGCGAAGCATCGTCGAGCGCCGGATTTCGCCCAAAACCCTTTCGGGCCCGATCGGCATTGCGAAGATGTCGAGCGAGGCGGCCCAGCAAGGAGCGATCAGCTATCTGATATTGATGGCCATCGTGAGCCTGAACCTCGCGATCTTCAACTTGCTGCCCATTCCTATTCTGGATGGAGGAACGCTGGTGATGCTGATCCTCGAGATGGTCATGCAGCGGGAATTGAGCCTGCAGGTTAAGGAAACCGTGTTCAAGCTCGGGTTTGTTTTCCTGATGATGGTGGTCGTGTTTGTGATCTACAGCGACATCAGCAAGATGCTGTCAAACGGATAGAGGACCCTGAATCCGGCGCGTTAAGAGCGGGCCGGAAACGTTTTTCCTGGGCAGCGGTCCAGACTGGCAGATAGCGTCGTCGTGAGTATCGTAGAGAAACTATCTTTCCTGATTCCCGGTCACGAGCGGGAATCGCCGGCCGGCGCCATCCATGTAGTAGATCCCTCCCCGTTCAACTGGCTTTCCATCACTCACAATACCTGCGAAGCACTAGTTCGGGTGGAACCTGATGGCGATCCGGTTCCTGCCTGCGCGAGCACCTATACATGGGTGAACGGGGGTACGCTGGAGATCCGGGTACGCGAGGGCGAGGTCTTCCCTGACGGCGAACCCTTAACCGTTGCTGCCGTGAAACGGTCTATCGATGAGGCAATGAAGTGGAGAGCTCCACATCCGCACGGCACTCACTTCAACCTTCATCTTTCCGCTCCCTGCGAAATCACGGGCGAACATACGGTTCGACTTCGCCTTTCCCAGCCAGACGGCTGCGCATTCGGCAAGCTGCGCGCGTTGCCCATCATGAGCACTGCCTTTTGGGAAGAACTGGGCTTTGGGCGTAAGCGCAGAGGAAGTGCTGAGGGACAGTGGCAGGTGCTCGACGGACCGGGCGGGTGGGGTACCGGCCCATTCATCCTGGCGGAAGGGTATTCTTCCGTCGATAACGAGGAAGCGGTGGTTTGCCGGCAACCGTTTGCCTCCGTATGGCTTCCGCTGAAAGAAGACAGGACTCCGCGCCTACGCCTGGAGGCTAACTCTAAATACTGGGACGGGCGGCGGGGGCCGCATCTCCGGGAAGTAGTTTTTCGCAACGACATCTCGCCGGAGCAGGCGCTGGAACTGGTCTGTAACACGGAAGGCGAAGTGGATCTTGTGACGGAAATTCCTCCCGATAAAGCAGGCGACGTAGAGTCTTCCCGTTACGCCAGACTGGTTTGCATTGAGGCGATTCGCGCGGTCGCGGGAATCATTAACCGGAACGCCGAGGGGCTACCGCTGCGTGACAGGCGAGCACGGCTGGCCTTGAACCTGGCCGTGGACCGGGACCGGATTGTGCGCGAGGCGATGTACGGGAAGGCCGACCCGCTTGGTGGCCTGACTCCGCCGGCGGCCGTCACGTTCCTGCACCGGCTTCCTCCGTATCCGCATCAACCCGTACGGGCTTGCGACTTATGGGAGGAGGCGGGAGGCGCTGGAAGCCGTGCGATTCGCATTTCCGCACCCGGCAGATTGGAGGCGGCGGCCCATATCGTGGCGGCGAATATCAAAGACGCTCTTCGCCTCCAGACGGAGATCACGATTATCCGCGATGCGCGAGAGTTGCTGCGTGTTCAACGTAAGCTGATTGAAAAAGATCGGCCGCTCGACTGGGATATCTTGATTCAGGAGCAAGGGGCGCAGACAACCGATACGGTGGTGCTGGAGCTGCATCGCGCTTTTGTGGGAGCGACAGGCGAGTTCCGCGCGGGCCCCGTGGTGGCAGGATTCGAATTACTGTATCGAGAACGTCTGGCCGAAACTTCGGCTCTCAAGATAGCCCACCTTGCCCATCGCGTGGATAAGTTTGTTTTCGATGAAGCGTACGCCTTGTTCCTGTACGCGCCACACGAACTGTATGCGGTGAATCGACATGTCCATTTCACGCCGTACCGGACGACCCTTGACCTTGCTCAAACCAGAGTCAGCGACGAGCACTGGTCGAGGCATCCTCACACCCCACGCGTGTGATTCTGCTGATCAGCAAAGTCCGTCAGTTAAACCGGGCGGGACGTTCGCTTCTGTGCCCTGAACAATGTTCCGGGCTTGCGTGGCCTTCCAGGCACGGAACTGCCGGCGTCTTTACTTTTTCGCAGCCCATCGAATTTTCTGCCCGCCCCATCGCCCGCGCGACGGTCTGCCGATTCAGCTTCTCCCGAGAGCAAGCTCCGTAAGCTCGACCAGAGATTGTCGAGCTCATACATTTTCAAGGCCACTGCCAGGGTGCTGGCCGGAATACCCGGCGGCGACCATTTCAGAAGCTCCGGATCCATCGGCAACGTGTACTCCGGCCCAAACTCGATCCATTCGCCTTTGAATACTCGCACTACGCGGCAGGTCTTTTGCCCCTTGATGCGTATTCCTATTTCCTTTCTAGTGAGGTAGTCGCGGAATGGTTCCATCTTCTCCTCCGATGCAGCGGGAGCGATCCAGGTTGGTGAATTTTCGTAAAAGGTCGAATCTGTAACTTGGGCGGGCAATAGGATCATCGAGCGGCGCTACATGTCACCGCGGTTTTCACGGCACTCTGATGGAAAGCAAATCGCTCACGCAACGGTAGCAATCCACCCACTCCTGCGCCTTCTGGTCGCCGTGGTCGGCTCTGCGCAAGGTTCGCGCGTAAATGCCGCCCTGAAACGCATACACGTGGTTCTGGGCAGACCACAGGTTCACATAGAACGGCATTTTTTTCACGATCTGTAGCGTGGATGCCAGATCCTGCAGCTTCGTGATGTTCGACGGATCCGCGGCAAAACGGCCCGCCAGCTGATCCACTCTGCGGCGCAGCGTGAATTCGAGCGTTGTCCGGTCAAGACTGACGTTGTTCGCCTGCGCCTCGCGCAGCAAATTACCGATTCGATCTCCGTCCAGACGGTCGGCCGCGCAGGCGCGACGCAACAGGCTGTTGAGCGCATACTCCATGGCGGCTGTGAACTCTCGGGGCATGGGAGTGCCAAGACTGCTGATAAAGCGCATCAGCGCTGCATGATGCTCGTAAAGCTGCAGATACGCGGACTCCGCTTCGGACACGGTAGTGGAAAGGACCGTTCCCAAAATCCGGCGCTGCTCGTCACGAAAAAGGGAGCGCAGCGAATAAGTCTTTCCTTTGAATCGCTTATCGAGAAGGCGCACAACCTCCGGAATATCAACCAGCGCGAACGCCTCGCCCAGTTGCTCCAGCATTTCCCGGTATTCACCCTCTTCCCGAAGGGCCTGCACGCCTCCTGCGACATTGTGATCGCCGAAGTGTACGACCCAGAAGCTAAGGGCCTCCGACTCCTGTGTGACTTTGGAAGTGAAATTGGCCTTGCCGATCGCCATGCGGAGCTTGCCTGCATCGCGCGAGTGGTAATCGAGGCGCTTCACTGTGTAGGAGAAAATGTCCGTTCTTTCTCCGTACGGAGCAAACAAAGAGCTGATGGAGTAATGCGCCCCTACCTTTTCCAGGTTGACAATCGCGGGCTTCACAAACTTGCGGTAAATATCGGCGCCGTTGCCGTACTCCGGAATGTTACTTGGCGCGGCGGACAACATTTCCAGAAATTTCGGTTCGAAGCGCTTGCCGAAGAGCTGTTGCGAGAGCTGGACCACGCGTCCGGCGTACTGGATGATTTGAATAGTCTCAATCCCGGAGATATCGTCGAAGAACCAGCCGCAGCTCGTATACATCAGCATGGCATGGCGCTGCAGCTCCATTAATTTCCAAACCGTCACCTGCTCGTCGGTCGTCAGATCCCGAACAAAATGTTCATTTCCGAAACGTTCACGGGCTTCAGGCGCCCGGCACAGAACCACGTCAATGTAGCTGTCGCGTGCCGCCCAGGGGTCTTTCAACAATCCGGAAGCCAGCGTCTCGAAAGGAACATTCACCGAGTCGCGCAACCAATCGAGGGCGTCCCGAAGGGGCTTGCGCCATTCCTGGTGCCATCCGCCCCGGCCAGAATTGCAGCCGCAGTTACCGCGCCAGCGCTCCACGCCGTGAACGCAGCTCCAGGCGGTGTCTTCGTAGATTTGCACCTCATCGCACGGAGGAAATTTCTCCAGAAATTCCCCGTAGTTCGTGAGCTTGGCGAGCTTTCTCTTCTGGATATATTCCATCGCATAAGCCAGCGCCATTTCGCCGTAGCGGTGATGATGGCCATAGGTTTCGCCATCGGTGGCTATGTGTGCCAACTGGGGACGATCGCGCCCGTCACAAAACGCGCCGACCAGCCGCGAGGCGAACTTCTCGCCGTTGTCCAGAAGTTTTTCGAAGGCCACAGCCTGCGAGATGGGTCCGTCGTAAAAAAAGAGGCTGATGCAATTTCCGCTAGGGGTCTTCACCAGATAGGGGCGCGTGGAATCGATGCGGCCCCCGGTGACGTCCTCCCATGGGCCATCGCCTAGCGGACGGACCGCTTTGGCCTGGTGAGGCGCGAGAATAGCAAACTTAAGCCCGATCTGGGCCATCAGATCCAGCGATTCAAGATCGACTGCGGTTTCAGGCAGCCACATTCCTTCCGGCAGGCGGCCGAAGCGGCTGACGAAATCCTCAAATCCCCATCGGATCTGGGTTTTCTTATCACGGCTGTTCGCCAGCGGCAGGATCATGTGGTTGTAGGCCTGCGCCATGGCGGAACCGTGTCCGGAGAACAACTTCTGGCTTTGCTTATCCGCTTCGACTAGACCCTGGTGGATCTCGGGAGCATGCTCAGCAGCCCAGGACAGCAGCGTCGGGCCGAAGTTGAAGCTCATCTTCGAATAGTTATTTATGATGCTGTTGATACGCTGCTCGCCGTCGAGAATGCGGGCGGCTAAATTTGGGCCATAACACTCGGCCGTGATGCGCTCGTTCCAATCATGGTACGGATACGCCGAATCCTGGAGCTCAATCTCTTCCAGCCACGGATTCTCGCGCGGCGGCTGGTAGAAGTGGCAATGAATACAAAGATATTTCATTCGAAAGCAGCTTTAGGACGGACCAAGCGAATGCCTGGGCAGATGTGATCCAGTAGACATACCGCACAAGTACCAGGATAGCGGGAACGAAAGGAGAAACTAAGAAACTGGCAATGAAACGGTAAAGATCGCGCCTTGGGCGGTCTCGCGATTCGCGGCGGTTACGCGCCCACCGTACTTCTTCACGATCGAGGCAACGATGTGGAGCCCCAGTCCGGAGCGGCCCGAACTGTTGGTCTTAGTGGAAAAATGCGGGCGAAAGACGCGCGGCAGAATTTCGGCAGGTATGCCAGGGCCATCGTCGGAAACCGAAATAGTCAGCGCACTGGCATCCTGTTCCACCGCGATTTCAATCCGGCCCGGCTTTTGCATCATCTGCACGGCATTCAAAAAAAGATTGACGAACACTCGCTCCCAATCTTTCGCCGAGCCCGGCAGCCGGATTTCGGCTGGCAACTGACGTACGAAGCGTACGCGAGGCTTGCGGGCGGCGATACAGTAATCCGCGACCGATTCCACGGCATCGTTCACGATTGCGGCAAGGTTGGGAGTCGTATCGGGAATGGCGCCCAGCAGGCGCTTTCCGCGAGCCACGCAACGGCACAGAGTAGCGGCGAGATGACGCCACTCCTCGTCGCCGCTCAACAGTTCCGATGCCTCAGTGATCGTCTCAAAGACGTTGTTGAAATCGTGGACCAGACTCTCGTGAGTAAGATCCTGCGTGCTCTCAATGTCGGACGACTCAGCCATCTATGGGTTCCGCGCCGCCTTTACCGGGCCAATTCACGAAGGATATTGTAGAACTCCGGAAAGGAGACGGAAGCGGCGTCAGCCTCCACGATGGTCGAAGGACCGTCGGCCAGCAGAGCAGCGACGGAAAACGCCATAGCGATCCGATGGTCGCCGTAGGAGTTCAGCTCCGCGGCACGGAAGCGTTGCTTGCCTGGAATCTGCAGTCCGTCTTCGGTGGTCGTAACGGCGATGTTCATGCGCCGCAGATTCTCGGCCACGGTTTCAATGCGGTCCGTCTCTTTCACACGCAGCTCACGGGCGTCGCGGACCGTCAATCCTTCCTGGCTAACGGCGCCCAGGATGCACAGAATGGGAATTTCATCGATGACGGCGGCGGTCATAGCGCCTTCAATTACGCCGCCTTTTATTCGGGAGGGTTTGATCTGAAGGTTCCCGATCAGTTCGCCGTTCGCTTGTTCAATGTGCAGCAGCTTGATCGATGCACCCATGCCGCGCAACAGGTCAAGCAATGCGGTACGCGTGGGATTCAGGCCAACGTTCGTCACCAGAAGCTCGCCCTCGGAAGCGGTGAGAGCCGCGATAATGAAGAAGGCCGCCGAGGACAGGTCTCCCGGAACAAACAGATTTTTGCCTGTGAGATGCGCGCCGCCTTGCAACCGCGTCACCCGCGGCTCCAGTTGCAGGTCGGCCCCGAGTTCCCGTAAAGCAATTTCCGTATGGTCGCGGGTGGTAATCGGTTCCCGCACGATAGTTTCGCCCGAAGCGTACAGCCCGGCCAGCAGGATGCAGCTTTTCACCTGTGCGCTCGCAACCGGCGGCTGGTAATCGATTCCGTGTAACGGCGAACCGTGAATCGTCAGCGGTGGGTACTGGCCATCTTTCGCCTCGATACGCGCGCCCATCTCGGTAAGAGGGTTGATGACGCGCTTCATCGGACGTTTCGCGAGGGAATCGTCGCCGGCGATTTCCGTGGTGAATTCCTGTGCGGCCAGAATCCCGGAAAGCATGCGGATGGTGGAACCGGAGTTGCCCGCATCGAGCCTGTGCCGCGGCGCTTGCAAGCCATGCATGCCTTTGCCGTGAACGACGAGAACGCGGCGGCCATCCTCTTCGGCAAACTCATGATCGATTCCGAGGGCTTTCATGCAGGACAAGGTCGATTGACAGTCGGCGCCCGTGGAGTAGTTGTAGATCTTCGACTGTCCCTCCGCGATCGAGGCCAGCATGGCGTAGCGATGAGAAATGGATTTATCGCCAGGCAAGCTGACGGAGCCGCGAATGGCACGGGCTGGAGAGATCTGCTCTGTCATTGGAATTTGTATTGTAGCGTCGCACGGCTTGCGGAACGCGGGCGCGCAATACGCGCGGGGCGTGTGGAAACGAAGCGAGCGGACAGAGTGTCTATGCGCGCACGCTGGCGGCCGGGATTTTGCGCAGCAGATCTTCCATCTCTGCCCGGCTCTCGCTGCCGATAGTGAAGCCGTCAAAGGAATGGGGCTGATGCGCCAGGGCGTACTGTAGTGCCTGGTCAACGTTGTGGCGGAGATCCCCCTGCCCGAGTATCTTCATGCCGATCACACCCTTGCCCGCGCTTTTCATCTGCTGCAAAACCGAGAGCACCGTCTTGGGATCGGAGTCCATGTGAAGCCGGGCCGGATTGATACGGGCCAGGTCGACCTCCACCCAGGGCTCGGCGGCGGCCGTCCTTAGCGCCTCTAGTGTGTGGCAGGACGTGCCGTGGCTGCGGACAATTCCCTTCTCCCGTGCCTCCGAGATAACGTCCATGGGACCGCGCATACTCTTGTTCCAATCCCCATCGGTCATGCAGTGCAGCAGCAGAATATCGATGTAGTCGGTCCCCAGTTCCTTGCGGAACCGGTCGATATCCGCCTTCACCTCGGCAGCGGTGGTGGAATTGGTCTTCGTAAGAATGACGACCTTATCTCGTGGAACGGTCTTTAGCGCTTCGCGCAGATACGTGTGGCTTCCGTACTGGTCAGCCGAATCCCAGAAATTCACTCCCTGGTCGTACGCGGCGCGAAACAGCTCGGCCACACCCTGGCGGCCCAGCTTCCGGGTTTGGTCGGAGCTTCCGCCGCTTCCATGGGTGCCGGTGCCCATTGCCAGGCGGCTCACTTCAATCCGGCGGGGGCCCAGCTTCACGCGGTCGGTAGCGTACTTTTTGGTTTCACCGGCAAAGAGACGGTAGGGGAACGAATGTAGAGAGAAGGCGGCGAGGCCGCTCGTCCGAAGGAAATTTCTACGATTCAAAGTCGCACCTTCCCAGACGAGGCCAGTTTAACAAGATTCGGACGAAGGGCGACTCCGGTCAGCCGCAGACTACATGGCCGCGCTGCGAAACGCCTGTCCTACGTGCAGCACCGCCGACATAGCGCGATTGTAGTTCATGCGCATGGGACCTAATACGGCGACATTCGCTTCGAGACCGTTCGGCATGGCGAAGCGAACACCGATCAGCGACAGCTCGCTCATGCTGGGGTGAACATCGGAAAGGCCCACCTGGATGGCGAGTTCACCGTCACGCTGCTCCAGAAACCGCTCCAGCAGTTGGAGGATGCGCTTCTTTTCTTCGAGCGTACGGAAAAGCTCGCGCATATGCTCGCGAGTGAGGTGAAGATCGAGGCCGATCAGGTTGCCGGCGCCTTCAAAATGCACCTCCGGCAGCAGATCCAAATCCAGCAGCCCCTTGGAATAGAGCAGGCTCACGCGCTTCAGCACAGCGTCGTATTCGGCGCTTTCCAGGTCGAAGCGGGATTTCAGCTCGCGATGAATCTGATGGAGCAGCCATCCGCCGAAATTGTAGTTGATGTAGTTTCGGATGGAGGTAAGCTCGTCCTGCGAGATCTGGTCGTCCACATGGATTACCTTGTTCCGCACCATATGGTCGCGAGTGACCACCACCATCAGGATTCGCTTGTCGGACAGTGCAATCAGTTCCACCTGGTCCAGCGTCTGATTCTCCGTGGGAATCGCGGCGGCGATACCGAAGTTGCGGGTGATCTCGGTCAGCAGTCTCGAAGAGCGCTCCAGCCGGCCTTCCACAGTACTGGCCTTCTGCAGTTCGCGTTGCAGGCGGTCCAGCTCGGCCTGAATCACCCGGTTGCCGAGCAGGGTTTTCACGTAACTCTGATAGCCGCGTTCGGTGGGCACGCGCCCCGCCGACGTATGCGGTTGGGAAAGGTAGCCTTCCTCCAGCAGATCGGCCATCATGTTGCGGATCGACGCCGCACTCATGGGATATTTTCGTGCGATGGTGCGCGACGCTACAGGCTCGCCCGTCTCAATATAATTTTGGACGACCGAGTGGAGGACTTCGAAATGTCTTGGCGAGAGCGTCCCCAGATGATTCATCTTTATGCCAATAATGACGGACTAAGCCGATCCTTAAGCACAGCAACCGTGTAACGGAGTTGTAGTTCTCCGTACCTTGATTATAAAGGTTGCAGGATGAAGGGGGAATTGTCAATACATTTGGGTCGTAAGTACTAGTCCAGGTGCAATTTAACCGGCCTGGGCGGGAAGATCCACCGCTTTGGCGTGCCGCCACAGCCGTTCCAGATCGTAGTAGGATCGGGCCGCTTCGGAAAAGACATGGACAATGAAATCCCCGTAATCCATCAGAATCCATTCAGCCGGGTCGTATCCTTCCACGCTCACCGGCTTTTCGCCCATGTCTTTTAGTTGCTTTCCAATTTCGTCGGCGATGGCCTGGCCTTGGCGTCCGCTCGAAGAAGTACAGATCACGAAGAAATCCGTGAATGAAGTTACTTCGCGGAGATCGAGAATGCGAAGATCCAAGGCTTTTTTCGATTCAGCAGCCTGCGCGGCAACCGCCCAATTGGAGCGGTCTGTGGTGGGCGCCCAAGTACTTTCAGGAGCGTGTGGGGCCGCGGCAGTATTAGGTTTAAAGGAAAGGTTTGTGAGACTCGTTTTTGCGTTCCTCTGCGCCCAGCGTACTACAGAACGGGCGATACCGTCCAATGGGTTTTCCAGCGCTTAGTACGTCCTCTATGATTCCGTTACCATTGCAGAGTGCCTGCGCTTCGTACTCTGATTTCCGCCGAGCAGATCGGTGAACGCGTCCGTGAAATGGGAGAGCAGATCGACGCGGATTATCCGGAAGGACCGTTGTATCTGATCTCGATTCTGAAGGGCTCGTTCGTCTTCCTCGCGGACCTGATTCGTACACTGAAGCGCCATACGGTGCGTGTGGAGTTCATGGGCATTTCGAGCTACGGCAGTGCGAAAACAAGTTCGGGGCAGGTAAAGGTCACGCGAGATCTGGACCTGAGTATTGAGGGACAGCACGTCCTTATCGTGGAGGATATCGTGGATAGCGGAGTAACCCTGAGTTATCTCACGCGAGTCCTGGCGCAGCGCCGGCCACGATCCCTGGAGATCGCCACGCTGCTCGATAAGCCAGAGCGGCGGGTTCAACCGGTCGATGTGAAGTATGTTGGGTTTGAGATCCCCGATGAATTCGTCGTGGGCTATGGGCTGGACTACGCCGAGGACTTCCGCAACCTGAGCGCAATCTGCATCCTGGGCGAGTAACAGGGTCAGGCCGGAGAAGGCGCTTCATCTCACGCTTGCACCTGCGGACTGACGGTTGCTTCGCGGGTCGCCCAAAGCAACTGGCGGAGGGCACCACCGAAGATCGCCACCCCAAGAGGAACGTGCAAAGCCACGTTATGGAAATGCCCGGCTGAAAACTCAACGATCTCCGCTGCCAAAAGTGCGCCGCTGGCTACCGGGACCCACAAAGGACAGCGTCCTTCGACCCTCAGTGCAATCGCAAGCACCATCTGAAAGAAAGCCAACGGCACCAGAATCTTTGCCGTAAGTTCGTGTAGATTTGCGGCTTGATGATTTCCGCCGATTAGCATTCCGGCGAATGCAGCCTGAACCAACACTGTCAGGACATGCACAGTCATGACGATTCGCAAACCTTTTAACAATTGCATTGGATGTTCACTCCCGTCTCACTGAGCGCTGTTTTTCGTGCGTTTCTTTTTTGTATTGCCGATACTCGTTTCAAATCTCTAGCGTTAGACATTTGCCTTGCAAAACTCCTCTACGCACTCAGGACCGGACAGTGGAGTGCAATGTGACACTCTGCTGAAAGATCGCGCGGTGAATGGTGACCGGTATCGAGTGTCACAAATCGCAACATCATCCGGTCCCCTCAATGAATACCGTCTACACGTGGGAGTAAAAAGCAATGCTGAAGAATGGCGATATGGACATTTTGGGTGGAACACAGGCGAGCGATCCGGACGCATCGATCCGGCTGGCAATGTTCGACCAGCACCGTAGTTTACTTTTTTCGATCGCCTACCGCATGTTGGGCAGCGTGGCCGACGCCGAGGACATGCTGCAGGAGACCTTTATCCGCTGGCAGCAATCGACCGAGGACGATGTTCGATCTCCGCGCGCATTTCTTGTTACGATCGTCAGCCGTTTATGTATCAACCACCTTCAGTCCGCACGCGTGCAGCGCGAAGAATACGTCGGGCAGTGGCTGCCAGAGCCGCTCGTGACAGATCCGGGCAGCGATCCGTTCGGAATCATAAGAGTGGACGAATCGTTGTCGATGGCTTTTCTCGTCCTGCTGGAACGTCTGACGCCGATCGAGCGCGCCGTGTTCCTTCTTCGTGAAGTCTTCGAATACGAATACTCCGAAATCGCTTCGGTCCTTGGTCAGAGCGAAGTAAATTGCCGTCAAATCCTCCGGCGAGCGCGCCAGCATGTCAACACATTGCGACCGCGTTTCGCCGCATCCGAGCAGAGACAAAATGACCTGCTGCAGCAGTTTCTGGAAGCCGTAGAGACCGGCGCCACGGAAGGGCTGATCGCGCTGCTGTCGAACGATGTTGTGCTTCATTCGGATGGTGGCGGAAAGGCGATCGCGGTGCCCAACCCGGTCCGAGGCGCCGATAACGTGGTTCGCGGGATTTTAGGCGGCCTTAAGCGGCTGGTGCCCAAAACGTTGGTACGACGCTTGGCGCATATCAACGGAGAACCAGGCCTCGTCAACTATTTCAACGGAAAACCGCATTCCGTGCTCACTATCCATGCCGTTGGCGGCCGTATTCGATCGATCTATATCGTGACCAACCCTGAAAAACTATCTCACCTGCCAGAACTGTCTGCGAATCCGAGCTAGAGCACGCTGTCACAAGCGCCGGTCTCCACCGGTCTCTCCTGTAGAGAATCAAACTCGTGAGGAATGAACGTATGAGAAAAAAGGCAACTACATATTGGGTGGCAACCGCGTTCGTGGCGTGCGTCATGACGATATCCGGTGTACTCGCGGTGACCCATGCGCCTCCTATGATGAGGGCGCTTGCACATCTGGGGTATCCCCCCTATTTTTCAAACCTTCTTGGCGTCGCTAAGCTACTGGGCGTCTGCATGCTGCTGGTGCCGGGCTTCGTCAAATTCAAGGAATGGGCCTATGTAGGGTTTGGGATTACGATCATCAGCGCCTCCTATTCTCATTTGTCTTCTGGTGACGGCCTGCTTGCATTGGAGCCATGGGTTACGTTTGCCGCACTGGTGATTTCGTATGTGAACCGTCCCGCGGATCGCAGAGCGCAACTTCCCACTCGTGTCGAGGCACTTTCCTGACGCCATCGTCCGCAATCCTTTGAGGAGAACTGCACGTGAAAATAGTTGTGCTGGGTGCCACAGGAGGCACAGGACTGGAGATCGTTCGACAGGCTATTGAGCAAGGCCATGCTGTGACGGCATTTGTCCGGTCTCCTGAGCGACTCAGACCATTTCGAGATCACATAAACGTTCAGCAAGGCAATCTGCTGAGCGGTTCGGAGCTTGAGGAAGTCCTCCAAAGTCAAGACGCCGTGTTGTCTGCATTCGGACCGCGCGTGCCAATCGCAAAGACGGACGAAAACCTGCTCCGTGAGTTTGCTGCCGTGCTGACGCTGGCCATGTTGCGCGCGGAAGTGCAACGCCTGATCGTCGAGTCGTCGGCGTTCTTGTTCAAGGATTCCATAATTCCGCCAACATACATAGCCGGAAAATTGTTATTCCCGAGCGTTGTGACAGATGCCAGCGGGATGGAGGAGATCATTCAGAGAAGCCCTCTCGACTGGACTCTGATTCGGCCTCCCCGGCTTACGGATGGTCAACGCTCCGCCAAATACCGAGTCAGAGAAGGGCATCTCCCCTGGTTCGGCTTTTCTATTTCGCGGGCAGACGTGGCCGATTGCTTCCTCAGGGCTCTTAACGAGAAAAGGTGGACCAGAAAAATCGTTGGTGCAAGCAGGTGAGTCCGCGTCCACCGCAAAGTCGGGCTTGCCTCAAACCTCCCGCGCCAACCGAGGCTTCACTTACTTCTTTGTAAGCTCCCGATACACGACCTCCGTAAACGTTGCGAAGGCCGGACCATTTCCACTCCGAGCTGGCGGAGCATCTCCCACGGCGCTCTTGATCTCGTCCAAAGATTTCCCTTGCGCAACCAGGTCTTTAATCTTCGTCCGCTTCGCCTCCGCGTGTGCCACATATTCTTGCACTTGCGCCTTAGTCTCCGGAGCGCCATGTCCCGGAAGGAAGGTATCGGCGTCCAGGGCCGCGATGCCTTTTGCGGTCTCAATCCAGCCTTCCGACGAGCCATCTTTCTCCAGATGGATCAGAGGATCTGGCCGGTTCGTGATGATGTCTCCCGTGAAAACGATCTTCTGCTGCGGCAGATAAACAACCAGATCGCCACTGGTATGCGCCGGTCCCCAATGCAGCAGTTCAAGCGGTACGCCATCCACTTTCAGGCGATCTTTCTGCTTCGTGATCACCCGGGTAGGGAGACGGTCGGCTTGCGGGGCATCTTTGCCGCCCGCGGCGATTGCACGCTCCTGTTCCTTTTTGTTGTTTTCCTGCGCAATGATGGTGATGCCCGCTGGAAAAGCCGCCACGCCGTTCACATGATCCCTGTCGCTGTGCGTCAGAATGACGGTGTTGACCGGTTTTGGCGTCACTTTGGCAATATCGTCAAGCAGGGCCTTCCCGCTTGCCGGTGTGATCTTGGCATCTACGACAATCACGCCTGGATTCCCAACGATGACGCCGCTGTTCCCACCACCACCTTCAACCCAGGAAACGTTTCCTTTCAGCGGATGAACAACCAAAGGAGCTGGCGTCGGCCCCTGTGCCTTGGCAACCAGAACCAGGGCGGTCAAGACCGCTGACCACGCAAATGCAGTAACGAACCTTTTCTGACGTTTCATAGGGTCATTGTTCTTTCACCAAGACTCTATCAATCCCAATCCCTCCCGGTGTTCCCCAGATTGCAGCGCCGATGAGCCGTCCCGCTATGTGGCAGGCTGAGCAGCTGCCCTCTGCGCGCGTTTCCTGGCGTTCTTCAATTTACCGAGATGGGCGGTAAAAAACAGTGCAGAAACCGTAACGATCAGAAGCAGGATCTGCTGCCACCACGGCAAGTGCGGGTCGGCTTCATGACTCAGGGCATCACCGCCAAGGCAGCACAAAACATGAACGCAGAAAACCTCCAATGACGCTTGGCCCAGCGACGCCAGTGGTTTCATGAAGGGCAAGGAGGCAATCCGCCCCCCGAAGCGCACCAGCAGAATGGTAAGGGCGGCAAAATTAATCACACGAACCGGCCCCAGGTGCCACTTGTCTATCAGCCATCCGTAGACACTTGGGTTCATCCAGCGGTCGACGGGGCTATAGCGTAAAACGAGGAACGTAACGGCAACGCCCCAACTCAGCTTCAGCAGCAAAGGAGGAAAGGCCGTATCCGCCTGCTGCTGATCGTCGTTTTGCGATTCATACAGAGCATCCGCATACAAACTCCCGAGCGCAAGGCCCACCATCCAGAGAAGCTGCCAGGCATACAGGTCGAATGCCCCGGTCGAACTCTCCGGCACGTTCAAGCCAAAAAGATCGCCCTGCCGGTAGGCCCAGCCGCGCAATCCACATTGAGCGGCAACCCAAATAGCGAAGCTGGTGTAAATGACCGGATCCCAATTCCAGCGATGTGCAACCTTGCGCGCCAGCGGCGTGAAGATCATGAACACGATGTACATCGGCAGGATATCGAGCAGAGAGGGCCGGTACTCAAGCAGAGTCGCTGCCGGAATCGCGTGTTTTGGATCCTGCAGGTAGTACGACAGCAGGTTTTGAAGGGCCAGCCGATGGAAATTCACGGCTATCGCCGCAACCACCGTAAATGCAACGGCAAGCAGACCGCAGTGATAAATGTATATGCGAAGCGTGCGGCGGGAAAGGTCACGAAGCGCGCCCCGTTCTCCGCTCCTTTTCTCGATGCGGTGCTGGAGCTGGCCCACCATGAAGGCGGCCAAAAAAATGAAGCCTTCCGCTCCCGACACAAAGCCGAACGTCTGGTTCGAGATGACGTTAGCGAAAGTGGGCAGGTGAGTAAAAGTCATCCACAGCAGAAGAAATCCGCGCAGGATGTCCAACTCAATCAGGCGTCCGCCGCTCTTCGGGCGCGCGGAAGGCAAGTTATGGCGTGGCTCGTTAATTCCTAGATCCCGTGTTTCTGGGGAAGACGCCATAAGTCAGGTTCGGATATTGGATGCACTTATGGCAGCAGCGCGATACGCCCGAAATGTCCAGATTCGTAAAGCGGCTCATCCAGGGAGCAGCCAACACGAAACGAACGGGCCGTTAAACGCGTGCTTTGGGGGGCGGAAGTTCGCGTGCTTTACACTGCGACGAAAAGCCGCTCCGACCGTGCGTGCCGTCACAAAATGGCTTGTTTTCAGCCAATCCACAGCGGCACAGCGAGATCACGCTCCGGCCGCCTAATCCGTACTCATTACCTTCAGAATCCGCAATAGTAAAATCGCCCTCAATGCGAATGGGGCCGTTGTTCACAATAGTAACCTTCGTTGGCATCAAGCCCTGATGGTATCAGAAGAATGTGCCTGCCAGCGCGGGGCGGCGATTGGTCCAAAAACGAGCGCTGACTATAATTATTTCGGCAGAGATCCCACATGATTCAATTTATCCGCGATTCCGACCGGCCGTTGTTTGAAGGTGCAATGGACTTTGCAAAAACACAGGTCAGGCAACTGATCGAGCGCCATCCCAACTTCTATCCGATGTACACCGATAACGGCAAGTGGAAGCACGAAGGGCCGGTCTGGACGCACTGGTGCGACGGCTTTCTTCCGGGAATGATGTGGCTGTTTTACAAACACGGCGGCGGCGATAGTCCCGATTCCAAGTTCTGGATGGAACAGGCGATTCGTTACAGCAAGCCGTTGGAACCGCGCAAGACGGATGAGGACGTGCACGATCTCGGATTTCTCTTCCTTTCTTCCTATCACCGCTGGCACCAGCTCACGAAGGACCCTGCGGCACGCGAGGTGGTATTCGCCGCGGCCAGAACTTTGGCGCAGCATTACAACGAACACGGCCAGTATCTGCGGTCCTTCGTTTCCGACGACTCCATTTTTATCGACCTGATGATGAACGTCGGCATCATCTTTTACACGGCCCGGGAGACGAACGACAAGCGGCTCCGCGATATCGCCGTCCGCCATTGCATCACGACCAGAAGGTTTCTGATACGCGGCGACGGCTCCGCCGCGCACGAGGGAATCTTCGATCCGCAAACCGGTGAGTTCCTCCGCCAAACCACACAGCAGGGCTTTCGTGGAGATTCCTGCTGGTCGCGCGGACTGACGTGGGCGATGTACGGCTTCTCCACCGCCTATGAGTACAGTCGGGATCCGCGATTTCTGCAGACGGCCGAGGCCTGCGCCGACTACTACATCACGCACACCCCGGCGGATGGAGTCCCGCCGTGGGATTACAACGCTCCTCCCGAAAACAGATCGGTTGTGGATTCCTCAGCGGCAGCAATCGCCGCAGCTGGCTTACTGCGGTTGTGCCGTCTGGTAGCCGATCCCATGAAGGGTCACTTTTACTGGTCGACCGCCATACACATCCTGCGAACGCTATGCACCGAATACCTGGCCCGTGGCGATTCCCAATGGGAAGGGGTGCTGAAAGGCGGCGTTTATCACATTCATAACGACCTCGGCGTCGACGAATCGGTGATGTGGGGCGAGTATTTCTTTACCGAGGCGTTGGAACAAGCACTTAGAATAATGGAGCGGTAGGAAAACCTATCCCAAGCGTCTTTCACTTTAGGAAGAGCCCTTCATTGCGATTCGACAACTGCGTCACCTATATCGTCGCCGCCTTGCTTGCCACGGCGATTACTCCGGCCGCGCGCGCCGACAAGTCCGGACTGACTGCACAGCAGATCGTCGCGAGATCGGCAGCCGCTACTCAGGCCGGCTTCAATCTCTACCCTAACTACTCCCATATCGAACGGGACCGGCAGGAGGGAAGTGACAAAACGTACCGGGTTCTGATGATCGATGGCTCGCCATATCAGGTATTGATTGCCGAAAACGGAAAACCTGTGCCCGAGCACCAGCGCCAACAAGAAGAAAGCAAATTAAAGCAAGAGATCGCAAAGCGCAAAGCGGAAAGCCCGGAGGAACGGCGCCAACGAATTGCCAGCTACGAACGGGACCGTAAACGCGACAACACGATGATTCAGCAACTGACGGCAGCGTTCCAGTTTCAACTTCTCAAAAAAGCGAGACTTGGCTCCTTTGACGTCTACGTTCTGAGGGCGACGCCGAAGCCCGGCTACAATCCGCCGAATTTGGATTCAGAGGTCCTGCCCGGCATGGAGGGCACCATGTGGATCGACCAGAAAACCTTTCAGTGGGTGAAAGTGACCGCACACGTGATCCATCCTGTTTCCATCATGGGATTCCTGGCGCAGGTGCAACCGGGGACACGGTTTGAGCTGGAGAAGAGGCCCGTCAGCGGCAAGTTCTGGGCGCCTTCCCACTTTTCCATGCGCGCCAATTCGAAAATTCTCGGGATGTTTAGTCACAACACATGGCAGGACCAGACATTCTCCGATTACAGGCTGGCCAAGAAGTACTAAAAAGCGAGCCGGATTACAAACGGCAGATGAGCAACTCACGCTCATAGATCATCTCCGGCGGCAGATGATCGTGCAGGTCGAGAAACAGCTCTTCGTGGCCGATTACTTCGCGGCGCCACGCCTGCCGGTCCACCTTCTGCAACTCCTCGAAGGCTTCCCGGGAGAAATCGAGGCCGGTCCAATCAATGTCCTCGTAGTTCGGGGTCCAGCCGATCGGCGTTTCTTGAGCCTGAGTGCGGCCGCGCACGCGATCCACGATCCACTTCAGCACCCGCATATTCTGGCCGAAGCCGGGCCAAAGGAAATTGCCTTCGGCGTCCTTGCGGAACCAGTTCACGTGAAAGATCCGCGGCGTAATGCTGAGGGTCCGCTGCATCTTGATCCAATGGCGGAAATAATCGCCCATATGATAGCCGCAGAAGGGCAGCATAGCCATCGGGTCCCGGCGCACCTTGCCCACTGTTCCCGCGGCGGCGGCCGTCATCTCGGATCCCATGGTCGCTCCGACGTAGACGCCCGAACTCCAGTTGAACGCCTGATAAATCAGCGGAATATTTGACGCACGCCGGCCACCGAAGACAATAGCGCTGATGGGCAGGCCATTCGGATCTTCCCAGGCCGGGTCGATGGTGGGACATTGGGAAGCGGGCGCGGTAAACCGGGCATTCGGATGCGCCGCCTTCGCACCCGTTTCCTGTGCGATTTCCGGAGTCCACCGTCTTCCCTGCCAGTCGATGCACTCCGCGGGAGGCGTGTCGGTCATGCCCTCCCACCAAACGCCGCCATCGAGCGTCAGCGCAACGTTCGTGAAAATCGTGTTTTTCGACAACGTCGCCATCGCATTGGGATTGGTTTTGGCGGAAGTGCCGGGCGCGACGCCAAAGAACCCGGCCTCCGGATTGATGGCACGCAGCTGTCCGGTTTCATCGGGCCGAATCCAGGCAATATCGTCGCCGATCGTCCAAACCTTCCAATCCTTTAAGCCTTTGGGAGGCACCAGCATCGCCAGGTTCGTCTTGCCACAGGCGCTGGGAAAAGCCGCGGCGATATACGTCTTCTCGTGTTCCGGGCTTTCCACGCCCAGAATCAGCATGTGCTCCGCCATCCAGCCTTCGTCACGGGCCATGTTCGACGCTATCCGCAGCGCGAAACACTTTTTGCCGAGCAAAGCGTTTCCGCCGTAGCCGGAGCCGTACGACCAGATCTCGCGGCTTTCGGGGAAGTGGGCGATGTACTTTACGGAATTGCATGGCCACGGGACGTCCTTCTGCCCGGGCAGCAATGGCGAGCCCACGCTGTGCATGCAGGGCACAACGCGCTTGTAATCCTTATCGATTTCCTTGAAGACGGGCAAGCCAATGCGCGCCATGATCCTCATGCTGACGACGACATACGGCGAATCCGTGAGTTGAACGCCGATCTGCGACATGGGCGAACCGACTGGCCCCATGCTGAAGGGCAGCACATACATGGTGCGGCCGTGCATCGCGCCTTTGAACAGGTCCTTAAGCTTCTTGCGCATGACGAACGGGTCTTCCCAATTGTTCGTCGGACCCGCGCTGTCCTTCGACAAGGAGCAGATGAAGGTGCGCTCCTCAACCCGCGCTACGTCGGTGGCATCGGACCGCGCGTAATAGCAGCCCGGCCAAAGATCCTCGTTCAGCTTGATGAACGTTCCTCCGGCCACCATTTCGGCGCAGAGCCGGTCATACTCTGCCCTCGAGCCGTCCACCCAATGGATAGCGGAAGGCTTGGTCAGA
Source organism: Bryobacteraceae bacterium (assembly GCA_035475295.1). Lineage (GTDB taxonomy): Bacteria > Acidobacteriota > Terriglobia > Bryobacterales > Bryobacteraceae > Bog-105. Next base: position 37,032 of record DATIMM010000203.1, read on the forward strand.
TCCGCCATCTTTTCCACCCACCGGAGCAGATGCTTGTTCTCGCTCAACGGGAGGCTCGGATTTCTCCCTGCGATTGCGTCGATAGTCGAAGTAGCAGACATGGCAAAAGTCCCCGCCTGGTCCCGGTTACAAACTAGGACAGTATTTCAATTATGGCAACGGGTATAACTGAAACTACAGCTATGAAACTGGAATCTTCGCGGATTGCTTCCGAAGTAAGCCGGATTATCGATGAAACGCCGGTGTTCGACATGCACACCCATCAATACCCGCCGAGCTTTGACAAGCTATTTTCGTCGGGAATCGATGACCTTCTGACGTACCACTATTTAATAGCAGAGTTGTTTCGGTCCGCAAGCATTCGAACCGGGGATTTCTGGCGCCTCTCGAAGCCCCAGCAGGCCGACCTGATTTGGGAGACGTTGTTTGTGCGCAACACGCCACTGTCGGAAGCGTGCCGGGGCGTGATCTGTGTCCTGCATGCCTTCGGACTAGACCCGCAGGCGACGACGCTGAAACAAGCACGTGAGTTCTTCCGGGCAAGCCGGCCGGAAGATCATCTCGAACGAGTAATGCAGTTGGCGGGAGTGAGCGACATCGTAATGACCAACGATGTTTTTCACGAACCTGAAACGGCCTATTGGAAGTCGGAGGCCGCGCAACATCCAAAGCTTCACGCCGCCCTGCGCATGGATCCGCTGCTGAACAACTGGGAGCAGACTTACCAGATTTTAAACGGTCAAGGATACGCCGCGACACGGGAGATTGATTCGGAAACAATCGCGGGCGTTCGTCGCTTTCTCCAAGCCTGGATCGCGCGCATGAAGCCACTCTATATGGCCGTGTCTCTGCCCGATACCTTCCAATATCCCGAGGAGTCCGCGAGGGGCCGTCTGCTCCGGGAGGTCGTTCTGCCGTTAGGCCGCGAAGCAAAGCTTCCGCTAGCGTTGATGATCGGGGTGCGCCGGGCAGTGAATCCAGAACTGCGCGATGCGGGCGACGGCCTGGGCCGTGCCGACGTCGGGGCGGTCGAGCGGATCTGCGCCGAGAATCCGGACAACCGTTTTCTGGTGAGTATCCTGTCGCGCGAAAATCAGCACGAGCTATGCGTGGCTGCCCGCAAATTCAGCAATCTGATGCCCTTCGGCTGCTGGTGGTTTCTGAACAATCCGTCCATCATTCGCGAGATTACGGACGAGCGACTGGAAATGCTCGGGGCTAGTTTTATTCCGCAACACTCCGACGCCCGTATCCTGGACCAGATCATCTACAAGTGGAAGCACTCCCGCCATACTATTGCGGAATCTCTAACGGGCAACTACCTGGCGCTCGCTCGGGATGGATGGGCCCTGAAAACCGACCAGATCAAGCGCGACGTGGAACGGCTGTTTCAGGGCAACTTCAGAAGCTTCGTCGGCCTGCCGCCGTTTGCACGCTAGTTGCGGCAAACGGCCGGCAGTGGTCCGATTACGCGTTGGCCCTCACAAAGGCCTTTACAGTTGCAAGAGGGCGGGATAAAGATGTCGTCGGCCGCACGTCGTAAGCCCCAACGCAAGCCGGTACGATAAACGTCTCGGCATAGTGCACGACGAATGGCTCGAAGGCACCGGCCGGGCTTTCAACAATTGCTTCGCTGCCCTCCACCAGATTCAGCACGTTCACTCCGCCCTGTGTATTGTGCGGGACGGGCCCGGTAAACCAATGACGGCGGGTCTCGATGAACTCTCTACGATGCAGCCCGGTTCGCTCTTCCCGCCAGCCGCTTCCTGAACTGAGCAGTTCCACCCGATTCACCAACTCGCGTTCCACCCAGGGCGTCGTTCGATCCCACTGGATGTTTGGCAGCCCATGCTGAAGATGAATCGGGCGCGGGCGGCCGTCCAGCCCCAGGCGTCCCCAGTCCCAAAGCTTGAACGTAAAGATGTAGGGAGTCGCGCTAATCTCCAGCACCATGCTGTCGCGGCCGGAGCAGTGAACTGTTCCCGCTGGTATCAAAAAGTGGTCGTGTTTCTTGGCAGGCCATTGGTTCACGTACTGCCCGGCGGGAAAGGGGGGTCCGCCTTCCTGCGCGGCTTGAAGCGCTTCAGCCATCGCCTCCGGATTCACACCGTCTTTCAATCCCAGAAAAACACAAGCATCGGGTCCGGCATCCAGCAGGTAATAGCTTTCGTCCTGTGTGTAGTGCATGCCGAAGTGCTCTTGGATGTACTCCGTCAAGGGATGTACTTGCAATGAGAGATTGCCGCCGCCCATGGTATCGAGAAAATCGAAGCGGATGGGAAACTCCGTGCCGAACCGTGCATGAACGGCATCGCCCAATAACTCACGCGGATGAGCAAACGCTGCATCGATGGACGGAACTTCTACACGGTGCGGACCGAAGCCGAGCAGCAGACTGTTTTCTTCGGGAACACAATCGAAACACCAGGCGTAGTTCGGAGCATCGCCCGGCAGATCGCAGACTTCGCGCATCCATTGACCGCCCCAGGGCCCCGGATCGAAGAATGGTACCACCCGAAAGGGACGCTTGGTTGTCATGCTGAGCCCGCGACGAAACAGGTCGCCCGAGATTAGCTTTGGCTCCCTTCGATCGTTGGTGTCGAGAAGGAAGTCGATGCGTGGCAACAGTCGCTTTTTCAACCGGTCGGCTACACGCCAATCCACGAAAAAGGCGCGCTTGTACTTTGCGGCGGCGCTGTCGCCTCTGTTCTCGACTCCTAAATTGCTTATCTCAAAGCCCCGTTGGCGCTTTTGGATTTCCCACCGCGCCAGATCGGCGTACACGAGGACATCGGGATTCGGCGCAGCCAGCAGGGCTCCCGTTCCGATGACAAAGAACAGCCCTTCATTCGACCCGGCCAGCAGATCCGCACTCTGGCGAAGCAGGCGTGCGTCGACGAAATCCGAGAGTACGAGGCCCGACAATCTCCCGAACACGGGGTCGTCGGTTAAGTCTCGCGCCACCAGATCGTCGACTTCAGAGAAGGGTTTGAAGTAATCTGCGCTTCGGACAATACGCGCGGAGGGATACGAGTGCCGGATGGCATGAAGCAAGTCATGCTCGAACACGCCGGGGTAACACTCGATGCAAAGAATCGCCTTTCCGCCTGCGGGGACCGCGCCAGCAATGCGATGCAGAATATCCCTCCAGCCTACAGTGCAATCCGCGCGATCAGAAGTGACGGGAACGAAGGGATACTTATCGTAGTTGGATTTCATTTTGCTGAGCGATGAGGGGCCATGCGCCTAAAAGCGCGGCGTCGCTGCCCAGGGCCGCTGTGCGAAACTCCACTTTGCCCCAGGGGGTCCAGGCCTTTGCTTCAACGTGCTGCCGCAGGGCTTCGAGAATGGGGTACGAGCTCTTCATCACGCCGCCTCCGACAACGACGAGATCCGGATCGTAAGCATGCACCAGCGATAACGCGCAAGCCGACCAGATCGCGATGCAGCGGTCTCGTATTTCTTTTGCAACGTGATCACCGCGATCTGCCCAGTGGAACAGAGCTTTCAGATCGAGCCGTTCTTCTTGAGCGAGAGCGCTCGACTGGAATCCCGGCCAATTGCGGGAGACATCCTGCAACGCATAAGTGGACGCTTCGGCTTCAAAACACCCGTCGGCGCCACAGGAGCAGAGCCGTCCCTCAAGAGCTACGGTGAAGTGCCCTCCGAGACATCCCGCCTGAAAGTGTTTGCCCCGCAACAATCGACCTTCCGAAATAACGGCCGTGCCGATTCCCGTACCCAAGGTCATCATGACCACATCGCTTCCCTGAGCACTTCCGGCGTGGTGTTCCCCAAGCAGGGCCATGCGCGTGTCGTTTTCGAGAGCCAGCGGAAGGTTGAATGCAGCTCTTGCCCAGCCGGGCAGATCGATCGCCGTTGCATCGGGAAACTTTCCGTTGGCCGCCAACACTCGTCCGGCATGCGGATTCACCAAGCCGCAGAATCCGAAGCCCACTCCGGCATACGCACCCGGGTGCCGTTCCGCAATGGCGTGCAAAGTTTGCTCCAGCGCGGGAAGCAGGTCAGCCAGGCGGTTGCGACTGTCGGCTTCGATGCTGACGGACTCTAATAATGTGTGGTCTTCCACGGCGCCACACGAGATGTGCGTTCCGCCGATATCTACGGCCAAAACCTTCATTCGATGATGTGACGCCGCGCTGAACCAATTGGATATACGAAGTATGCGGTCCGGAGGCTCATCTGTCAAGGCGGACCATCCAACGACGAGCAAGGGTGCTGGTATATTGATGCTGCATGCGGGCGAATAGTACCGGCAAATTGAGAGTGCTTGGCGTGGACGATGTTCGCGAGACGAACGAGTTGAAGTTCTTGCACCTTATTCGCGACCGGCAGCCGATCTCGCGCGCCGATCTGGCCAAAGCAACAGGATTGCGCGCCGGGACGGTTTCGGTGATCGTCAACCGGTTATTGAAGGCCGGCATCATCTATGAAGGAGAGGAAGCGCCGTCCAGCGGAGGACGGCCCGCAACGTACCTGCAGGTTAATGCCGAGAAGGCTTACGTGGTGGGAATCAGCATCGGCGTGCACCAGACGACTTACGCGGTAAGCGACTTCAACGGCCGGATTTTCCACCAGCGCACGCTGAATACCGAATCCGACGCTCAACAATTCCTTCAACGGCTAGGGCAGAACATCGCTGACCACATCCAGACGAACTTTCACCGCGAGCGGATGGCAGCCGTGGCCGTGAGCGTTCCGGGATTGATCGAGCGGACTGAGGGTAAAGTCGTTGTGTCGCCTAACCTGGGGTGGACGGATGTCCCGATTACTTCCATTCTGGAAGCTGAGCTTGGACTCCCCGTCCATATAGAAAATGACGCGAATGCGGCAGCGCTCTCCGAGCTTTGGTACGGCCCCATGGAGATATGGAGCGCGCACACGGTTTTGTTCATTCTGGTTGTCGAAGGCATCGGAACAGGGCTGATCGTCAACGGCGAGGTCTATGCGGGCAGTCGGCTTGGAGTGGGTGGATTTGGGCATCTTCCCATCGATCCCACGGGGCCGCGCTGTTCCTGCGGAAACGTTGGCTGCTGGGAGGCTCTCGCCTCGGACGCAGCCACGCTGGAGCGATTTCGGCGTTCCTGCCCGGAGAATGCAGGCAAGGTCCACAGCATCCACGACCTCCTCGCGTTGGCACAGGCAGGCAATGCGTGTGCCCGTCGGGAACTGCTCACCACCGCTTCTCAGATTGGCCGCGTGATCCGGGGATTGGCGCATGGAATCGCCCCGGACGCTATTGTGATTGGCGGCCAGATCGCGAAAGCATGGCCTCTGATCGAGCCCGCTCTGAAACAGGAGATGCACAGCAAGTACTTCGTGAACGGAATCTCACTGCCTACCCTGCGGCCCGCGAGCGTTGAGCATCCCAGTTTATTCGGCGCCATTCCCGTTGCGCTCAGAAGTGTGTTACAGAGGCGGCGATCGGTTCAGAAAGCGTAGCGGCTTTATTCTTTCGCGATTACCCTTACGGTTACGACTTCGAATGGCTTGAGCGAGACGCGAACGCTATTGTTCTGCACGGGCAATGAGCCTTCGTCGTCTTCGACGCCCGATGTCAAGCGGGCCGATGCGATTTCGGCGTGAGGGAAATGCACGGTCGCCTCTTCGGGTTGGCCTGCGGTTTCGGCCAAGCGCAGTATGGTTCCGTGGTTGTCTTCGGCTTTTTTCCACGTGCTTAACAGAACGTGCTGGTTATCTATATCCAAGAAGCCCTGTCCTTCGGGAGGTAAAGGGCGCGGCGGATTTCCGGCCTTGTCCTGCCCAACGACATGGTCCACTTCGGCGGGCCGCATCTCGTCAGCTCCGAGATGAGTCAGCGCATCGCCGTCCAGCTTGGAACCGCTGGTCATCGCGTAGCGGAAACTGAATTCTCCGCCCTGCCCTGCCCGGTAATTCGTATGCCAGTAGTTGTTCATCAGATACGAAAAGATGGTCCCGGTATTCGGCTGAAACACACCGGGCCACTTGCCACGGTTGATGTCGCCGAAGCTGGCGAGCGGCGCATCGACAGGCACGATACCGACCGCGACGCTGGAATCATGCGCGGCCATCCATCCTTGGATGTTGAACCATTCCAAGCTCGCTCCCTTCATCAAGTCACGGGCTGGATTGATCCAGTCCTGCTGCGTGGCGTACATAAACCCGGGCTGGGATACCGCAACCGGGAAGGCGATGTACACGCCTTCCTTCTTCGTCGTGTACTGCTTGTTTATGTGATACCGGAATTCGATCTTTTTCTGGCCATCGAAGAGCAGAACCTCGGTTTCCACCTGTGGAGTGTTGACGCTGGAGCTCGTCAGGCGAATCGATTGGCCCCAAGGCATCTTCTCCGTTCCCAGATATTTGCCATTCTCCGCGGGATGCACGGTCAGAACGCCGGGAGCAAGCGCCGGAAACGGATTGATCATCTGGGTGTCGCCGTCTCCTCCGGTGACGTAAAGATACTGTCCAAATTTATAGGGGCTAGTGGAATCCACCAGCTCGCGCTGCAGTTGCTTGTCGTAGATGCTGGAAAGGGAGCCGGTTCCTCCATCGATTTTGATCCGGTAGAACTGATTTTCTATCGTTTCGTCGCGGGCGACTGTGGGCTGGGAGGAATCACCATTCTGATCCTTAGAAATACTGAAGCACTTGTATCCGACGGCGGGGAGATTCTTAGCAAGGAAACGCACGTGAAGGAAGCCCTCCTTGTTGGAGAGAACCTGCAGAGGAACGTCTGCGTGGGTGCTTAGATCGGTCAACCTAGAGTGCTCCGGCAGATCGGCTTCGGCGATAGCATCGCGGCTCCAGTTCAGGGAGTTGAAGACGACGAGCGTTCCAGCGGGCACATGAATCCGGTCAGCAAGCTGGCTCAGAGAACGGTTCATCACGTCTTCAATCTCGACGGCGCCGCGTTCGGCGCGATCGTCCTTAACGCGGAGCTGTTTGACGGATTCGTCGTGCTCGGGCTGCGACACGGAATTGTAGGACAGCCAGGTGTGCTCGGAAAAGAGAATGATATTCCGCCAGATATCGCCGAAGAGTCCGGCGGGCGGGTTGTAGTTTGCGTCGATCGTGTGTGTCAGCGTTGAAAGGACCTCGGCGGATAAGGCGCGATGCTGATTCTGGCGGTCTTCCGCCGCGAAGTAAGCGTCGCTTCCAATGCCGTCCTCCCAATATGGACCGCCGTCTCCCTTGTAGGTGGGCAGATCCTTGCCGTAGTGTTCATCGACATAGTGGAAGAAGTCGGGAAAGGTTGCGTAATCCAGCTTGGGATAGGCGTAGCGGCTATTCCATCCGGTAGCGAAGGTGGCGATTTGAGGATACAGGTCTGTGTTCTCTACCTGGGCTCCGTAGAGTAGAGCAACATCGGGCTTATAGTCGGGCTTTGAGTACGCCTGCAAATAGATGGGCAGGGATTCCCGAACGGCATCGAGTTCCGGCGGGAGGCCGAAGAGTGTCTCGATCTGTTCGTAGTGGCGCGAGTACCAGAACAGAACCTTCTTGCCGTCGGGACCCTGCCACCAGAAGGGTGACTTCTCGTTCCAGTGCTTGTAGTTGAATATAGGAGCGCGATCGTTGTTGGCGGCGGCTACCCAATATTTCACGCCGCTGCTGGCGAGCACGGAGGGATAGCTGCCGGTGTACGTGGGGACATCGGTGATGTTGGCATATTCAAATGGGAGCTTGTATTCGCCAGACAGTTTCTTCGAGTAGTAAAGAGACCGGTAAAGAGTTTCGAGCGAGGCGTAGCCTGTGAGAAGGTTGACGTATTGAGCTGGCATCGCCATTTTGCCTGTGCGGATCAGGTTCAGAATTTCGTTGCGCTTATCCTCGGGCCTGGTGATGAGTAGTTGCTGAAGATTCCAGGAGCCGTCCATGGAAAACCGGAAATCAGGATGCTCGTGGATTAGATCGGCGGCTTGCGTCAGCACTCTGGCCTGCGTTTCGGCAACCTTGCCTTGATAGTCGGTGTAGCCGACGTCCAGGTGAGTGTGCGGGACGACGAAGATGGTCCACTTGCGCTGCGCGGTTAACGCGACGGGAAAGCTTCGGTGCTGGCCGGCACTGACCGAGAGTGTTCCGTCTTGGGTGCCGGTCCATTCGGGGATTTCGAAGAAGACGCGCTCTTCGCCGAAATCGTGGCCACCCTTCAACTGCTGTTTATAGCGGGCACCATTTAGCAGAAGCTCGGCGGTACCGGGCTTTAACGGAGAATTGGACCGGATGAAGGTATCGACGATCTCGGCGAGTCCATTGGCCTGGTGCTTGAAAAACACCGTAGGGGTAGCGTCGGCTGTAATGGTTGCGGCTTGCTTGCCTGAGGTGCCCTGGTCGAAGCTGAGAGCGTCGTAGCCGATGCCGGAGAACCGATCCTGGTCTTCGGGCGAGACGGGATTGTCCACACAGGTGATCGTAATGGTGTTTTCGCCGTTCTTCAGAAAGGATGCGGGGATCTCGGCCGTGATGGTGCTCTGGGATTCGTGAGGATCGAAGGCGTAGGAGAAGTCGGAGCGTGAATAGCTCAGTTGCGGATGCAGGTAGAAGACGCCGGCGTGTCCGTTTACATCGATCTGTAGCGCGGGAACCCGTGGATAGCGAATGAGGGTGCCGATTTTCAAGGAATAGGTTCCGGCGGTGGAATCGAGCGGAAATGAGATGCGGTATGGCTGCTTGACGGGCTGAGTTCGGGGCCAGTCCTGCTTCCAGTCGCTCTTGCCCACTCGATAATCGACTGCGCTGCTCGCGGCCTTACTTGAGAACTCAACGGGCGACTGGTTCCATTCGCCGATCTGCCAGAGGTGGCGGACTTCGGCGCGTGCCGAGGCGACAAATGCAAGAAAAAAGCAAAGCGCAAACCTATTCAGCAAGTTCATCTTAGTTGGAAGCCAAGATAAAGCTTATGTTTGCGCTACGGAACTGTCAATAGCGTTTGAAGTTAGCGGGCCGGATTAGGCACGCTCTTGTTTACTGTGTCGTTGAAGATCTCGTTCAGGGTGCGCTGGAGTTCCTGGGCATTCCGTTGCTGCTCTTTGCTGAGCTCCTCCTGCTTTGCGCGGAGTTTTTCCAGTTGCTGCTTCAGTTCGGGCCGAATCTGCATGTTTTCCAATTTTGACTGCATGCCTCCCATTTGAAGCTGCATCCGCATGGCGTCCTTGGTGATCTTATCGACGTTGATGTGAGCAAGCTGGTCTTGCAGATTTTTCATCTGTAACTGCAAGTGATCGAACATCCGTGGGTCAATCTGCGGATGTATCTGCAGGTTCAACTGCTGGTGGAGCTGGCGATTGATCTGCTTGTCGGCGAGCTGAATGTGCTGCCGAACGAGGGCGGCCTGTTTTTTGGCGAGTTCGGCTTGCTTCCTGGCGAGTTCAGCTTCCTGACGGCTGAGTTCCTGCTCTTCGGACAGCGTGCGCGGCGGCTTCGGAGGTTTAGGCGCCGCTGGCTTCTCCGGTTTCAGTACAGGCGCAGGAGCGACGGGCTTGGCGGGGCTCGCGGGACTGGCCTGGACCGGGAGCGCCATCAGGTTGGGCAACTGCAGGCTAAGCACTGAGACAAGCGAGAGGAGGCAGGCCACGCATCCCAGGCTCTTCGACGAGATGCGCGTAGTGATGGATCGGGTGTTGTCCAACAGTACTTCGATGCGCCGGCCGAGTTGCGACTCATTCTCGATGGCGAGGCCCATAAGGCCTGAGTGAGGAGAACGCGCGCAGAACTCGGCGATGGCGGTCAGAGAGATGGCGTAGGCGCGGGGCTGCTTCGAAGAGAGCACCCAGTCGTCACAGGCAATTTCGCGCTGGAGCTCCATTTTTCCGGCGATGAAGCGAACGAGCGGATGCCAGATGAAAAGGGCTTCGAGTATCCGCTGGATGGCTATCGCCCAATCGTCGTAGCGACGCACATGAGCGAGTTCGTGGATCAGTATGCCGTCGAGTTGTTCCGCATTAAGCCGGGAAAGGGTGGAATCGGGCAACAGAATAGCGGGCCGGCGATAGCCGATGACGGCCGGCACGGAGACGCCGTTGGAGACGCCGAGAGTGACGGGACGGCCCCGGTAGGTGGTCATCAACAAGTTTTGCCAGCGGGCCTCCAGCTCATCGGGCGCAGGCCATGCGGACCGCTTGAGCACCAGGGTGAAGCGAAGGGCGACGGCGATGCGAACAAACTGGAGTGCGGCAGCCAACGTCCAGAGCAGCACGAAGGCAGAGATCGGCGACAGGGGAAGCGTGAAATTGAGATGAGCGGGGATGAGGCTATAAGGAACCTTGCGCGGGGTCGTTACGGGAGCCGGAGCCTGCGGCAGGGCGATAGCGATCTGGTCGATGCCGGGCGTGCTTTCGACGGCGAGGGCCGGCGTCAGGTTTTCTTGCAACGGCGGCGTAGGGTGAGGCAGGAAGATCTGGCCCAGCGGCAGGAGAACCGTGAAGGCAAGGACGGCGCACCAGGCTCCGTAGCGCGTGGTGGACGACCATTTCTTCGTCCTGTCGAGCACGAGCCATGCAAAACCGGTGACGATGCAAGTGACGGGAAGCGCATTTACGAGAGCGGCCCAAACAGTTGCAGCGAAGTAGTTCCAACTGGAGAGGATTTGATCGAGCACAAGAGTTTCCTTTCACCTATTCATGCTGGGCGATCAGCTTTTTGAGTCTGTCGATTTCTTTTCGGCTGAGAGCCTCGTCGCTAAGGAGGTTGGCTACCAGCAATTCCGGGGAGTTGTTGAAGAACCTGGCGAGCAACTGGCGAATGGCGCCCGTACTGGCTTCCTCGCGGTTAATGGCGGGTTCGTAGAGAAAGGCGCGGCCTTCCTTGGTGTGCCGGAGATATCCTTTGCCTTCGAGAATGCGCAGGATGGTGAGGACGCTGCTGTAGGCCAGAGGCGGATTACCGGTCAGCGCTTCGGCCACTTCGCCGACGGTAGCTTGTCCTTTTTCCCAGAGGACGTTCATGAGCCGAAGTTCGGCTTCGGTGAGTTGGGGCGATTTTTTTCTGGGCATGTGGCGGCTCGATTTACTAAGGAATTAATACTTGAGTTTAGATATAGCTCCGTTGTGCGGGCTTGTCAATTAAATTCTTAATAGTTCGCGAGGGGTGGAAAGGGGGTGTTTTGCGAAACGAACTGCCCGGGGTGAGGGGTGGGGTGTTCGAGGCCGGTCACAGGGGTCGATAAAAAATTGTGAGTCTTTGGTTTGTATGAGTTAGGTGGGATTGGGGCGGCTGCGGGAACGATGGGGTTGCGAGACTTGCGGGCGAGATGCCCGAAAAGCCTGAAGACGCCGAGCCGCTGTTCTCGCATATCCTGCTGCCGGCTGAGCCGGCGGGCCAGTCCACGGGGCCACGGACGCCGGAGGGCAAGCAGCGGTCGTCGCAAAATGCGCGGACGCATGGGTGTACGTCGCGTACGCTGATTCTTCCAGGGGAGCGGCAGGAGGATTACGATCTGCTCGTGGCCGACTGGCTGCACGATTATGCTCCGCAGGTGGCGACTGCCTATGAACTCGTGGTGCAGACCGCCCAGGCGCATTGGTTTTATCTGCGCGTGCTGCACCAGTGTGACCGGGCCGAAGCGGAGTGGGCGCAGCAGAATCCGTTGGAGTGGGATGAGGAGGAGTGGAAGACTCGGGAGCGGTTGGGGCGGTATCGCACGACGGC